>NZ_JAVLAT010000002.1:1210000-1377560 GCF_032190615.1 Brucella pseudogrignonensis
CTGTGCCGAAACGGTATTCTCCTTATCGACGATTATGGGCACTGGGGCGGGTCAAAAAAGGCAGTGGATGACTATCTGGGGCAGATAGCCCCCGGCTCGCGTCCATTCCTCATCCCTGTTGACTATGCTGGTCGAATCGCCGTTAAGCCGTTAAATACAGATCAAAAGCGCCATGATTTCGTTCCCGAAGGCTTTACTGATCCACAACTCCTGAATGTGTTTCCTTCGCTACAGGCTAGTGATCCCTCACAGGTTAAGTGGCCATGGCTACGACGCAACTCTCCCCATACTTGGCGCACGGACGTTCGTTCACAAAGGACCAACATCGGTGTGCTCTCTTATGAGGAAGCCTGCATCCTTTACAATTTCTCGCGCCAGTTCTCGGGGCATCGAGGTTTAGAGATCGGTTGTCACCTCGCTTGGTCAACCGTACACTTGCTAGCCGCAGGTCTGTGCCTTGATGTTATTGATCCTGCTCTGGGCGAGGAGCAACATCTTGCTGATGTACGTGCCAGTATCGTCGCAGCAACCGGAGACGAGGGATTAGCACGAGCGGCACTCTATCCGGGCTATTCTCCGGGATTGGTGGGTTTTGCCCGTGAGCGCCAGCCAGAGCCTTGGTCTGTTGCTTTTATCGATGGCTTTCACGACCTCGGCGCACCGCTTAAGGACACCCGTGCTATCTTGCCGTTCATGGCGGAAAACGCGCTTATATTCTTTCACGATTTGATCTGCCCCGACGTATACGAGGCGGTGACTTATGCCGAAGCGAACGGCTGGTCGGTAAACATTCTGAACACGTCACAAGTCATGGCTGTGGCGTGGCGCGGTAACATCGAATTGCCCAACTACCGACCGGATCCCGAGATGCCTCCGCCGCCAGCCGGTCATCTCAAAGCCTTGACATGCTCCCGTTAAATTAGGTCATTCAGAATTGGGGTTTTCCACTTATAATCCCTTATCTGGGAGAAGGAGATTTCCGTGAAAGCATCGAAGTTTTCGGAAGCGCAGAGTGCATCTGTTTTGAAGCAAGCCGAGGCTGGAACGCCGATTGGCGAGCTCTGTTGCAAGGTAGGTATTTCGGACACCACTTTTTATAACTGGCGCAAGAAATATGTCACTTAGTCTGATGCCATTTGAGATTTGGGCACAGTATTTCGCAGGGGAGCAGCCATCTCAAGCGGGGCGAGACCATTCTTGATGAACCGAACAGCGATCTGTCTGCCTTGTCTCGCAAGGAATGCCAATATCTGCTGACGCAGATCTCCGATATATCGTCACGTATCGACATCCACACGAAGACGGCGAAACGTCTGTCAGAAGAAACAAACAAAGCCCGCCGGCTGCAAACGATGCCCAGCATCGGACCGATTACAGCATTTGCTATCGAAGCTTTCGCTCTAGAAATGGCAAACTTCCGCCGAGGTCGTGATTTTGCTGCATGGTTAGGGCTCGCTTCAAATACCGCATTTGAGAATGGTCTCGTTCTCCTGAGACTTTACCTCACGAAAGCGGGATACATGGTGCAACCATAAAGTATGACGGCCGTAAATGAGTTTAAACCGGCAGCGGAAGCTACCCGTGTCATTCAATTTGGCTCAGGCGTTAGATAGTAAAACAAGTGTAAGGATTTTTGCGATGAGAAAATAAGACTAGTTGACCTACGGTTCCCATGTGAGTGAGAGAGCCTGCTTGGTGAATTAGGGGGATATTTCAGAAGCGCCTTGACTACTGACACTGCATATGCTTCACGCTAAAAGTAAATAATATATTTAAGGGCACGCGGATGTGGGGTAATAAATTTGATCTAGAGCTCGTTGAAGCATCTGGGTTATTTGACGCTGAATGGTATAGGGCGAAATACCCGGATGTAGACAATATTAGCCTTTCTCCGCTTGAACATTTTATGTGGATCGGAGGAGCTCTGGGGCGCTCTCCAAGCGCAAATTTCGATTCGCAGGCTTATATTAAAGCGCATCCTAAAGCAGTCGCGGAAGGTTTCAATCCGCTTCTACATTTTCTTAAGAACAGTGGTCTGATGTCAGCAGATCCGCTTTTAATGCAGAAACACAGGTTGTCGTTTTTTACGCCTGACGAGCAATATCCCTATCGGCCACACCTTCAACGGCTGGTCAATTCTGTACGCGCGCGTATCGCTGAGGAGCGTAATGGTCCAGCTTATGAAGAAATCGAGGGATTGATTGACCTTCCTTTCTTCGTGCAGAAATATCCTGACCTAATCCGAGCTAACGTGAATCCAATCCTGCACTATCTATCTCATGGACGACGGGAGGGACGTCAGCTTTGGCCAGATTTCTCCCCATCTCTATATAAAGCCAACAATCCTCAGGTTGGCAAGGAGGATAGGGATGTTCACCTCCATTACCTTGAAGAAGGGCGCAAACAACATCTGCCGACCAGCGAGTACTCGGTGGGATCTGAGGCTTTTGAGCAGTACTGCTCCGCCTTCGGTCTGGAATCTGAAGCCCTAGAGCGAGCGCGCCAAGAGAAGCTGATCTCGCTGCGCAGCAGAATGGAACGGGGCAAGCTCGGCGAGATGATAGCCAAAGCCGAACAGATCGAGCCATTGATCTCCCAAGGCTGGCTGGCTTCCTTGTCAGCAGGCGTTTCCCCACTTCGTTCCGAAGCGATTCTTCGTTTTATGACTGCTATGAGGCGGATGCATATCGAAGCCGAATTTCGACCTGCCAAAGTTGTAGTGCTCATACCGTGGTGCCATCTCAGTGGTGCCGCTCGAGTCGCCGGTTATTTGGCCGATGCCCTTGCCCGGATTTACGATCCCCGGGATATTGTTATTATCCGCACAGAAACCAGTGAGATGGATTTTCCCGAATGGTTTCCTACCGGTGCGCGCCATGTCGATTTTGCCGAACATGCTCAAGCGTTGAAGGGTGACAATCGCCACCGACTGCTTGTTTCTTTCCTACGCTCGCTCCAACCGACTGACATATTTAATGTGAACAGTGCAACGTTTTGGCAGGTGCTTAGCGCCTACGGGGTGCCACTCAGTTGTTGCGCGAGAATCTACTCTTACCTTTTCTGTTCAGAGATGGATATTTTTGGCAATGTAGCCGGATATCCGGTCCGAAACTTCCAGCCTACCTTTGCTGTTCACAAGAAATTTTTCACAGACAGTGACTTTCTGCGAGACCAATTGTCGGAACGCTTCCATCTACCCCCACGCAGCCGCACCAAGATTGTGAAGTTGGCGACTCCCCTTTCAGATGAAATAACAAGAATACCTGTCCCTCCTGTTATCTTGGGTCGACGGCACGAAGTGTTTTGGGCGGGGCGGTTCGATAGGCAGAAGCGCGTCGACATTGTTTATAAGATCGCACGTCGGATGCCCGATGTGACCTTCCGCATGTGGGGCAAATCTGTGCTCGACCGATCCATCTTGGCCCTGACGGTGCCAGAAAACGTCCGGCACGAAGGCCTCTATCAGGTCTTTTCGGATTTGCCACTCGATCAATGCGATGCATGGTTGTATACGTCCGAGTGGGATGGTGTACCCAACATCTTGTTGGATGTTGCAGCAGCGGGACTTCCCCTGGTGGGATCGCTTGCGGGCGGGACCTCGGAGGTGTTGCGCGAAAATGTTTCGTGGCCGGTTGAGCGGATCGAGGACGTTGACGATTACATAAAAGCATTGCAAGCGATTTTCGCCGATCCCATTGCGGCTCGGGAGAAGGCTGCTGTCTTGCGCGCTCAGATTAGGAAGGAACGTACGGTTGAGGCCTATACCGTATCGATCCGTAACGCGATGGAGTCCGTGGATGGCTGACCTTACCATAGCAATAACTGCGCATAACGAAAGTATCGTCGCTGGTCCAATGATTGTAAGTGTTGAGGCAGCCATCGCGCGCGTCGTAGCCAATGGCCTATCAGTCGAACGGCTGATCGGCCTCGATAACGCCACACCCGAATGCGAGGAATTCTTCACCCAAGACGCGCTGTCAAAATGGAATCTTCATCGTTTCACGTTTAAGGATCCTTTCTTGACGCGAAACGCGATGGTTGACAAAGCCACAGGTCGTTGGATTGCATTCATTGACGCTGATGATCTAGTCAGTGAGAACTGGTTCGAAGAAGCGATTGCCCTATTACAGTATCATGAGGCGAGGAATGAGAAGGTAATCATTCATCCAGAACTGAACTGGATATTTGAGGGAGCGAACGCTATCTTTGTTAAACCCGATCAGATGGACGAGTTGTTCAACCCTTATTATTTCTACAATGCTAACTATTATGACATGATGAGTCTCTATCCGGTTGAGGCGGCCCGGTCTATTCCTTATCAGAGCCGAGACATCGACCACGGGTTCGGCTATCAGGATTGGCAGTGGAACGTACAGACAATGGCTGCCGGTTGGATGCACAAAGTAGCCATCGATACGGTGATCTTCAAGCGTCGTAGAGCCGATTCTGTCAGTGTTCAAAACTCTAAAAAACAGGCAGTTATCCGCGCACTCGATGAATTATCGATTAGTCGTATTCAAGATATAGTTGATAATAGTGGGAATACATCGTCCACTAGATCGTAGGCTGGTATCTGATTTTAGCAATCACATAATCGCCAAGGATTGTTAAAAAGGAGGAATTGATATGACAGAGTTGAACTGTTTGTTAGCAGAGCAGGTATTACCCCAGTGCGAACTTCTATCTGGGAAGGAAGCTCTAATCGTAGAAACTGCTATGGACGCAAGTGTTACAGAAGCCACGGGTCAGACTGATCACTTGGAATCCATTGATGCCGAGCGCGGCAATTTCGAGCGCGATATCACTGTTTTAGCTACCCAGCTATCGGCGCGTTTCAACGAAATATCGACGTTAACTAGATTGTTGCTAAAAAGCGAGAAGGTTGCCGAACGAGCAAAAGTCAGAGCCGTCAAGGCGGAAGCGGAACGTCAGAGATTCATAAGTGAACTCGGCGCTCTGAGCGCACGACTTTCAGCGTCTCTTCACGAGGCTAAGCTCAGCAAATCTTTGCTGGATGCTGAGAAGAGCAAAACGGAAGCGGAACGTAGAAAGAATATGCGTCTCGTTGCGAACGCGGAGATTCTCTGTAAGGTAATCCAAATGGTGAAGCCATCCAAAGCGGTGCTCAGGGAAGTGACAAAGAGAGGCCTAGTCGATCCGGAGAAGTATCTCAAGAATAACCCAGATGTGGCCGAGGTCAAGTACGATCCGGTTTTGCACTTTCTTATTCATGGGGCATCAGAGGGGCGTGATTCCTTCAGTAATGGTGTGTCAAGCAATGCGTTCGACTAATCGGAGCATGGTAATTCGTTTAATTTCAGTATGTCAGATTGGTAATCCGTTCGTTGGCTCTCTTCTCCACTGCCTCCAGCCGGGCAATCTCAGCTTCAGCAGCCTTCAACCGGGGGACAGCCTGCCTTGATGATGGCCGGATCGAGGTCGACTCCAATATGGTCGAACGTTCAATGAAATCCGTGGCCCTGACGAGGAAGAATTCATTGTTCGTGGGCAACGAGCGGGGTGGAAAGACTTTCGCTGTCCTCGCATCGCTCGTCAACACGGCAAAACTTAACAGCGTGGACCCGGAGGTCTGGCTTGCCGATGTGCTGGAGCGCATCCTCTCCGGCAAAGTGAAAGCCAGCGAAATGGAAAGCCTCCTGCCGTGGACCTGGAAGGCTGAGCATGAGGCGATGGCGTAGCAGGAGCGACCGGCGGCATGACGCACAACAGCTAGGGGACGACGGCTCGACCGAAGCTTGATGACGAGGCGTTCGAAGCCTTTATCAAGGGGCGCCGTCCGGCGTCGCCAATCTGGTCAATGAGCGGTCTCGATGGTTATCTTACGGCTCTGATCATTGGCCCAAAGTTCATCGACCCACGCAAATGGATCCCGGAACTGACCGGCCCGCACGCCCTGAACCTGCCGATGGAAACAACCGAACATCGGGCCGTGCAGACGATCGTTGCGGAATATAACGGTATCTCGGTGAGCCTGTCAATCGGAACGGAATATTCACCCCCTTTACTTATCCAATATTGACCCCCTGATTACGGATTAGCACTTGGCCTGCCCGACGCTGGCCGGGGTTGCAGAGGGTAGGCCAAGTGCGGGTGATTAGCTCTTTCGGCTTTAGCTTTGAGAGCGGTTTTTAAAGCGCCATGAATCGTTGCCTGTCTCTACGATTTCGCAATGGTGCGTCAGGCGATCCAGAAGTGCGGTTGTCATTTTGGCATCACCAAAGACAGTGGGCCACTCGCCGAACGCCAGATTGGTCGTAACGATGATCGAGGTTCGCTCGTAGAGCTTGCTTATAAGGTGGAACAGCAACTGCCCGCCTGCCTGAGCGAATGGCAAGTAACCCAGCTCGTCGAGAATAACAAAGTCGAGACGGTTGAGATATTCCGCGGTTCTGCCTTGTTTCCCGTTGCGTGTTTCTGTTTCAAGGCGATTGACGAGATCAACAACATTGAAGAAACGGCCACGTGTGCCATTGCGAATGAGCGAGCGCGCAATGGCAATGGCCAGATGGCTTTTTCCTGTTCCCGTGCCACCAACAAGAACAACATTTCTTTGATCGCTTACAAAAATGCCTGTGGCCAACTCGCGAACCAAACCTTCGTTGATTGGGGTGCCGGTAAAGTCGAAGTCCTCAATGTCTTTAGCAAGAGGTAGTTTGGCAATGCTGAGCTGGTATCGAATGGAACGTGCTTGTTTCTCTGCAATTTCCGACTGCAACAATTCACCCACAATACGGGGCGGTTCGTGCTGCCGTTTTATGCCATTCCCCATCACCTCGTCATAAGCGCTGCGCATACCATAGAGCTTCAGCGTTCCCATCAGTTCAAGTACCTGCGTGCGCTCCATCAGCTTGCCCTCCTAAGGCTGTCATAGCGTGAACAGTCGGCGATTGGTTCATGCATCAATCGAAGTGCATCTGGGATTTGGAGTGTTGGAGCAGGAGCGGGATCTCGACCACGTGCGAGAATATTGATGATAACCGCCGCGGAACAAACGTTATGATCAAGCGCTTCCTGACATGCAGCATCGACATTTGCCAATCCGTCGGACGGCACGCATGCGAGGATGGTGACCATCTGCCGATCACCATCGTGAGCGCTCTGCAAACGTTTGCGGATTTTCTCCATTGCAGCTGGCAAAACCCAATCGCGGAAAGGTGCGCCATTGCGTAGAGCGCCAGGTTTTCGAGCAAGAACAGGCACATAATGCCATGGGTTATAGACCGTTTCTCCTCGATTAAAGCTACGCGTATGCTCTGCGACCTTCACACCATCCTGCCGGATGATAATCCGATCTGCATAGGCATGAACCTCTACAGGGCGACCAACTGCCGTTGAAACAACCGAGTATTTATTGTTGTCAAAACGGACGGTGCAGGTTTTTGATATGGACGCTGGAACACAGTGAAAGCCATCGAATGGGCCAATATAGGGTACCAGACTTTTGCGTTCTTCCTCAAATACCTGCCAGATCATGCGCTGCGTTTGTTCAGGATGACGATGTGCTTTTGCATAAGCGATACATTTATCGAGGAGCCAGACATTAAGCTCCTCCAAACTTTTGACCCGTAAACGCGGTGTAAAAAAGCGCTCTCGAACCAAGCCCACCTGGTTCTCGACTTGTCCCTTCTCCCAACCTGATGCCGGAGTACAGGCAACAGGCTGAACAAGGTAATGAGAGCACATTTGCTGGAACCGACGATTATACTGCCGCTCTTTCCCGACAAAAATGGCATCAACAGCCGCTTTCATATTATCGTATATGCCGCGCGTACAAGCGCCACGGAAAAACACAAAAGCCTTGTCATGTGCATCGAATACCATTTCCTGGCTTTCGCGCATGTAAGCCCGCGTAAACATCATCCGGCTATGACACAATCGAACGTGCGCAACCTTGATGGTCGTCGTCACGCCATTGAGACGAATAATCTCATGGCTCCAATCAAACTGGTAAGCTTCGCCCGGCGCGTAATAGAGCGGAACGTAAGCGTCACTTGTCACTAATCCGCGTTTCTTAGACCATGACTTGGCATAGCGGCGGACCGTGTCATAGCTCCCTTCATAGCCCAGCGACCGAACTTCTTCATAAATGCGGATAAGCGTCAATCGCTCACGAGATGCCTTACCTTCGTTGGAAATAAGAAAACGTTCAACGTCCCCCTTCCAAGGCTCCATCTTAGGAAAAGGTTGATGTTCCCGTTTGTAAGAAAACTCCGTCGCATCAGATCGCAGTATTTTGCGAACCGTATTACGAGAAACATGAAGCTCTCTGGTGATCTTCTTTCCCGACCAGCCTTGAACATGGAAGGCGCGCCGGACACGAGCAATCGTATCCACTCTTTTCAACTCCCTACTCCATCCGCTGACTAAAAGTCAGATACTCGGATGAAATCTAGCAGGGGTCAAAATTGAATAAGTATTCACCCGCTAGTGGGGTCAATATTCCACGCCGAAACACAGGTGAGCCTTTCCGAAACCCCGAAAGACCACCGACCCAGGTTCACCAGGATCGATGAGCAAACCTTTGATCCGTTCGATTGGGACCTCTGCTTTTTGCTGGCAACACGATACGCGCCGAGACTTTGGCAGCCGGTTCTTCGCGCTCATGCCGTCACTGGCGATATCATTGCGCCAATTCGCAAACTCGGCGAGACAAAACTCAAAGCCACCCGCCAGGATGCCGCTGACGTCGCTGAAGCACTCGCCAATATCCGAACCTATTTTATGCCGAAGCGGGCAAAGCAAAATTTTGACCGACAGCCGGAAACCCATTCGTCAATCACGAAAGACGTGGGCTATTCATTGCGCTCACAGCCTAACAGCTAGGCACCGTAATACTTCGACCACTTGGTCAGAACAGCATCTCGCATACATTGCAAGTGGATGTTCTGCTCCATGAAAGCAACCGCTTTCTTGATCCTATCCGCTCCATGCTTTTTGCTGAAGTTCAACATACCGTCGTGCATAAATTTTACACGATCCGACGAGCTGTAGCTTTTCGACTTGGTATGGAAAACAAAAGTGTCAACAGCTATAGCCAGAACAAACCCCGCGTCGTCAGCGCGAAAACAAAAGTCGTTTTCCTCTCCATAGCCACGAGGAAAAGTTTCTTCGTCAAAAAAACCAATTGCCTCCAAAACAACATCGCGAATTGTCAGGCAGAAACCATGGACCAAGGGAACAAACGGCATAACAACACTAGATCCAACTTCCTCAATATACTCTCCAAAAATATCAATCGATACACCAAGCGGCAAGTCATTGATAGCCGTCTGATTCTTAGAGCTTTTAACGAAAGGAACCGATTGCGTACTTGCCGCATTTGACAGTGGACCAACAATTCCGATTGCAGGGCTCATGCTGAAAGTCTTTTGGACTTTCCACCACCAGCTTTTGGTAACAATAGTATCACTATTGAGCAGTGTCCGAAGGCAAGCATTGCTTGCCTTAAGCCCAACATTGGCTGCTTTGGTATAATAATGTTGACTTTGAAGATGAAGGACGTCAACGAAATCGTGCTGAGACGAAAATGTATCAAGGTAATATCTCGTCTCGTCACCCGAACAATCATCAACAACGATCAATCTGTCCAACCCATCCCGATCCCAGTGCAAAACCAGGCTATTCAAGCATTGTTTGACATCCTCTAGTCCGTTATGGACGCAAACGACCACATCGTGAGTGAATCTATCTGACATTGTATATTATCCCATTAAAGAGAATTTTTGATCGTGGAAATGATATTTTCGCGATGGGTGTTATCATGGGAGAAAAGGATAAAGTCTTGATGGTCTCGCGCAGATCGACGAGCCTCAAGAAGAGAAATCCAATTTAATTTGGCGGATATACTTGCATAATTAACGCTTAACTGGTCACGATGTGTGAATTTATTTATCTCTGACCACCACGTACCCATGAATTTCTGTACGGTCTTGGACGCTGGCCGAGAAACCATAAAGTTTGTTTCGAACAGAGGCTCATTTAAGAGGCCGGGCTTGGAGAGATAGCGAGTTACCTGTCGAGTTGCCATCTCGTAATCAATCACTCTGTTGGCTGATAGAACAGCAGACTCCTCTACAAAATTGTCGCGCACCGGATGAATAATAAACCCGCAATCGGCCTTGGATGACTTCAGTATTTCGACGTAGTGCCGAAGATCCCCTAAGAAATGAATATTTGAATCAATCCAGAAGACGTAGTCATAGTCACCAAACCAGATATGAGGATGCGTCTTAGCAAAGCGCGCTGTCCTCACGGGTTCTGGATTTACGTAATTCGATATGATTTTTGTGTAACCATTTGGCACTATGGCATTATAGTCGTCAACGATAAGAAACTTATCGATACTATCATCATCATCATCAATGAGCGGGATAGCCTGTTCATAACCTCCTGAAAGGCAACTATAAACAGCGATCTTATCGGATTTTGTCCCATACGTTTTCTTAGTAGTCGGATATCTGCTCTTCCATACGGGCTCTGGAGCACCTGTTCTGTTGCTTCCGAAGTAACGAATAAGATCATAAGCAACATTTACGGTCGCCTTTTTGTAGGTCATTCCCGACAAAGAAGGAAGCAAGCCAAGAACCCGCTCAATAGCATGAGCAAGCGTTCCGTCTACTTGTCCTTTCTCTTCAGGAAACTCGGCAATATTGATATCGAGGTCGAAAAGAGGCTTTAATGCCACTGTTCGCGCCCAGAAGAATGAACCGGCGGGATAGTCGTGGCATACACCCGGCAAGTCATCTTCCGAAAGTCGGCTGAAGAATTCTTCACAAACTGGTTTGTTTTTGCCGTAATTTGGCTGGTTAGCCAATGACCAATGATAGCAAGGCGCGATGATGCCTATCTTTGAATCAGAAACAAACGACTGCAGAATCTGATTTACAGTGGATGGGGAGCCTAAAGTGACATGGTTCAGATAGCGACACCATCCGTGGTGAGATCTATTGTGTAGCGATTTTTTTGTATGGACATGCAAAAAAATCGTGCTGCACAGAATCTCATCACGGAACCATACTACCCACGGAGCAACATCCCTCCCACGATTTTCGATAACCCTAACAATTACCTGCTTTGCATTAGGAAGTGCATCTGAGAATACCTTGCGCACGTTCTCAGCATCGGCGTGAACCACCGATACCAGAAGCGTAAATGGCTGGCGAATGTTTGACAGATAACGGGTGAATTCGTCACACATATCTGTGTGATACAAGTGAAGATGAACAGCGATGCGTTCGCGTTCAATACCGGCTACTGGTTTGATCGGGGCATCATAGTCTAGCAGGATATCTGGAGTGCCACCTTCGTCAGGCGTAAGACGCGTTAATGTAGAATTATGGATACGCTTTGGTGGCTTTGGCATACGTCCTTCAGCCCGCCCCGCTTTAAGGTAATGTGCCAACGGATTGATCTTGGCAGACTTAATGTCACGATAAAAATCCAAATAACCGAGCGTTGAAAATCGTTCTGACGGATCGAAGCCAAGCTTCCAGCCCTTCGAATTATAATGCTCTAATGGTTCTTCCCCACTTTCCAGCGAGGCAGCATACTTTTCTCGATACCAGGCAGCATCAAAGAAATGTGTTTCAATGGCCGCTGGAGATGTCGTCGCGACTTGCGCCTTGATCTTGCGATTTTCTGCCGCGCCATAAAGGAGATAATGTACAAGCGGATTGATATCAGACGACTTAACATCTGGGTTCAAGTGCAAATATGTCATGGTGCTGAAGATCGGAGACGGGTCTCGTCCTTCCAATGCTCCATTCATATAATAATGGATTGCGGGATCAAGGTTCGCGCTTTTAACATCGGGATAGTTTTCAACATACCAAGCTGCATCATAGAATTCACTCTTCCGAATGAGAGATATACAGCGCCAATCTTTATATAACGATTTTACATCTTTTATTCTGAAAAGGTTTCTTCTGATTTTTCTTAACATGAGAAGCCTCAAAGCGTCCTAAATTTAAGCAATATGCGGAATTGTAGTCGTCTTAGCATAACCGTTCAGCCAGTCAATCAATCTGAACTTCTGCTACGTCGCACGAAACCAAGTATGGCATTAAAATCTCAGGGGCATGTCGACCGAAGAGAAAACGAAAGCAGCTAGCTATCTTCCTGGCCCGGAGAAGTGACTTTTCGGTTTGTCAGAACAATTTTGAGCGTGTTGTTAAGTGGGCTTCCGCTCTAATCATATTACGCTTCGGCACTGCTTAAAAGAAACTACAATGCACTTCAAACAATCAGCAAACCCGCAAAAGTATCGATCACAGCCAAAATGGGCAAACTCATCATGATGGCCAGTGCACTGCTTAAACAGGGACGCATGTAGTCCGCTGAAGCCGCTTGATTAAAACGGATGCTCTACTTTTGCAAAGCAACTCCAGAGTTATATTTCCGTCGCGGTCGTCTTGTCATCATATCTCCTGTTCAAGTCATCTCAGTCGGAATCACGCAGAAATTCTATTTATTCAAACGTTCAAATTTCTCGGGCCGCCTCTGTCACCTACCATACTAAGGACCTGATATGAAGTTCGCGTTCATTGCAAAGCACTGGCTGACGTGAGCAAGTTAACGTCTGTCGCCTCGAAACCGGGCCGGTTTACCGAGCCTGTAGAAGCGGCTGAATGTACGCGCATATCCTTCGTCCGGGTTTATGTACCAAAGTTCGGAGGTAATGCCATTGGGCACGATACGCCCCAGACGCGGATGACCCAGGAATGTGCCGACAAGGCATACGGTGTCCCGAAGATCAAAATCCCAGTTGCTGATCAATGGCGCATCCGCCAGTTCCTTAGGATCTGGATGCTCACCATTGAACAGGCGTTCGAGATCATGAACAAGCGCTTTGAGGGCCTTGATTTCTGCTGCAAGTCTTTCCCGGTTGAATGCACCATCGTTTGCGGTAATTGCCATGAGATATTCCTTTCATCGGATATGGGGGATCGTTCGCGTCCGTGTTGGCGAGCGCGTTATGCTTAGGTTTGATTTGTTCGTTGGATCTGACGTCAGTCCGGGGCAACCGCTCAGGCCGGACCGGGTGATCTCGTCTCCTGAGACCAGCTATCCGCTATGCTCACCGAAGCATGACTGCCTTGCTGATCCTGTCGCCGGACGGCATCGTTGAGAATGGCAGTGACGGTTTCACCCTCCAGAACGCCATGTTCGATCAACGCCTCGGCAAGCATCCTGTGCGCTTTTGCGTAACGGACAAGTCCGTGACAGGCGGTGTCATAGGCTTTTTGCATCCGCTCATCGACACGGTTGGTTACAGGATGGTTTGCATGGACCAGTTCCCCTCGTGCCACGCCGTCGCAAAACAGCAATGGGCGTTTTCTGGCAAAGCCGTATGTCGTTTCCATTGCCAGCGCCAGACCGGTTGCATTGGCGAGATCGCTTCCCGGTCGCATCCCGGAGCCGACAGAGACATCACCAAGAACAAGCTCTTCCGCCGCTCGTCCCGCCAGCATCACGGCAAGGTTGTCTTCGCAATCCTTTTCCAGCGGAATAAGCTTGCGACGTTCCATTGCAAAGCCGAACCCCACCTGTTCTTCAATGCTGAGCGTCAGCGGATGGCCGACTTGTAGCACATGACGGATGAGAGCATGGCCTGCCTCATGCACCGCCATGCGCCAGCGTTCTTCCGGCAGGATCGCCCGGCGATTGCCAACAATGCCCTTTTCAATATCCTTCCAGGAAAGCTGACGCTTCTTGCGGCGTGCTTGCTGGCGGGCCTGACGCACGATCCGCTCGATATCGGCGCCGGTCATACCCTGTGCCTTTAACGCCAGAGAACGCAGGTCGCGCAAACGCCTGATACCTTCATCTGATTTACAACCTGTCATCGCTGTTGCTCCGCTTGTCGTGTTTCCAGCACCGCTTCAAGATCAGCACCAAGATGATGTGCGAGAATGCCGACCAGTGCATCCGTGTCGGGTTTTGGTATCCGGACATGGGTTTCCAGCCGTCCGGACCGTAACAATGCTTCATCAATATCGTCAGGCCGGTTGGTCGCACCCACAATGACGATGCCTTCCTGTCTAACTGCGCCATCCATCAATTCCAGCAGTTGATTGACGACAGCGTTCCAGTAATCCGCATAATCGCGGGATGGATCCTGACGTTGCCCGATGCTGTCGATCTCATCAATAAACAGAATGACCGGGGCATGAGACGCCGCTTCTTCAAAAGCACTTTTCATGCGCAGCAGCACATCACCAAGATGGCCCATTCGTAGCCATGTTGCGATAGAGGTCGCGAGGACAGGAATGCACAGGCTGTTACAAAGTGCCCGTGCAAAAGTGGTCTTGCCGGTACCGGGCGGGCCAGACAGAAGCAGCCGTGTGCTCATGTCAGACCAGACGAGTGATCCTGACGTCCACAATGCAAGGTCTTCCTTGAGCGCCAGCGCCCAATCCACCACCTCGCCATAGCCTGACAGGTTTTCTACGCATAGAGTTGGTGTTCGACGCATGACGCTCTCTGCGGAACCGACGTCACTGAAGCCAGCGTCGAACGGTTCAGGTTCAATCAATCGGCTGTCGGAAACAATCTTTCTGCCATGCCGACCGCGTTCATCAGTCGAGAACGATTTTTTGTCATCGGCCTTATCTCTCTTTTTATCTGCCTCTTTCTGCTTTTGCTTCTGCTCCTGCACCGGATGTGCCTGCTTTCTCCCCTCCAGTTCCCATTGGGCCAACAGATAGGCGAAGGTTTCCTGGCGTGTGTCTGCCTCTCGGAACGAATGTCTCAACTCTCGTAATGAACCGAGCGTGAACTCTTCGGGAAAAACAGTGTCGGCATCGTGTGCCGTCACCGCATTGAGCAGCCGGTTGAGAAGAGCGCCGTCAAGTATGCCGGTATCGAGGACAATATCTGCCGCCACTTTCAGCCCGGCCGGAATCTCGTATTGCATATCAACGATACCGAGAAGCCATTCGCCGCGTGACAGTGCATCTCCAATGCTGTCTTCGTCGATCAGCACCAGTTTCTCAAATCCATCAGCGTCGATAGTGTTGATAATGACATCTGCCGGACGGAGGCGGCCTCTTGTCCGCTTTAACTGCCGGATCGTTGTCGTTCCCCAGTGCTCGAGGGGTCGCACCACAACGTGCCCGCGATAAAGCCGCTGTTCATTCAACATCCGGAGCAGGATATCTTCAAAGCCTTCGATATCGGTGCGTATAATGACAAGCCCGGACCGTCTGCGTGAAAGCTCCATCAAGTGGTTTTGCCCGAAACTCCCCTCCTCCAGGGCCCGTGCCAGCAGATGACACACTGCGATATCGCCAATATCCGGCTCGACACGAAAGCAGCGCAGGAGTTTCAAAAGATATGTTCGCTCGACGGGAGCGTGGGGGATATCGCTCAGGAACATTGGAAATGGCAGCGAGAGGGCAAACTGATTTTGCACGCTGCAAGCATCCAGATTGAAGCTGGCACCGAGATAAGCGTTCAAGACACGCAGGTCATGAACCGGATGACCGGTCAGAAGCATGGCCGGTCTATATTCGTCACCGGGGTCGGACGCCGGGTCCGGCATATCGAAGCGCATCATGAAAAATCCATCAACGTCGACTTCGGTGTGAGACAATAGATCGAGTTCGCAGAAAACCTGTCGCACGTCGCGATACAAAGCATGTTTCAGGCGGGCAAGCAGATGCCGCCCAAGCCGGCTTGCGCCGGGTGGTGAAGTGGTCATGTAGTGACCTCATGGATAGAAAGAGGAATTCCTAAGCATATCCCGAAAAGCGGCAACCGGCTTTGGGATCGAGACATGCGTACAGCAAGGAGACAGCGCGGCTCCAGCGACTCCGTTTTAACCAGAACCGCCCCAGCGGCATCTCGTCAACGCGATGCGTTACCGGGTTTAAGGATTTGAGCTTGCGGTGCTGACCTACTGCCGATGGCTTCAATTGCAATTCTCGCAATCTCTTTATCAATCAGCCGTGCTTGCTCTGCTTCCATTTTTGCAAATGTGTCGCCAATCCAGATGATAAGCTCTTCCCTAAGCGCCTCCTGTACAGTAAGGGCTTTCTTCGCGATCCCCGGTACGCCGAGCAGACAATCAAGATCAGCCAGCGCCCAGATCCCTCCTCGGTTTGGCTTTCATTGAGCAACGGATCGATCAGCGCGAATTCATATTGTTCGATGTCGATGCCATAATATTGTGACGCCAGACGCGTCAAAGCCGATGGCATGGCCGATACTTCATTGCGCCACTGACACAAGGTGTCTTTGTGCACACTGACGCCGTAAACCATGCTCAATAGGCGGAGTTGTTTCTGTTCCGCATCATAATCCAGCAAATCAAAAGCATAGGGTTTTGTCGGAAGCGCTGAAGCGGCAATCTCGATGTCGGTTTTAGCCGGAGCTGATTTTGACGCAACAGACTCGGTCACATGATTAAGCGTATCACGCGTAATCGGCATAGACCGTGCCAGTGTCGTATCACCAGAAACCTTTTCCCCGTGCTGATGCTTCTTCGATATGCCCAAAAATCTTTTCGCCCTCATTCCAGATCGCCCAGCGTAACAGTGTATCGCGAGCCGCAAGCTTCTTTCTTTGCCGGTCATGGGCCTGGTCAATCCGGTGAAAAAGCCAGGACAAATGGAGAGCGGCATTGAGTTCCTGCTTGAAACTCCGCACGGGAATCTTGTGCTCAATCAGGTCGATATAGCCAATAACGGTTTCTGCAAACATAAGTTCTCCTTCCTCGGAGCGATGCTATCGCCGGAGCCAAATAGGAGTGAAAGATCGACCGTGCTTGCCCTGCAAGCAGCGTTAGATTTTGAAGGCAACAAAGACCGTGACGTTGCGCGCGAACGCACACGACCAGAGCGCCAGAATGAAAATTGGGAGTTCGGGCTTTAAGGAGCGCCGAACGCGTTAGGAGCGGAAACTATTTCCGCTGTCGAGCCGCCATGCTGACGAGGAATTCAAGGCGCAGATCTTTTAATCCGGGACGAATGTCGCTAATAACCAGCATAGCTTGGCTCCTGTGTTGGCAGGCTAAGTTAGTCTCCATTCTGGTGTTCCAGCACCGGAATGGAGGCGTCTGATCAATCAGACAAAGTGACTATTGCAGGATCTCAAACGCGCTGCAAGGATCCAAAACAAAAAAAGATCCTAAGACAGCATTTTTATCTAAGTCCCGGATATCACCGGCTTTTTCGATTTTGTGCCTACGGCTTCAAAAGCCAGTGGCCGTAAGGCTTTTGTATCTGTCATCGACAGAATAGCACGATTAAAACAAGGCAAAAGTTATCCACAGGCAGGGTCTCAGACACCATTTTAACAGCAGGCAATAGGGCTCATTGAGCGAAGCCCCCGTCTCAGGAAATCCGACCTGAAACAAAGCATGGATTTGAAAAGTTCCACAGTCGAGCACATTCCATGCCTTACTTCAAACGGCGTTTGCGGATGAATCCGAAAAATTGCCTTGGGTAACGCTGTTTTCGAATTTTGAATCGGATGACTGCAAATTATTTCGATTTGAAACGCGTTGCCGACAAATCGAAATGACCTGCCTGCACATTGCGTCCCCCGACCGGCCCGCCATTTCAAACGCAAGATTTCCGATTCATCTGCAAACGGCGTTTTACGAAGTAATGGGGGGAGAACAGACACAAAAAACAAACGCCGTTTATGAAACGAACCGGTTGAAATCAGGTGGCAGCAGTTTTGGAAGCCATATTCATTTTTCCGGTTCGCCAGCATCTCCGTGAGGCATCAAATGCACTTTGCGTCGGAAATCCCACCCCCTTTTGGTGTATCTGTCAACCAGATCATCAATGACATCCAATGAAGCATCCTTATCGAAGCCCTGATCTGCCAGCCCATCAAGCAGCATATCAATCAGCTTCTCCATCCCACCCTGATTGCCAGACCTCATCGCTTTGGCAATCATGAAATGCAGGAACACCCGAGCAACGTCGTCTCGTGTCGGTTTGCGCTCTGCTCTCAAACGATCCCGATATTCTTTCTGCCGCTCGCGCTGCTTGCGCAAGCGTTCTGCCTGCTGCCTGTTCGATGTCATTCCCCCCTCCCAATTTTCCACCAATAATCAAAGCATGAGCTCAAAACCTGTCGGCGCAAAGCAATTTCCCTTCATCCTCGCCTGCCCGTAAACGGCGTTTGCCACTGAAACGGAAATCTCGAATCCAGTAACACTCGCCCTGAACTTTGCAACGCTCGTCACAAGTTTTGAATCGAATTACTGCAAATCATCTCAATTTGAAATGCGTTGTGGAAAGTTCAAAGCGCGTTGTCGACACCTTGCAATGCCCTGTCCGCAACGTCAAATGAAGTGCCAACAAATTATTGCAATCCATATAACTTACTGGGTCCACCGAGGCAAACGCCGTTTGCATTACACGATCCAGATTAACTTGCAGTCTTCCTGTGATTTTGCTTAGTGCAAATACGGTTTAGTGTGGAATGTTGAATTCGTGGATACCGGAAGAATGACAATTCTCGTGACAGGCGGAGCTGGCTATATCGGCTCGCATACTTGCGTTCAGCTGATTGAAGCTGGCTATGACGTCGTGATCGTTGATAATTTTGCCAATAGCCATCCGGAAGCCTTGCATCGCATAGAAAAAATCACCGGACGCACACCACGCCGTGAGACGGGCGATATTCGTGATCGCACTTTTCTGGAACAGGTTATACGGCAGAACAAATGCACCGCAGTTATTCACTTTGCGGGCCTCAAGGCGGTTGGTGAATCGACCGAGACGCCGTTATTTTACTACGACTGCAATGTCGTGGGCACCTTGCGCCTGTTGCAGGCTATGGAAGCCACTGGCATCAAGACATTGGTGTTCAGCTCCTCGGCAACCGTATATGGCGAGCCGCAAAAATTGCCGATTGTCGAAAACGAGCCTCTCAATGCGACCAATCCTTATGGCCGTACTAAGCGGGTCATTGAAGACATCCTGCGCGACCTTTATAACAGTGACAATAGCTGGAAGATTGGCATTCTGCGCTATTTCAACCCCGTCGGTGCACATGAAAGTGGCCTGATTGGGGAAGACCCCAAAGGGTTTCCCAACAATCTTATGCCCATCATCGCGCAGGTCGCGACCGGACATCGCGAAAAGCTCAGCATATGGGGCAACGATTATCCTACCCCTGATGGTACCGGGATTCGCGACTATATTCATGTGGTCGATCTGGCGGCGGGCCATCTCAAGGCGCTTGAAAAACTTGATGAACCACAATGTTTTTCGGTCAATCTGGGTACCGGGCAAGGCCATAGTGTTCTGGAAGTCATTAAGGCATTCGAACATGCCTCAAATCGTGAAATCAAATATGAAATAGCCCCTCGCCGTCCCGGTGACGTAGCTGCATGCTATGCGGACCCAAGTTTCGCACGCAGTTTCTTGGGCTGGTCAGCTGAAAAGAACCTGCGCGAGATGTGTCAGGATATATGGAACTGGCAATCAAAGAATCCGAACGGATATGAGTGAGTCCCCTTTAAGATCGCACCCGCCGTCTCGGCTTCTCTTTTTCTTTTTTAAACCAAGGCGCAGGTTCTTTTGTCTCGACGTACGGCAGCAAGCGTAAAGGCTGTGGTTGCAGATGGCCCGTAATGACCGGATACACGGAGATTGCTTTTTTCATCACCTGCAAGCTGGCAATATTCGTATAACGTGTCTCTCCCTCCGTTCGGCCCAGATGCCCGGTAATGTCTTCCATGATCGACATTTCTATCCCCTTCTGTTTCAGCGTGTTGCTGAAACCATGCCGCAACGCATGGATTGCGCTCCCCCAAAGCTGATCACCAAGCCCCGTTTCCGCTTTCAGTAAGGGGACAAAGCTCTTGTAGAAACGATCACCGGTATCGTTTTTGCGTCTTGGAGCGACCAATTCCGGAAATAAACATCTGTGTCCGACTTCCTTCAAACGCTTTGCGTAGTCGATAAAACCCAGTCGGATAGGCTCATCTGGTACGGGGAGATCGCGGACCGATTGGAGGTTCTTCAGTCCTCGGAGCTCATTTTCCCGAATTTTGATGAACCAGATACCTTCATCCTTTGCGTAAACCACATCATCGACCATCAGGCCCGTAAATTCGGCGCGTCTTGCGCCCAGATATGCGTAAAGCATTGGCACATAATAAAGGGACGAATGATATACGGCCTGCCCGAACTCCCGCATTTCCTGCGACATGGGCCCGGCACAACCGGTGAACACCGGAATCTGGAAGATCGGTTCAACCTGCTCAGGGCCGGGTTTAGCGGTCAGCGCCCGAACGGATGCAAGGCTGCGTTTCTTCGGCTTGATCCCTTTAAACGTGAACGCCCGTAACATGAAACCTGAGGCGACAAGATGGTTCAGGAACTGTTCGAGATTGCCGAGGTGGCGTCTGATGGTCCCGCTAGACAAACCAACCTTGGGTGCTGGCAGATTGAGCTTTTGCGCGCGGATTATTTCCCGTTGCGTCGCCTCACGTAATTGCGCGGTCGTCATTGCCACGTAACGCGAACTGCTTCCCCATCTGGCAAGGATGTTATTGAAATGCTGGCGCAACGCCGCCAAGTGGGTCTGATTAATGCCGCTGCTCGTGAGAACATTATGCTCGTCCAGAATACCGCAGAAAATGCGAACGACTGTCTTGACGTCCTTTGCCGTGCCTTCGTTCCAGTTTTCACGGTTGTTGGCGATCAGAAGCTCGCACTGCTTCATGAATTGCTTCACTGGCAGGTCCTCCCCAGCAAGCCCCATCATGTCAGATGCTGATACAGGAACAGGATTTTCCACAACTGGCTGTGGCTGTGGCTGTGGCTGTGGCTGTGGCTGTGGCTGTGGCTGTGGCTGTGGCTGTGGCTGTGGCTGTGGCTGTGGCTGTGGCTGTGGCTGTGGCTGTGGAATGATATCCGGCACAGGTTCCACGTTTACAACCGAAACAATTGGTGCTGGCCGGGCAGGGTCTGGTTCAGCCTGCTCGTCAGGATAATCGATGAGATAGCGATCATCGGTATCGAGCAGAACGTCTGCACGCGCTTTGAAATATTCAGCCTTGGCCTTCTCGAAATTAAGAATCGAATAAGACAGACCATGCTCTTGCATGAGAGCACGCATTTCGTCGACAAAGCGCGAAGATTCTGCATCCTGGCGTTCAGCACGATAAGATATCGCGATGCCGTGATGGAGGCTCTGCGGTACCTTCGATTGCTCCAGAAAGCGCCAACCCTGGCAGCTTTCCTCTTCAAACAAGACACGACGGGTGCCAAATTTTTCCAGAAGCCTGTAAGTCCAGCCTACTTCCAAATCCGCAGCCAGATTATCGATCTGATGGAAACCTGTCGGGGTGCGCTGGCCTGCAAATTGCAGGTTCTCCATATGATCATTCATCCGCGCGATTTCGGACTGAAACAATCGTTCGAGGGCTTCTTTCGACATCAATGCACTTCGCGGATTTTCTGCTATTTCAAACAGCATCAGATTAAGCTTGCGGGCCATACGACCAGCCTGCCGATGATCTGATTGTTTAAGGCTGAATGCAAGATGACGCGCGCCGATATGCTCGCTCATCCGTGCTGGAAGACGCGGACGCCAGTAAAAAATATTTGCGCGCCGCTGAAGATTTTGGACCTGATGTCTGACTGCCATAGGAAGCTCGCCGTTTGGAGCCACGAGACAAGCCGACCAAGGCGAATCAGCATGTGTCATAGCTCTGTGTCACAGTTTTGTGCACAGTCGGCGAAATAGAGAAAAGCTTGAGGATTCCCAGCCGGGAAACATTAAGTAAAATCAATAAGTCATTGATTTTACGCATGATTTATGGCTGGGGCGCCTGGATTCGAACCATGAGTTCAAATACTATTAACAAACGCTTTCCCGCTTGGAATGACCCAATTAAGAGTCTGACGTATATAACCTTCTGGCAGAACTCACGTGCCGATTATCATTTTAATTCTTACTATTGTTAAGTCTCTAAATCTCAACAAATCACACCGATAACGAACTCGAGCAAGATTCCGGGCGAATTTCAAACATTTTTGGCCTCAACTGCGAGCATTCCAGAATTACTAGCTATACATCTCGTCCAACGACAAAATTACGACTACGTACACGTATAAAAAAAGCCCTTCGCGCAATGGACCAGCAGGGCCAAGCGGTTTTGAAGCGGGGACTTCATCCGCTCGTAAATATCATTGCACCATTTTGGAAAAACACAATCGAAGAGCTTTTTCAAAGCTATATGCCTGATGCAGTCATCGCAATTAAGAATACCTTGCCATCAGGCCGGAGTAGCTATCGACTGCATCGCGAACGTGAAATTCACTTTTCGCTGGGACGGCCAACATTTTTCTACTCCAACACATAAAAAAGGTCCCGTTTCAGCATTTCCTGCGTGGGTAATTGTTTGAACGTTTGAAGAACAGAGGCTATTAGCGCTTGAGCGTCTGTAGCTTTGCGAAGATCAATGTCTGTCGCTAAAAGGCCGCAAAAAATGTTTGTTGTCTGCCTTGCCCGTGAAAGAGCTACATTCATTTTTGCGATGCATTGCTCATCTTCAAGACCATCAATTTCAAGTGGGAGCCGACCTGTTGGCGTCAATGCGACATTTAACGAAACCAGAACGCAATCTGCTTGCCTGCCTTGGACATCCTCCGGTAATCCAACGAAAGCCAACTCGCTCATTCCTGCTTTTTGTAGCGCGGCCTTTATTGCGTTGAGCTGCTTTTGGCTAAAGGCGACGACACCCAAAGTTGATCGCTCTGACCATAACCTCCGAGCTGCGTTCACTAATGCGCGAACCTCAGCCCTATTAACTCCGTCGCGTTTGTGGCCCACAGCCATATAATGCAGTTTACTTAGACGATTACCCTTGAGTTGCATTTCCAGGCCGTTGTCGTAGCTGAATATATTGGACCAGGTCATGAGATCGCGATTTATTGCACGATAGTTTTTTCGCAAATGCAACGTGGAAAAACCAGATGCGCGCGCAACGTCGAATACGGAGTTACGGCAGGTGATTTGCGCGGGATCTCCAAGAATGACCAGTTGGAACGGAGAATTATATAAACTGATCTCAAAGTTGAGCCGTGACGCATCATCGATAATCAACACATCCGTAATATCCCCGGGCGGTCTTATAAAATCAGCCTCAACGACAGGCCTATTCGGAGAGGAAAGAAAATCTGGTGCGTCAGATCGATTGTCGGATTTTAGTTTTGGGCCAAAAATGAGATATTGCTCTTCCCGTGCCCAGCCTATTGGAAATGTATTTCTGACTTGTTCGCTCATGAAGGCGTGACATCGCTTCTCAATGACATCAAGCGTGTCGGTGCCAGCCATAACTTTCACTCTTTTTCCGTTGGACAGGCAATAATTGACGATCCGCGGAATCATCTCGGTTTTGCCACTTCCAGTCGGGCCGTCAATTATAAACGAGCGTCCAGCATCAATCGTCAACAATGCTTGTCGAAGCTCGTCGTTATAAAATTTCCAAGACGAAGGATTGCAACGCCTGTGCATAACGTTTGATATGAGCGCCAATAAACCAGGATCAATATCCTGAGAGCGAGTGGAATGAGACTGTCGATCAGATTCAATCAAATCGGGCTGCACCTTAAGTTCACCCTCGCTAACAATATCACCGACAAGGTAAAACCCTGCCAGATGGGGCAGTGTGTGAGCACGACCATCATGTAATGGCTTGAGGAGGCTTTCACCGCTTTCTGTTAACTGTGGCTCACCAGTTCGGTCAAGAAAAGCGTTCGCACTAGGTTCTAGTCTCGCCATAACGGCACCTGACTTCAACGCGTTTTCAAGATAGAGATCAGTAATCTCGCGTCGATTATGACGATAGTCGCCTTCGTTAAAACGCGGAGCAACTTCGCCTGATTTAGGCGCCCTTAAGGAACCCAAAAAATGATAATCGATTGAACCGTTAAGATACTGAAAATCGCCAGTCTTGCCAACCAACCTGAAACAGTTTGCTTGGCTCACTCCATCCCCAAGCAATGCTTCCGTCCTACTGAATACTGACTGTCTAACACCAGCCAATTCACGAATAGCGCGACACTCACAGGGAGCAAAAACGACGAACTCATCTTGATCATCGCATACAATATCTTCGCTTGAGGAACCCGATGCTCGTTCGACATGAACGCCTTTTATGACAATATGTTCTCTGCCATCTTTACACATGAGGCGCGCATATTCATGCCCGTTCAAAATATTTCTCTTGGCTTTTATTTTCGCCGGATTTTTTTCCAGCCATGCAAAACCCTCGCGAATAGAACCGATCTCGCTTTGCAATTTTAAAACTGCTTCCTCATATTTCTGACGTGCCCGTTCCAAACGTAGCTTTAAATTTTCTCTTCGCTTTTGCAAAATTGCGCTGTATCGGGTCGGACTTATTCTCTGTCCCCACGGATAAATTTCTTCATTTTGCCGTTTAGAAAACCGCTTTTTATTTCGGTGACTTTCGTGCCATTGGACAATTAATTTTTCCTCCGCTTCAATTGCCGCGATCTTTTCAGGCCATTCCTCCCGCGCTTTCGAATATGCCTTCTCTTTAATAATTACCGTTTGTGCGAGACGCTTATGGCGAGCTTCAATACGGCGCTGATATTCAGCCTTCGACAAAGTTTTATGAAAATTATCGGGAGCATTTCGCTTTGAGCGATCGTCGACGAGATCAGACATTTGCACTCCCTTGCTACAATATCGAATGCCGCAGTAAAAAAATGGCCCGCCGATATCGGAAAATAATTCACGTCATTCGGACCAAAAATTTTTGCCAAGCCATTTCCAACATGCGCTACAAATGCGGCGCAGCGTGGCAAAAGGTGTGCCTCTTTTGATCAATCCAGAATGCTAACAGCTACATTATGCCATCATAAAGCCGTTATGAAAAGTATAAATAGTTAAAGAGAATTTTTGATCTACGCGATTTAATGTTTCATCAAATCTGTATAAATTACTTATAAATCAAATTAAATTCATCAGAAAAGGCAAGTTTCAGCGGAAGCTCTTCGCTGGTAGAATTCTGTCAAACAATATACAGCATTGTTTCATTTGTTCAATTATATGCAATAAAATGGCGAATAATTAGAACATATATTACAAACACGCATAATTTCGATCACAAAGATGATAGCAATTCCATAGATGTTAGTGTATAAGTCGTATAATATCCACTTCTTACGCTTCATCAATCATAAGATTAAGATTACCGTGAGTTACTTTATTATCATAACCGTATGTGAAATCGGTATCACAGGAGCGTGAACCGGCTCCAAGCGTCCTTCTGGGGCTTTAAAACGGACGCGAGGTCGCAATTTTAAGTTTTTAAAGGGCTCATTTTCTAAGAAAACCCATATTTCTAGGGGATTTTCTCAATTCGGAGGGCTCAATACCTCAAAAGTGCCGCCAAGCGTCACCTTTGATCTGTTTTTCGTGCCTTTTTACGCCTCGAAAAGAAACGCGATTGCGTTTTTTTCATCGAAATCCCGCGCTGCCATCGGCAGCACACTTGCGTGTGGCGGGATCTAAAATAGTGGCGGCGAATACTTAGAAAAGTAAAGAAATACTATGCCTGATCTTAGAGGATAGATTCCGGGAATTCTGGCAAGTTTCAGCGAAGATTTTGAGCGTGAAAAGAGTAAGTCTACAAAAAAAGCCCAGCTTCCCTTTATCTGAAGCGTTATCCTTATTTCTGATTTGTTCCATTTTTGAAGTTGCAACGAGCGGAGTATTTGTTTTCGAAAATGCGGAAAAGGAAGTTTTCATAGCCAACCTAATTTAGAATTTTGCACATTTGAACAGCGGATTGATTTTCAGTTTCAGCAAAATTTCGAACATGGGAAAAACCGATTTGTATGAAAATTCTCAGCTTCCATTTATCTTAATCCGTATTCTATTTTTAATTTGTTCCGTTTTTGAAATTTCAACGAGAGGGGTAAGCGCTTTCGAAAATGCGGAAAAGGAATTTTTTATAGCCAACCAAACCAGGAATTTTACTCATACGAAAAGCGGGCTAATTTTTATTTTAAAGGATCGATCTGTGATCTCTTTTAGTTTTTATTTCCCGAAAAAAGTTTGATTAGCGCGTACGAGATCTGAGAAGCGCGCAGTCATTCATGATGAGATTGGAAGTTTTTAGGTTTCAGTTTTGCTGGGCCAGGCTTTCGCTCGTTTGAAATTATAAGGAGTTTTGAAATGCGAATAATTGGAATGTTTGATCAGCGCGGCAGCAGCTTTGTTGGTCAGATGGAATTGATCGGACAGACAATTGATTTGGTTTTCTGGCCGCGTGAAAAGAAAGGAGAATTCAGTCCAGATTACGATATTTATAAAAAGAGCTTTGTCGTGGGTTCTGCCTGGTGTAGGAAAACCTTAGATACGGAAAAGAATTATCTCTCCGTTAAATTCGACGATCCGAGCTGGGTCGCACCGATTTACGCGCGGCTTCTCGATAAGGATACAGACGTCAAATATGCCCTCGTCTGGCAACGCCCACGTGCCAAATCCGTTTAACCTTTTCGAGATATTCCTGACCGCCAATCTCATTCATATTCTTTGCGTCTGACAACTCGTCGACAGCTTTCAGCTGCTCGACCATTTTGAGGCAACAAGCCAAAGCTGCCGTCTGATCCTTCAGCGTGCTGCCCTCCTCGCCTCCCCTTCCAAAAAGATAGATCGCGCAATTTATCGAACTTTGTCTGAAGCACTACCGCTTCCGGCATGCCTTTGCGCGCGGTTCGCCAGCTTTCATCAAAACCATCAAATCAACTGACAATCAGAAAGACTGAATTTTATGAAAACCGGAAATACCAATATCCAACTCACCATCTCATTTGATGCGGACAATGAACCAAAATCCGCGACCTTGCGCATTGAACTAGGGCAAGCCCAGATTTCCATGCCCCTCCCCGACGGTCTTCGCTTTGAGGGTGAAAATCCCCTGAGCATCAGCCTGTCTTTTCCCAACAATTTCATTCTTAATAAAGAAGCTCCTCATGCAAACTGTTCACCAGACACCGAAACCTCGCACGAAACCATCACGTCAACGGCCGCGCAGAACAAAACAGATAAAAAGCAACTGCTATTGCCGTCTCCCCGTTCATCAAAAGCGCCATCCCACTATCAAACCCAATGGCCGGTGATTGGCGGGGATGATCTCCTGCTTGAGACCGCAGACGTTTTTAATTCGAAAGTATTCTCTGACAAATTTGTGCCTGGCATCAAACGACACATCTATATCGCCGGCTGCGATGGTCTCAGAGACCTTAAAAGACAGCTCAGCATTCCGATCTTCAAGGTTGGAGAATGTGGCGAAGGTCGTATTGCAGACCGGATCAAGCAGCAGAGCAAAGACCGGTACGGGTCCTATTACAAGCTCGATGGTGATTGGCCGGTGCAAGATGAAGGCTATGATGATTATTCTGCCCTTCAGATTTATCTGCCGGAAACGCTGCATGAGAAGAGTCCGGTTCGCTCTTTAACACGGGGTTTATCCGTCACCCTCCCCCACGACATGAGCCGCCAGCAATTCAGTCGCGGCTTTCAAAAGCGGCTAGCGTCGTGCAGCTGGCTTAATTGGCGCAAAACAGATGATGCCATTGATCACTTTGAACGCAAGAACATTAATCAGGATATCATCGACCGCTATACGGATTATGGCGTCGGTGGTGGAGTGGATATAACACAAGCGACCGAGCTCTACTGCATTCGCAATGAAAATCCAGACGACTGCAAGCGGCTTATCGCCATCATCGAGAATGTCATTCTCGAGCATATGGGTTTGATCTAACCGTGCGAGATCCATATACAGCTAACCCAGCTGCAATTCGAAATGGATCGAACGCTTCACATTAAAGCTGTTGGTCGAAATAATGTTTGCAACAGGCCTAGTCCGCTCGGCCTGTTGCGTAAAGCCAAGTATATAAGTTCAGCTCGCCACTGAAAAATAAAATTGCTGGGTAATTTTATGACGATGGCGAGACGATTCGGTAAATTAGATGATCAATAATCGCCATCTTTATTAATAATATCGAATAAAGCGTACGATCACTTTATTGTGAATGGGGTGCAATAGGTCCTAAAATTGAAACTCGCATTAAACTAAATTGAAATTGCAATATCCAAAGCCGCCGCAAAAATACGATTAAATCTCGTTGTTGAATTTATTTTTGAAATTTTTTAAGTTTTTATAAATCGCTTTCACCGTGATTATAACCAACTGGCGATCACCGTTTAAAATTTAATATGTTCTTAAATTTTTCTGCTAAATCTGCAATACCGATTAAAAATTCTTAAATAATCGCAATAAGGAAACATTTTAAAAATTATTTAATGAACTTAACTAAGCGATTCAAGGACTTGACAGCAATCTTATTTTAATATTGACAATAAATGGAAAATGTTGCAGCTCGGTAAAATAACTATTTTATTTTTTTGCAAAATTTCAAGTTCCGTCATGGTATTCATGTAAATAAAAATTAAAATTATGGGGACAAAACGTATTTCACACGAGAAAACATCAAATGTTTCTACGAATAATTGAGCGCATTTTCGCAACTGTATTTTCGTGGCGAAAATAAGTCAAAAAAGCCACGGTCAGCAGCCTTTCAGATGTTGAAGTGACATTTTAATAAATAAAATCAGCATCTTAATTCGAAATAAAAATATCAAGAGAACGGGAAACAAAGATCCCGTTACTGACCCTTGCTTTTAAACAACTTGCAAAACACACTATAAAGGAGGCGACGAACCAAGATAGTCCGCCGCCTCAAGATGGTTCATCCATCCATAGCTAAAAGGCCAGGGCGAACAACATATGCATTGTGCACGATATAACATGTTGCGATAAAGGCAACAGGCAACAAGTCGCAAGGTCGTGCGTACGATCTGGTCTGCTGGCTATGTATGGATCGACTGATATTAACAGCAGGAGTTTATCCATGCATACCGATAAAGAAAATCTATTTAGCGACATCACCGGAAGTCCAATAAATTTCCGTTTGCTGGCACTGCCGGAGGTCATGCGGCTGACAGGCCTTGGGCGTGCCACCATTTATAAATGGATGTCAGAGGGAAGATTTCCACAATCCCTGAAACTCGGAGGCAGCTCTGTCAGGTGGAGATCTGATGAAATGGAATATTGGATCTCCACACTACCTCGGCATTGAAGCAATGTCTTAGGCCAAAACGAAAGCGCGTCGCAATTCAGTCTATTCAAGCGACGCGCTTTATCTCTTCATATTTCAGCATGTCGTCGCCTTAGAACCGCCACGCACCTTTAAAAAAACACTTTAATTGATTTTGCCGAATATTCTTTGAGCTGATCGACGGCGACCAACAAGCAGATCTGATGCCGGCAGCATGCCATCAAGCAGCATGTCAGCCCATAATTGTGCAAGCTCCTGTCGACGCGCCATATGGCTTGCGCGATTGTATGCTGCTTCAACCTTATCGTCTTGTTTGTGTGCAAGCATCGCGTCGATAATAAAACGATCAGCTGGAAAATTATCGTTCATAATTGTAGAGAATGTTGCGCGCCATCCGTGAGGAACATGTCGGTGATGATATCCGGCCCGATTGAGAAGGTAACCCAGCGCATTTTCACTCATGGGCTTATGTGCATTTCGCGCATTGGGAAATACGTATGGCCCCTTACCTGTCAACAGGCGAACGGCCTTAAGCGTTTCGAGAGCCTGCCGTGACAAAGGCACCCGATGGTCGTTGCGATCATCGTTCTTCATCGCCTTCGTCATCTTCATACGTTCAGCAGGAATGGTCCAGACTGGATTGTCCTCATCAACATCTGCAAACTCACTCCATGGCGTTGCTGCCAATGACCCAGGCCGAACGGCGGTAAGAGCTAGCATACGCATTGCAAGTCGCGTGACAGGATGCGCTGTTTCACCATCTATTGCTTGAATGATTGCACGTGCCTCTTCGAGGGTGGCAGCAGCCGGATGACGGCCTTTCGTAATCGGCGCTAGCGCCTTCTGAACGATCGCCGCAGGATCAGAACTACCTTTTCCAATCGCAATAGCAAAAACAAAAACAGCTGACATACGCTGACGCACACGATGTGCTGTCTCAATCGCGGGGCGTTTTTCAATTTTTCGCAGAACGCTTAATACCTCCGGCGGTGTAATCTCATTAATTTGCATATCACCGAGATCGGGAAATACGTCGCGCGTCAATGTATGGATGACTTCATCTGCATGACGCTCACTCCACGAACTCTTCTGGAGATTAAACCATTCCCGGGCAATCGCTTCAAAGGTAGACGCTTCGTTAGGCCTCAATAGCTTTTGTTTCTTCTTGGCAGCAGACGGATCAATGCCTGATCGCAACAGCTTTCTGGCCTCTTCTCGATGTTGCCGAGCCTCCGCAAGCGAGACCTCAGGATACGGGCCGAAAGATATCATCTTTGCCTTGGTATCGAAACGATATCGATAACGCCAAACTTTTGAACCCGTCGGCATAATGAGGATCGAAAGTCCGTTCGAATCTGTTTGGTGATAGGACTTGTCTTTAGGTTTAGCTCTTTTGATTGCAGCATCTGTCAACATTTTCGGCCCTCTTGAGTTACACACATTAAGGCGCCGCGATATACGCTTTTTTCCGATCGCGTATACACATTATATACGCATTTTGACTGGCTTGCCGGATACGTACATGGAAGGACGCGGAGAGATATTCGGCATAAAAGCCCGTAATTGCAAGGTTTTTTTGATGGAGATGGAATTTCAAGGAAAGAGAAATGGCGGAGGGGGTGGGATTCGAACCCACGGTACAGTCTCCTGCACGCCGGTTTTCAAGACCGGTGCCTTAAACCGCTCGGCCACCCCTCCGCGTCTGCACGAAGCAGATATGAGAGCCTCTTTATCGTCATCAAACGGCAGCGTCAATCTGCCACTTACAGCTAAATAGCATTAAATCGTTGATAGACTTGCTCTCTAAATCAATGATGCATAAACTTGACCGCAACAGTCATAAAGAAATGGGAACTTATGAGCTTGGAATCGGTCAAAGCATTCTTTTCGGAGAACGCACCGGAAATCGATATTATTGAATTGCCGACCAGTACAGCGACAGTGGCACTTGCTGCTGAGGCGCATGGCGTGCAGCCAGGGCAAATCGCGAAGACATTATCGTTTGCAGCTAAAGACCAGACCATTCTCATCGTTACGCGTGGCGATGCGCGCATTGATAACCGCAAGTTTAAAGATCACTTCGGTAGTAAGCCGCGGATGCTGGACGCGGAAAGCGTCTTAGCCAAAACAAGCCATCCAGTCGGTGGAGTGTGTCCGTTTGGTTTACCAAACGCCCTGCCCGTTTATTGCGACTTGTCGCTCAAAACCTTTGAGGAGGTTGTACCCGCAGCAGGAGCAACGAACAGTGCTGTGAGAATCTCGCCGCAAAAAATGGCCGAGCTCGTTTCTGCTCAGTGGATTGATGTTTGTCAGTCAACCAACATCGACCCGGATACATGATCGCGATCACGTGGTGAAAAGAAGTATTTTTTTACCCTTTAAAGGTGATAAATCACTTCATATATTTTAAGAATAGTTCTAAAGTGGAATCGAAATAAACGCACGCGCTTGGCACATACGTTCAAAAGCTAACCGTCTACGGTTAACCCGCGGGGTATGTGACGTAACAAAAGCAAAGCTCTTGAATGGGAAAGCCCCATGAGAAAGTTTGAGGATGTGCTGAAAGGAATAATAAATGCGTCTTACTCGTCAGACGAATTATGCCATTCGCATGCTTATGTATTGTGCCGCCAATGACGGCAAATTGAGTCGTGTTCCGGAAATCGCCCGTGCTTATGGCGTATCCGAACTTTTTCTTTTTAAGATTTTGCAGCCGCTTGTTGAACACAAGCTGGTTGAGACCGTGCGAGGCCGAAACGGTGGTGTCCGCCTTGGACGCGTGGCAAAAGATATCTCCCTGTTCGACGTCGTACGCGTGACAGAAGAAAACTTCGCCATGGCTGAGTGTTTTGAAAACGACGCCACGGAATGCCCGCTCGTCGATAGCTGCGGTTTAAACTCAGCTCTGCGTGAGGCACTAAATGCATTCTTTGGCGTTTTGATGAAGTACAGTATCGACGACCTCGTAAAGGCTCGTCCGAATGTTCGTGCTTTGCTTGGCCTTGATGACGATCTTGAAGTTGAGCGCGTCGCCAGTTGATTTTCAACAATGAGCAGAATTGAAAAAGGCTGACAACCAACTTGGTTCTCAGCCTTTTATTTTTGCGCATTCGTTCACAGCGACACAGTGTAGGCCGATTGCGGTAACACAAACGGAACGCCCTCTGCAGGCGGAACACAGACCCGCAACGTGCATTCATAGACCCGTTCAAGCCGATCGTCAGTCAGAGCATCTTGCGGCGTTCCGATTGTATCGAGCCTCCCCTTATGCATGACGGCAATACTGTCGGCGAACATGGCGGTAAGATTGAGATCATGCAGAATGGCAATCACCCCACCCCCTTCCGCCGCAAAATCGCGTGCAATTTCCATCACCGTGATCTGATGTTTTATGTCGAGGCTGGAAATCGGTTCATCTAAAAACAAATAGCGGGGACTTCCATCCACCACAGGCTTCCACACCTGACACAAAACGCGGGCCAGCTGAACGCGTTGCTGTTCACCACCGGATAATTCCTGATAAAGCCGACCACTGAAGCCAGCGAGATCGACCTTTTCCAATGCACGATCAGGCAGTTTTTCCTGTTCAGGACCGGTCACGCCGCTAAATCCGCCTGTCAGACCGATATGTACGATTTCACGAACTGTAAACGGAAATGACAAGGCACTGGCTTGCGGAAGCACGGCACGACGTGCAGCCATGCGCCATGGCTTAATGCTGCTGAAATCCTCGCCATCGAGATAGGCAGATCCAGTATAAGCGATATCGCCCGACAGTGCGCGCAGCAATGTTGTCTTGCCCGAACCATTCGGACCAACGATAGCTGTCACCTTGCCGGGACGCGCAACAAAATTGACATTCTCAATGATCGACTTTTTGCCAATCGAAACGCTTAAGTTTTTGGTTTCAATCATCTCGTGCCTCACAGGTCGAGAACGCCGCGCTGACGCAGCAAGATCCAGAGGAAGAAGGGAGCACCACACACGGCTGTAATAATGCCGATTGGCAATTCAGCGGGCGCAACGATGGTGCGGCTGACCGCATCGGCCAGCAAAAGCATAATCGCGCCGAGCAACGCTGCCGCTGGCAACAAATAGCGATGATCAGGGCCAATGCTCAAACGCAGCATGTGCGGCACAACAATACCAATGAAGCCGATGCCACCCGATATTGCGACCGTTGCGCCAGTTGCAGCCGCCACGGTCACTATAGCCACATTTTTAATGCGCTGAACGGGAATACCAAGATGACCTGCAGCCGCCTCTCCCAGCGCGAGCGCATTTAAACCACGTGCAAGAAACGGTGTAGCAAACAGGACAACCATGATAATCGGGCCAGCTGTTCCGATCTTGCCCCACGTAGCACCCGCAAGCGAGCCAAGCCCCCAGAAGGTCAAATCACGCAACTGGCGATCATCGGAAATATAGACAAGAGCACCAGTCGCAGCGCCGGTCAGCGCGCCAAGCGCAATACCGGCCAGTAGCATTGTAGCGACAGACGTGCGACCGCGCCGCGTCGCAACGCGATAGAGAACAAGAGTCGTTATCAAACCGCCCACAAACGCAGCCAGTGGCAAAGCATAAAGACCAAGCAGCATGTAAAGTGGCGCAAGCGCTGTTCCGCCAAGAACGATCATCGAAACGGCACCCAAGCTGGCACCAGCCGAAACACCCACAAGGCCTGGATCAGCGAGTGGGTTGCGAAACAATCCCTGCATCACGGCACCAGAGACAGCAAGCGACGCGCCCACCAATATGCCTATGATGATGCGCGGCAAACGTATTTCCATGATGATCAGATGATCGCGCCTGAAGGCGTCAGCACTTTCCTGCGTGCCGAAAATATATTCGCGCAGAACAGTCAAAACTGATGCATCTGAAGCACCAGCAGTAAGACTGAAAAGCGCAGTCACGCAAAGGGCTATCGCAAGAACAACGATAGCAAGGCATGCACGGGCTGAACGATCACCGACATGATTATCGGCGGCTTGATCACGCACAACAAAGCCCCCAGGTTTTGCCGTGCGGTCATGGCTGGTCATTTCTATATGTCCTTATTACGCGTTTCCGCGATATGCCTGCCCGTATTTAAACGAAGCAGGCACAAGTTCTTAGTTTGCAGCCTGCTTGCCATAGAGCTTTTCAGACAATTCACGGCTGGCAGCACCAGTGCGTGGACCGAAGCCAAGCAAATAGAGTGAATCCATCTGAACAATGTTACCGCTGCGTCCCGCAGGGGAATTGGCCAAAGCAGGATTTTTCAGAAGGTCTTCTTTTTGAACGCTGTCTTTACCGATGTTCATCGTCAGGATCAGATCAGGCGCCGCCTTTTCAACGGCCTCGTCTGTCAACTGCTTATAACCTTGATATGAATCAATAGCATTTACACCGCCCGCAAGCGTAATTATGCCATTGGCACCAGTGCCCGTTCCAGACGCCATAATGCGTCCTTCCTGTGCAGACATGATGAAAAGCACACGCTTGCGCGGGTTCTGATCGGCCGAAATTTTCTCAGCGGCTTCCAGATCGCGCGAGACATTTGCTGCGAGTTCTTTGGCTTTATCTTCAAGACCAAGCGCTTTACCGACAGCATCAATCTTGGCAATAACCCCCTCGCCCGTAAAGGCTTCCGGAACCATAACAATAGGAACAGATGCTTTCTTGAGGACTTCTAGAGTTTCCGGCGGGCCACTGCCTTCCGACATCAAAATGCCGGTCGGATTGACCGAAAGAACACCTTCCGGTGAAAGACGGCGCATATAGCCAACATCAACCAGTTTACGCGCTTGCTCTGGATAGGTGCTGGTTTGGTCACGGGCGACAAGCTTATCGCCAGCGCCTAAAGCATAGACGATTTCAGTCACAGCACCACCGACGGAGACGATCCGTGATGTATCCGCAAATTTCTCAACTGTATCCGCTTTTGCAAACCCGCTAAAAGCAACGATCGTAGCGAGAACAGCCAAAACCGTATAGCGAGCCACGCGTAAACCAATCACTGACATGCTTGTACCCTTCACATGCATATTCCGGAAATGGAAACCATCTCCGGAACGCGCACTAAAAAAGCGACTTAAATCCTGCTGGAATTAAGCAGCCGACGATTGTGGCAAACGAGGAAGATTTTCTGCGACCGTTCGCCAATCGGCGAGTTCAGCCTCGCCTTCGTGACGCTCGCCAAAGAACTGAATAATCATTTCACCATTGGCATCGTAAGCTTCAAGCGAGGTGACGTGACCATCCTTCGTAGGCTTACGAACAACCCATGCATCAGCAATGTGATCCGCACGCAGATGAAGATGGAAAGTTGGATCAAGAACATTGAGCCATGGGCCCATGGTCTTAATTTCCGCAATCTTACCCGTGTGTATCTGAATGCAACCACGGCTTCCAACAAAGCACATGATCGGAATCTGTTCCTGCACCACATGGTTCATCATGGCTTCAACTGCTGAGAGATCAACGCGCCATGCGAAATCCTGACCGGCAAGATGCACGGCCTGATGTCGGTCGACGCCAAAATCTTTCAAAAGACCAATAAACTGGTGAACATCAGTCAGCGCACCCCAGCGTTCACGAAACGCATCGCCATCAACAGTTGAAACATCCGCTTTCTCAGCTTTGGCAGCAATTGGTTTTGTTTCAATCGCAGGTGTCTGATCATCAAGAAGCAACTCAGCGACAAGCTGCTCATAGGCTTCCAGATTAGATGTAGGGCGCAGATGTATCTTATGAACCGCTTCGCCCGAAGCATCAAAAAACTGAAGGCTACGACGAATATGTTCGCCATCCGGCTTTGCTACAGCAAAACCATGCACCCAATGCTTTGGGAAAATGCGAAGATCAATTTCTTTGCCGAGTGTCAGCGATGCATGTGGACCCCATATCGTTTTCTCGAATGGGCCAATCTTTTCATGCACAGCGCTTTCATTGCGCGTTAGCGCCATGACTTCGCCAAGCAAAGGCGCGTGTTTAAGCAGAGTTTCCACATCGGCACGGATGCGGCGGGCAGAAATTGAACTTTCAGCATCTGCACCTGTATATGCCGCAATAAAATCGGCTTCCGATATCCCGAGGCTTTGAGCAAAATCGCGTTCGCGCATTTTCGGGTTATCTGCCCGTGCCTTGAGAATTTGCTCCGGGGAGGGCTTGGTCTGGGTCGTCATCTTTTGTTGCCTACTTGTTAAGGATGAGCTTGCCTTGACGGGTGATTTTTAAACGATAGAGAGAGCCGCCATGCTCTATCGCCACTTCACGTGAGCCGTTGAACAACTCACGGCTGCCATAAGTTTTAAGCTGCGGTTCATAAGACTGTTCAGAAATGTGCGATTTAACCTGTCCTGTCGTATCAAGACGCGACTGGAGTTCGGGCATGCGGCTGGAGACGCGCTCACGCGGCAACCGCACCTGCATGTCGATATGGATTCGCCTGTTCATTTTGCTGCCTCTGCACCAGTTATGGAGCCGTTTTTGTTCACTGACTTGGCGCCAACAAAACATTAGTTGACATCGTAAGTCATGTTTAATAATCACTGCCTTACTGGATTAATCGAGTCAAGTTTAATTCTCTTTTTTCCAGAGCAAGCCCGAAGGTTCTCCTTCCAGCCAGCGCCACAACTTCCCTCGCGATGGGAAGAAAGTAACCTATCGAGATAATTCGTTTTCTCGCGCCTAATCGGCTGCGAGAATTTTCTGTGGCCTTCAGGAGAATTCGGGCAATGCGGGCAATAAACGGGGAACAAAAGCGGTCATTTTTGGCAAGCACAGCTATTGCTGTTGTTATTGCAGCTATGACGTCAGGTGCATACGCGCAGCAGCAGTCTGCAACGACGGATGCCGACAGCGTTAAGCTGAAAACAATTACCATTCAAAAAGCTACGGGCGCACAAAATTCTGCTGCCTCGGCAAATAAAGAAACCATCAATCGTGACACCATTGAACGTTTTGGCAGCACAAAAATTGATGACGTTCTGCGCGGAACCACACCTGGTGTATTTACATCGATCAACGCCTCCAACCCGGGCGTTGCTGTAAATATCCGCGGCTTTGAAGGCTCGGGACGCGTCAATATGTTGATTGATGGTGTTCCGCAGAATTATCGCAACTCAGATCATAGCTCTGCCGGCTATTCATATATTGATTCAAATTTGTTGGCAGATATTGACATTCAACGCGGCGCAATTACGACTGAACAGGGCGGCGCACTAGCAGGTAGCGTTAATTTCCGCACGCTCGGTGTAGACGATATTATTCTCGACGGAAAAGACAAAGGCGTATTAGGTCGCGCCTCTTGGGGCAGCAATGGTACCGGTTTTTCCGAAATGCTTGCTGGGGCTGCACGAGTAAATTCGGTTGGCCTTGCGGCAGCGATTAGTCGCCGCGATTCTAAGGATTATAAGAATGGCAATGGTGATACCGTCGATAAATCTGGCCAGGAACTGACCTCCGGACTCTTCAAAGCCGAGTTTGGCTTCGGCGAAGATCAAAAGCTGACACTGGGTGGCATTCTTTACAACAACCACTACGGTACATCTCAGGCTGGCTTCGGTGGTAGAGCAACCATCTATGACATGTTTGTCCAGAACAGGACTTTCTTCGCTCAGTATAATTATAATCCTAGTGATAATGACCTCTTAAACCTAAATGTAAATCTTTATCACAACACAACTCTCCAGAACTGGGGCGAAGGTACTGGTAGCTTCACGGGTCGTCAGGTCGCAGTCAAAACGACAGGGATGACTGCTTCAAATACATCGCAATTTTCATTTGGCGATGTTGCAGTTAGCTGGAAAAATGGCCTTGAGCTTAACCACGACAACGCGGCTGGTAACAGCGTTGGTGTGAACCCTGCTGATGCAAACTCAGATAAGGTTGCGGTTTTCACCGAAGCCACTTGGACTTATAACGCGCTTCAGGTCATCACCGGGCTACGTTATGATCACTTCAAGCTAAAGAGTGAAGATGATGGTATTTCCAACAGCGATGGCGAGCTCAGTCCGAAAGTAACAGTTGCTTATAATGTTACCGACTGGCTTCAGCCATACGTGACCTATTCCCATTCAATGCGCACCCCAACTCTACAAGAGACATTCTTGGGCGGCGTTGCACATGCTGGCGTTGGCTCGATGAAGGGCAATCCAAATCTACGTCCAGAAAAGCAGCACGGATGGGAATTTGGTGTTAACGTCGCTCAAGACGGTATTTTCACAGCTGAAGACGGCCTACGCATCAAAGCAAATCATTACACGTTGCGCGTAGAAGACTACATAACACTGGCAGCTGATTATAGTATGTTTGCCAACGTTGCGGGCACATCGACGGTAAAAGGTTTTGAACTCGACGCCCGTTACGATGCTGGATTTGCCTTTGCGGGTATTGCTTACACGCATACCAAATCAGAATTGCCGGAACAGAATTATCTCGGTGGCAACCAATTCCTTCCTGAGGATATTGTAACCGCTACAGGCGGTGCACGGTTCTTTGATCGTAAACTGGAAGCAGGAACTCGCGTTCAATATGTATCCAGCGGCAAAATGCTTGGTGGCGGAGAAAGCGAAGCTTACACGCTCGTTGATCTGTTTGCGAAATATAAGTTTACCGATACGTTGGACGTATCAGTTCAGGTTTTGAATGTGGCCGATAAAGCTTACACTCCAGCATTGAGTATTTATGGCAGTGGGCGTGGTCGTACATTCCTCGTCGCAACACAGCTCCAGTTCTAAAAAAAATCGGGAGGCTAAGCCTCCCGAACGTCAATCGTCGTGTCTACGAAGTCCACTCATATCTGACCGCTGTGGTGGTTTTCATATCCCGAGATACGACGCGGCGAGTGCAGTCCCTACCACTGCATTCGCCGGAACTTTATAAGGACGGAGCACAATAACGTGCAATTGTACTGCGACCAGTTTGTAGCCAATCCCTCTTAGCAAGAAAGGATCAGCAATGTTCATCGCAATGAACCGCTTCAAGGTAATCATCGGCAATGAAGTCGAATTTGAAACCGTTTGGCGCAGCCGTGACTCGCAATTGTCAGAGTTGCCGGGATTCGAAAGCTTTCATCTTTTGCGCGGCGCAACAAATGAAGAAGAAGGCTATACGCTTTATTCCTCGCACACCGTTTGGAAAACGCGCGAGGATTTCGTATTTTGGACGAAATCTGAACAGTTCCGCAACGCGCACCGCAATGCCGGTAACACAAAACCGCTTTATGCTGGCCCACCTCAGTTCGAGGGATTCGAAGCTGTTGAAGGCATTTAGACAGCCTTAGAAGGCAGTTTTCCACACGATGCGGCGAAATAGCGCATAAATTTAAAACAGGGCTAAAATTGCCCTGTTTTTCTTTCTATAAAAGTCTAATTCGTGTTTAAAGATGGGCGGTTAACTCATATTTAGAATAATTCTAAGTTATTGATTTTTAGAACGTTTCAAAAACATAAAATTTGACAGAATGGCTCATTTCCAGCCATAACCTGACTGAAACTGGTGGGTTTTTGAAGACTTACCTAAGACTACCTTTGATGTTCGGGCCTTTAACCCCTGCGATTGGAGGAACCTTTGTTCGGTTCAGAATGGCATATAGCCAATGGTGAAGTAAATTTGCGCCAGAATTCCGCAGATTTCAATGTTGATCACAACAACGAACAGAGAACCTCACTCCGTCTTGTGAATTTTTTACAATCACAGAGCATGGCAGATGCTGGAGTTACTTTTGAATGCTAGTCTGCAGCTGCAATGTTATTACGCAAAAAGATATTGAAGCCGTTGTCACACAACTTCTTGATGAGGATTGCTGGCGTTTAATTGTGCCTGGCACCGTCTTCAATGCCATATCCAAGAGTGGTCGTTGCTGTGGCTGCTTCCCAAATGTCGTAGAAACGATCATAAGGGTGACCGAAGAATATCATCTTCGTCACAACCAAATGGACGAAAACGTGATCCAGTTTATGGATCGTGTACGTTCTCTACGAGACAAATTCGGGAGTTCTTGGAATGAAAGGCGAACCAAAGGTCATCGAGCGGCTTAACGAGGCATTGTTTCTCGAACTGGGCGCTGTAAACCAGTATTGGTTGCACTATCGTCTGCTTAACGATTGGGGTTTCACGCGTCTTGCTAAGAAAGAACGCGAAGAATCTATCGAAGAAATGCAGCATGCGGACAAGATTATTGACCGCATCATTTTCCTTGAAGGCCACCCAAACCTTCAGACAGTTGCTCCGTTGCGTATGGGCCAGAATGTAAAGGAAGTTCTCGAAGCTGACCTTGCTGGTGAGTATGACGCGCGCGCTTCCTATAAGAAGTCACGCGAAATCTGTGACGAACTGGGCGATTATGTTTCCAAGCAGCTTTTTGATCAGCTTCTTGCCGATGAAGAAGGTCACATCGACTTCCTTGAAACGCAGCTGGAACTGCTCGGCAAGATTGGCGAAGAACGCTACGGCTTGCTCAATGCAGCACCTGCTGACGCAGCAGAATAAGCCGAATAAAATGGCAAAGAAAAGGGCGCCCGAAGCGCCCTTTTTTTATGCTTTGATTACAGCTTACTGCGGCAGCTTATCGTCTACGCCTTCGACGTAGAAGTTCAGGCCAAGCAACGTCTTATCGTCAGCCTGCTCGCCTTCTTTAAGCCAGACAGAGCCGTCCTGCTTCTTGATAGGGCCAGTGAATGGCTTGAATTCACCAGACTTGATCTTGGCTTCTGTTTCCTCAGCCATTTTCTTCACGTCGTCTGGCATGTTGGTGTAAGGCGCCATCTTAACGAGGCCTTCCTTCATGCCCCACCAGATGTTCTGGCTTTCCCATTTACCATCAAGCACAGCTTTCGCGCGGTCGATGTAGTATGGACCCCAATCATCAACGATTGCTGTGAGCTGGGTTTCTGGACCAAACTTGATCATGTCCGAAGCCTGACCAAATGCTTTGATACCACGCTCATGTGCAACCTGGATAGGAGCAGTCGAGTCAGTGTGCTGAGTCAGAATGTCAACGCCCTGATCAACGAGAGCCTTGGCAGCATCAGCTTCTTTACCCGGATCAAACCAAGAGTTTACCCAGATAACCTTGACCTTGAAATCAGGATTAACCGACTGTGCGCCGAGGACAAAGGAATTGATGCCCTGCACGACTTCTGGAACAGGCACAGAGGCAATATAACCTGCAACGCCCTTTTCCGACAGCTTCGCTGCGATCTGGCCCTGAATATAACGGCCTTCATAAAAACGCGCATTGTAAGCTGAAACATTGTCAGCGGTTTTGTAACCGGTGGCGTGTTCAAACTTTACGTCTGGATATTTGGCCGCAACCTTAATGGTTGGATCCATGTAACCGAAAGACGTCGTGAAGATCAGCTTGTTGCCTGCACGCGCAAGACGCTCGATCGAACGCTCGGCATCAGCACCTTCCGGCACGTTTTCGAGGAACGTCGTTTCGACCTTATCGCCGAGAGCTTCGATCATTTCCTTACGCGCAACGTCATGCTGATAAGTCCAGCCGAAGTCGCCCGGAGGTCCGATATAGATAAAGCCAACCTTCAGCTTGTCTTCTGCATGTGCCGCTCCGCCAAGCATAAAGCTGGCTGCGGTGGCAATCGCCAACAGCGTCTTTTTCATGTTCCCTGCACTCCTTGTTATCACCCTCAAAAGAAAATAGCAGACCGTGGGAGCCGGACTGCCATTCAGAACTCATATTTATCTATCCGGCACAAAAGGTCTGCCAAGCGATGCGGGTGTGTTCATCATCGTCAAACGTCTGTTGCGCGAGATGATGACCAAAACCACAATGGTCGCGATATAGGGCAACGCCGACAGGAACTGCGACGGCAGACCAAAACCAAGCGCTTGCGCGTGAAGCTGACCAATGGTCACGGCACCAAACAAATACGCACCAATCAACACGCGCCAAGGACGCCATGAAGCGAAAACCACAAGCGCAAGTGCAATCCAGCCACGCCCTGCGGACATGTTTTCAACCCATTGCGGCACATAAACCAGTGAAAGCTGCGCGCCCGCTAGACCAGCACAAGCGCCGCCAAACAGCACTGCGAGATAGCGCGTACGCACCACATGCACCCCAAGCGCATGGGCTGAGCCGTGATTGTCACCGATAGCGCGCAATTGCAGGCCGGCCCGCGTGCGGAACAGGAACCATGTCACGCCAATCACCAGCAATATGGATATATAAAAAATAGGATCCTGACCGAACAGGAAACGTCCGAAATAGGGAATATCGGTAAGATACGGAATACTGATTGCTTCAAGCCGAACACCGGGCATGCCGACGAAGCTTTCGCCAAGCATGGCTGATGCACCTATACCAAGAATGGTGAGTGCCAGACCCGTTGCAACCTGATTGGTAACAAGCGTGAGCGTGAGAAATGCGAATATGCCGGAAAATGCCATTCCGACAAAAATAGCGGCAATCATGCCGAGCCACGCCGAACCAGTAAACTGAGCCGCAGCAAAGCCAGACACTGCTCCCATCAGCATCATGCCCTCAACACCAAGGTTTAGGACACCGGAGCGTTCAACAACGAGCTCACCAATCGCTGCAATCAGCAAAGGTGTTGCAGCTGTCGCGATGGTGAGAAGGATTGCCTGTGTCAAATCCATTGATCAGGCCTTTCCTGCTGAGCGACCCGCCACAAAGCGGATGCGATAGTGAATGAGTGTGTCGCAAGCGAGCACGAAGAACAGGATCATGCCCTGAAACACCCGCGCAGACTTTTCAGATATACCGATGGAAACCTGTGCAGCTTCGCCACCCAGATACGAAAGTGCCAGCACGAAGCCTGCTGCAATCGCGCCAATCGGATTGAGCCTGCCGAGGAAGGCAACAATAATGGCCGTAAATCCATATCCCGGTGAGATCACAGGGCGAAGTTGGCCAATAGCGCCCGATGTTTCAGCAATACCCGCGAGACCAGCTAACGCGCCTGAAACTGCGAAAACGAAAAACACAAGCTTGCCACGACTAAAGCCAGCAAAACGTCCTGCCCGAGGGCTTTGGCCGATGACTTTGATTTCAAAGCCTTTCAGCGTTTTAGCAAGCAAAAACCAAACGACGATTGCGGCAACGATGGCAAAGATGAAGCCCCAATGTGCTCGGCCCGATGCGCTCCAGATTTCTGGCAGTACGGCGCTTGCATTAAACTGACGTGTTTCCGGGAAGTTATAGCCTTCCGGGTTGCGCCAAGGTCCGCGCACCAACCAGTCGAGAAAAAGCTGCGCCACATACACGAGCATCAGACTGGTCAGGATTTCATTGGTATTAAAGCGGACTTTCAGCAAAGCCGGGATCGACGCATATGCGGCGCCACCAGCCATGCCCATTAACATCATTAAAGGCAGAACGATCCACATCTGCAAATCAGGAAACATCACTGGCAAAATTGAGCCCGTGACTGCACCAATGATGAACTGGCCTTCGGCTCCAATATTCCAGTTGTTAGACTGGAAACAGACGCAAAGCCCAACAGCAATCAGAATGAGCGGTGTCGCCTTCACCAGCAACTCATGCCACGACCAAACGTCGAATAACGGTTCGACGAAAAACACATAAAGTGCATGAAACGGATATTTGCCCATCAACGCGAAGGCAACACCACCAAAAACTAAGGTCAGCGCTAAGGCCAGTAACGGTGAGATAGCACTAAAAATCTTCGATGGCTGCGGGCGCTTTACCAGTTCAATACGCATCACGCTGCCCCCACCTGATCCGAGCCGGAAACGCCGCCCATCAGCAGTCCAATCTTTTCCAGCGTTACGTCTGCGATAGGCATTGGATCGGAAAGCGCACCATGGTTCATGACTGCAATACGGTCACTGATTTCAAGCAGTTCATCTAAATCCTGACTAATGACAAGAACCGCTGAACCAGAGCGTGCAAGATCAACGAGCGCTTGGCGAATATGCGCCGCAGCACCCGCATCCACACCCCATGTCGGCTGGTTCACAATCATCACCGTTGGAGAGCGATCCAGCTCGCGTCCGATAATGAACTTCTGCAAGTTGCCACCAGACAAGGCAGAAGCAGGCGGGTTTTCCGCACTCTTGCGCACATCCATCGTCTTGACGATGCGCTGTGCAGCGGAGCGCAGCGCGCTTTCAGCAATGAGCTTCAGCTTGCCTCCGCGCATGAAGGCTTTGGCATCAGTTTTATAACGCGAAAGGAAAAGATTATCGGTCAATGAGAGAGCCGGAACAGCACCATGTCCCAAACGTTCTTCCGGCACAAAGGCAGCGCCCATCATTCGGCGTTCGCTGATGCCGAGCTTGCCTGCATCAGTACCACGAATGCGCACAGCAGATGCAGATGATTGCAAAACCTCGCCGGAAATAGCTTCAAAGAACTCGCCTTGACCATTACCGGCAACGCCTGCAACACCGACGACTTCTCCAGCTTTGATGCCAAGCGAAATGTCGTTGAGTGCAGTTGAGAACGGGCCGCGCGGCGCTTGCGACAGATTTCTTATCTCAAAAAGCGGTGATGCTTGTTGTTCAACAGCTTCAATCGGACTGCGCGCCACGACTTTAATGTCATTGCCAACCATCATGCGGGCCAGTGACGCCGCTGTTTCCCGTCGCGGATCACAATGCGCAACGACTTTGCCATGACGCAGCACTGTGGCGCGATCACAAAGCCGCTTCACCTCTTCGAGGCGATGACTGATATAAAGGATCGACTTGCCTTCCGCCTTCAGACGCTCTAGCGTTTCAAACAGGCGATCAGCTTCCTGTGGTGTCAGAACCGATGTGGGTTCATCAAGGATAATGAGGTCCGGCTCCTGCAACAAACAGCGGACAATCTCAATGCGTTGACGTTCACCGACAGAAAGATCGCCGACATGGGCTTGCGGATCAATGGGAAGACCATAAGCTTGCCCCACATCGCGCGCTCGTTTTGCCACTTCAGAAAGCGACAAAGAGCCGTCCAAAGAAAGCGCAATATTCTCAGCAGCCGTCAGCGAGTCAAATAGTGAAAAGTGCTGGAAAACCATACCAATGCCAAGTTTCCTTGCCATTGCGGGTTCAGTAATCGTAACGCGCTCACCCTTCCAGACGATTTCGCCTTCAAGTGGCTGTAGCGCACCAAACAGCATTTTTACAAAGGTCGATTTGCCTGCACCATTTTCACCCAAAAGCGCGTGAATTTCGCCTTCCGCGATAACGAGATCGACGGCGTCGCAGGCCCGAAGCTGACCAAATACTTTGGTTAGCCGGCGGACATCCAAAAGAGGTCGGTCGGTTGAAGGCGTTGACATTGTTCCCCGAGCTTATTTTTGGATAACCTTATCCAGCAAGATCACACTTGAAAAGCTAAAAAGAAAACGGCGGAGGACATATGCACACCGCCGTTAGGTTTCTGAACTTACAATGACTATGGAAGCAATATACTCGCACCCGTTGTCTTACGAGCTTCGAGGTCTTCATGGGCCTTACGCACATCTTTCAGCGCATAAGACTGGTTGATTTCGATCTTGACGGCACCACTGGCAACCACGTCAAACAAATCCTTGGCTGCCTTTTCAAGATCAGCGCGCTTTGCCACATAATTGAACAGCGTCGGACGAGTCGCGAAGAGTGAACCTTTTTGCGCCAATAGGTTAAGATCAAAAGCAGGAATGACCCCGGATGACTGACCGAAACAGGCAAACATGCCAAGCGGTTTCAGCACATCAAGCGATCCCATATAGGTATCGCGGCCAACTGAGTCATAGACGACATCCACGCCCTCGCCGCCGGTCAGTTCTCGAACGCGCTCAACAAAGTTTTCCGTACGGTAATTAATCACATGGTCATAGCCATGCGCTTTAGCCAGCGTGACTTTCTCCTCGGAACCGGCAGTCCCAATAACTGTCGCACCTAGATGCTTTGCCCATTGCCCCGCAATCAGCCCCACGCCACCCGCTGCGGCATGGAAGAGAATTGTATTCCCCGGCTTCACAACGAAAGTCTGGCGCAGAAGATACTGCGCCGTCATGCCTTTCAGCATCATTGCGGCAGCAGTTTTTAAGTCAATGCCATCCGGCACTTTGACGAGCCTGTCAGCAGAAAGAATGCGCTCATCTGCATAAGAGCCCGGCGTGGCCGCATAGGCAACGCGATCACCCAATTTCAGATTTTCAACGCCGGAGCCGACGGCAACAACAGTGCCTGCGCCTTCGTTGCCGGGCGTGAACGGCATCTGAGCCGCCTTATAAAGTCCTGTGCGGAAATATACATCAATGAAATTAAGCCCAACCGCCTCATGGCGTACCTTAACTTCGCCAGCGCCCGGTTCACCAATCTCAATCTGTTCGTATTGCAGAACTTCTGGCCCGCCGGTTTGATGAACCCGAATAGCATTGATCATGATCTAGCCTCTCTTCTTCGCTTCAGCAGCTTGTTCAGCCGCAATAACAGCAGCAGTACGACCCAGATTAGGGAAGAACTGCATGATTGCTCCGATGAAGTAGATGTAAAGTCCCGTCACTGTGATGCCGACGCGCACCCAAAGCGGTGCATCAAGCGTGTAATAGAGGCCTAAAGCACCAAAGGCACACCACACTAAAAAGATCGTCAGATTAAGCGGGCGCAGACGTACCACGCGCACCGGGTGCAAGAAACTGATTGGCAAGAACGAAAGAATTGCCGACAGAACAACGATAGCAAAAGCCTCCCATTCGCCCGGACGGACGATGAAAAGCGTAAACACCACCATATTCCATACAACAGGAAACCCCTTGAAGAAGTTTTCCTTCGTCTTCATGCCCGTATCAGCATAATAAATTGCGCTGGTGATAACGATGATCGCGCCGGATATGAATGACAGGTTGGTCCCCATGAACCCGCTTTGATAAAGTGCAAAGGCAGGTATTAGGACGTAAGTGACATAATCGATGATGTTATCAAGCAGTTCGCCTGACCAGTTCGGCAGCACATACTTGACTTCAAGCTTACGGGCGATCGGCCCATCAATGCCATCCACGAACAGCGCCAATCCCAACCACCACCACATGGCAGTGTAACGACCATCGCTCGCAGCGACGATAGACAAAAAGGCCAGAAATGATCCTGATGCAGTCAGCAGATGCACGGAAAATGCCTTAGCCTGCGGCGCCGTCACTTTCTTGGCTTTTAATTTTCCGGTCAATTTGCTTTTCACGCTGTTCGCCATTTCTCTTGATCGCCATCCCACGCGCTAAAACAACATGAGGGGGCACATAAGACTTTCAAGCACAAAGCAATCGAAAGCCATACTCCGTTAAAAAAGCTTTCCCCGAATAAGGCCAAAAGCGCAAGTAAGTCATGAGACAAAACCGCCCTCATTCCACCAAAGATTGGGTTTTAGTGGTCGCGGCGATGGCGTTCGACGCTCACTTGGGATTAAATGAAGATAAATACGACGCGATAAGAATCGCTTTGGACCGAAGCTTTTCGGTCAGGGATAGAGCATTATGAATGATCTAATTGTCGATAAGCCCCTCACTGAAATCACGGTCACCGGTGGCGGCCCTGCCGGAATGATGGCGGCACTTGCACTGAGCGCCAAAGGCTATCGCACGGCATTGCTTGGCCCTGAAACAGACATAAATGACCGCCGTACAACGGCACTCATGATGCCGGCTATCCGCTTTCTTGAAGAGATCGGCGTGTGGGAAGATATCGCTCCGGTCGCTGCTCCGCTCGCATCGATGCGTATCGTCGATGCCACAAAGCGGCTTATTCGCAGCCCTACGGTCACATTTCGCGCGGGCGAAATTGATGAAGTTGCCTTCGGCTATAACATTCCCAACGCTGCCTTGAACCAGAAGCTCTCTGACGCTGTTGCGAGAAATGCGAATATCACGCGGATAACGAACACGGCGATTGAATATCGCAACAACGACGATCATATCACCATCACGCTTGCAGGTGGAAATACACTGCATACGCGATTAGTCGTCGCCGCTGACGGGCGAAATTCTGCGGCACGCGAAGCTGCAGCTATCCGTACTCGCCGCTGGAGCTACCCGCAGACAGCGGTCGTGCTTTCTTTTGCACATGAAATCGAACACGAAAATATCTCGACCGAGTTTCATACTGAAGAGGGTCCATTCACGCAGGTTCCGCTCAAGGAGAAACGCTCTAGCCTCGTCTGGGTCGTCAACCCTGAGCGGGCAGAAGCACTGCTCGCGCTGGATGAGAGCACCCTTGCTCAACGTATTGAAGACATGATGCAATTCATGCTTGGCAAGATCACAATTGATATTCAGCCTCAAGCGTGGTCACTATCCGGTATGGTGCCTTTATCATTTGCGGCAAAGCGTACCATTCTGATCGGTGAAGCGGCCCATGTCTTTCCACCTATCGGCGCGCAAGGACTTAATCTTGGAACGCGCGATGTCGAGATGCTCGTTAAGGCCATTGCAAGTGACCCTTCTGATCCCGGTTCAGATCGCGTAATCCGCACTTATGATCGCGGCCGTCGCCCTGATATTCTGGCACGCACTGGTTCAGTGGACGCACTGAATCGTTCGCTGTTATCTGCCATGCTACCCGCTCAAATTGTGCGCGGTGTAGGCTTGGAGATGCTGCGTTCATTTGCACCCCTGCGTGCGTTCTTCATGCGCGAAGGCCTACGACCCGGCAGTGGATTTTCTAAATTTCTACCAAAATTTCCGAAACTATCGGATCGCGGAAGCCAGGCAAAAAATTAGCGGATCACGTTAAAATTCGATCCTGAAATCTCCCGCAGCTTTATTTTCGCCAGCGGTGAACTACATATGTCTTATGAGTATGGCACAGATTAAACACGCTAAGTTTCAGATCGGGCAGGTTGTCAAACATCGTCTGTTTCCCTTCCGCGGCATTATTTTCGATGTGGACCCGGAATTTGCGAACACGGAGGAATGGTACGAATCCATTCCGGAGGAAACGCGTCCGCACCGCGACCAGCCTTTCTATCACTTGCTGGCTGAAAATTCTGAGGCCGAATATACAGCCTATGTTTCTGAGCAAAATCTTGTTCCGGACTTCAGTGATGAACCTCTGCGGCACTCGCAAATTAGCGAAATGTTCGAAAGACTCGAAAACGGCTCCTATCGTGTGAAGCTGCACGCAAACTGAGACACATGAAAAACCGGCAACAAAAAGGGCGCTCAAAGCGCCCTTTTTAGTTCTCGCAGATAGCGCTGCTTAATTTGCTGCGCCTTTTGCCTTGGCCTGTTCAGCCTTCATCTTTTCTTCGAATTCCTTCTGGCGCTTTGCAACAGCGTCCTGAAGTTCCTTCTGGCGTTCTTCAAGTTCAGACTGCTTAAGGCCTGGGCCGGTAAGAGCCGCTGAGAAGCCTGTCAGAGCCACTGGAATTGGGTTCTGCTTATTCTGATAGTTGACAGATGTCAGCGTGACCTTGCTGCCCTTCTTGAGCGCGTTGATCAGTTCATCCGAAAGCGGAGCTTCGGCAATGCAGCGATCTGGGAAGCAGATGCCATATTCGAGCTTGGTGGGCTTGTTGTTGTCGATCTGCAGACCAACGCCAGCAGGAATCAGTCGGCCGATTGGCACAGTAACCTGAAAAATCTTACGGTTGATCTTACCCTTGATCTCGATGAGGTTGACAGCGGTCAGCAACTGGCCGGAGTCAGCAGTGATAATGTTCTGCGTGTTGCAGATGTCATTGTCTTCCTGCTTCGAGCAAACTTTGAACCAGCCCTGTGGCGGCTGCTGCTGTGCGGCTGCAGGCATCGTCGCAGAAGCAAGCAGGGCGAACGCGCCAGCAAATGCGGATGCGGCAGCGATTGTCTTCGTGCTGGTCATGATCAACAGTTTCCTTCCAAGGCTTTGATCTTCCGGTCTCTGGTTTGAGTCAGCGATAGACCGTCACTGATTTGAAAATGCGGCAACAGCGTGACCTCTGGAATTTATCATCCCAATCCGATGGCCGTGTTACAACGACTTCTCACATGAATCCAGATGGTCGTATGCAATCAAAGAGCAAAATACGACATATTTTTTGTTTTAATCTGCACTGTCACGCGCCAGACACGCTCTTAATCCGCACAAGTTCAAGGTTCATGCTAATTTCGCCATACGAATCAAATGTAAGTTCTCACACTTATTTACAATGAACCAATTAAGTTGAACGAGGACGCGAGAAAGTTGACTGAATTGTTTGCTCTTTTCCGCACCACAGCTTTGGCGAGCCTGATCGGCATTTTTACAGCGACGGCTCCCACGTATGCAGAAACCGCTGCCACGCCAGATTACGCACTTTCAATGCACGGTGATGTGGCCCTGCCCGCTGACTTTACGCATTTCCCATACGCCAACCCCGATGCGCCGAAAGGTGGAACGCTCAGAATGGGCGTTGTTGGCACTTTCGATAGCCTCAATCCATTTGTGCTGAAAAGCATGCGCACAACAGCACGCGGGTTGTTTGGTGATCAAGACTTTGGCAATCTTGTCTACGAAACGCTGATGCAGCGCTCCCGCGATGAACCTTTCACGCTTTATGGATTGTTAGCAGAGAAAGTCGCCGTTGACCCTGAACGCAAATGGGTCGAATTCACCCTTAATCCAAAAGCCAAATGGTCTGATGGCGAGCCTGTCACTGTGGATGACGTGCTCTTCACCTATGAGATTCTCACTGAAAAGGGCCGCCCGCCCTTCAACAATCGCATGAGCCGCATCGACAAGATCGAAAAGACCGGCGAACGCTCGGTGCGATTTAATTTTAATGAGCAATCTGATCGTGAATTTCCAATGCTGATTGCCGGAACGATGCCCGTTCTGCCAAAGCACGCCATTGATCCGGCTACCTTTGGTAATTCCACGCTTAAACCACCTGTTGGCAGTGGGCCTTATATTGTGTCGAGCGTCCAACCCGGCCAGCGGATCATTTACAAACATAATCCCGATTATTGGGGCAAAGACCTGGCCGTCCGTCGCGGCTTCGATAATTTCGATATATTCAGCATCGAGTATTATCGCAATGAGACCGCGTTGTTTGAGTCTTTCAAGAAGGGGCTTCTTGACGTTTTCATTGACGCAAACCCAACCCGCTGGGAAAAATCTTATAATTTCCCCGCCGTGGAACAGGGCAAAGTCGTTAAGGAAAATTTTGAAAAAGGCACACCAGCCAACATGCTGGGATTTGTCTTCAACACGCGACGCCCGGTGTTTGAAGATCCACGTGTCAGGCAAGCACTCGGCCTTCTGTTTGATTTCGAATGGGCTAACCGAAATCTCTTTGCCGATCAATACAAGCGATTGCAGAGCTTCTGGGAAGGCTCGGAACTGTCATCCATTGGCAAGCCCGCTGATGCGCGTGAACGTGAATTGCTTGCTCCTTTTCCCAAAGCGGTGCGCAACGATGTCATGGAAGGCACTTGGCATCCGTCTACCACTGATGGCACAGGCCATGATCGCGGACCGGCCAAACAGGCTTATGAACTTTTAACTGAAGCTGGCTTTTCTTTTGAACACGGCAAAGCAATCGACCCGTCCGGCAAGCCTTTGCAGTTTGAAATCATGACGCGTTCGCCAGATGAGGAAAAAGTAGCGCTGGCCTATAAGCGCAATCTTGCACGTCTTGGCATTGATGTGGCAATCAGAAGCGCCGACGATGCACAATACCAGCAGCGGCTGCAAACCTTCGATTATGACATGATCCTTGGAGCTTTGACTGGATCTCTATCCCCCGGCAATGAGCAATGGCAGCGCTGGGGTTCTGCATCGCGTGATGCACAGGGGAGCTTCAACTACCCGGGCGTCGCAGATCCAGCGGTGGATGCCATGATCGAAGCGATGCTCGCAGCGCGTGAGCGTGAGGATTTCGTTAGTGCCGTGCGCGCACTCGACCGCATTCTCATATCAGGCAATTACTACATCCCCCTGTATTATCTACCTTATCAGTGGGTTGCGCGTTGGGACCAGATCGGTCATCCGGGCAAGGCTTCGCTTTACGGTTATCAGTTACCAACATGGTGGAAAGTCACCCCCTAACACAGGTTGAACTCTTTCTAATTCAACCTACATTTCCAAAGTAAAAGCTATGCAAGCGGGAGGAGGGTTCTCCTGCTTGTCGAACGGAGCACCTCATGACCGGAAGAAAAATCACCATCGACGTTGTGTCTGATGTCGTTTGCCCCTGGTGTTTCGTGGGAAAAAAAAGGCTTGAACAGGCACTTGAATTAGCGCCTGAGGTTGATGCTGAAGTGCGCTGGCGTCCTTACCAGCTCGATCCGGCAATTCCTGCACAAGGCAAGGATCGCCAAGCCTATATGCGCGAAAAATTCGGTACGGGTTCTAAGATTGACGACATTCACAAACAGCTTGTGGAGCTTGGTGAAGAAAACGACATCGTTTTTGATTTTGACGCAATCACCCGTGCGCCCAATACTCTCGATGCGCATCGCATAATCCATTGGGCTGCACAGGCTGGTCCGGGATTGCAAGACAAGCTGGTCGGCAGACTGTTCTCGCTCTATTTTGAGCAAGGGCAGGATATTGGCGATCACGATGTGCTTGTTGATGCTGCTGCAAGTGTCGGCATGGAAGCGCCCATCGTCGCAAGACTTTTGCAAAGCGACGCCGACAAGGATGCTATCCGCGAAGAAATCGACACCGCCAATCGCATTGGTGTGCGCGGCGTCCCATGTTTCATCATCGATCAGAAATATGCCGTCATGGGTGCACAGTCAGCTTCAGCCCTTGCCGATGCCATTCAGCAGACCGCAGAAGGATTTGAACCGGGTATTTCAGAAGATCGGTAAAACGGATCAACGGCGGGTTAACCCGCCGCAATCTTCGCAAGTTGAGTCATAATAACTGCCGAGCCATTCAGTCGCTTTTCAGGCGTGGACCAATCCCGAATGAAAACAATGCTCTGATCGGGCCGGATTTTGGCCATAGAACCGTGTTCACCGATCATCTTCACCAGCCCGACCGGATTGTTAAACGTCGCATTGCGGAACTGGATCACTACACCCTTTGGACCTGCATCGAGCTTCTCGACGTTGGCGCGGCGACAGAGTGCTTTGATATATACGATTTTCAGCAGATGCTGCACTTCTTCCGGCATCGGGCCGAAACGGTCGATCAACTCTGCACCAAATGCATCAATTTCCTGCGGCTCAGCGAGATCGGCCAGGCGACGATAAAGCCCAAGACGTAATTGCAGATCCGGCACATAGGCTTCTGGAATCATCACAGCCGTACCGATCGCAATCTGTGGTGACCACTGGCTGTCTTCAACTTCGATCGTACCCTTAAGCGTGGCAACAGCTTCTTCCAGCATTTGCTGATAAAGCTCGAAGCCCACTTCCTTGATATGACCGGATTGTTCTTCACCAAGCAGATTGCCTGCCCCTCGAATATCCATGTCATGGCTTGCGAGCTGGAAGCCCGCGCCAAGTGTATCGAGCGACTGCAGAACCTTGAGGCGGCGCTCGGCAGTCGTTGTCAGTGTGCGACCAGCAGGTAAGGTAAACAGCGCAAAGGCGCGCTGCTTGGAGCGGCCAACACGTCCCCGCAACTGGTAAAGTTGCGCCAAACCGAACATATCGGCGCGATGCACGATCATCGTATTGGCCGTCGGAATATCAAGGCCCGATTCCACGATGGTCGTCGACAGCAGCACATCATATTGCCCGTCATAGAAGGCATTCATGATGTCGTCGAGCATACCCGGCGCCATCTGGCCATGCGCCACGGCCACTTTCAGTTCTGGCACATGGTCCTTCAGGAACTCTTCGATCTCTGTGAGATCGGCAATGCGCGGGCAGACATAGAAGCTTTGACCGCCACGATAGCGCTCGCGAAGCAAAGTTTCGCGGATCACCAGCGGATCAAACGGCGACACAAAGGTTCGCACAGCCATACGATCAACAGGCGGCGTGGTAATCAGTGAAAGCTCGCGCACGCCTGTCAAAGCCAGCTGCAATGTGCGCGGTATAGGCGTAGCCGAAAGTGTCAGGACATGAATGTCCGACTTCAGTTCCTTGAGCCGTTCTTTGTGCTTCACACCAAAATGCTGCTCTTCGTCAATAATAAGCAAACCGAGGTTTCTGATCTTGATGGAGTTGCCCAACAGTGCATGGGTGCCAACCACAATATCAACTGTCCCATCTTCAAGGCCCTTCTTCGTAGCAGCCAGCTCTTTGGTGCCAACAAGACGCGATGCATGTGCGACATTGACCGGCAGACCATGGAAACGCGTCGAGAAAGTCTTGAAATGCTGGCGCGACAGAAGCGTGGTCGGCACGACGACTGCCACTTGAAAGCCGCTCAAGGCCGCAACGAAAGCAGCACGCAATGCAACTTCCGTCTTGCCGAAGCCAACGTCACCGCAAATGAGACGATCCATTGGCTTGCCTGCACCCAGATCGTCGGTGATGGCATCGATGGCGCGCAGCTGATCTTCGGTTTCGTCATAAGGGAAACGCGCAGCAAACTCCGCATACAGCCCTTCCGGTGGCTGCATAACCGGCGCGCCACGCATCTGTCGTTCGGCTGCAATCTGGATCAGATGACCGGCAATCTCTAGCAGGCGCTTCTTAAGCTTGGCTTTGCGCATCTGCCATGCGCCGCCGCCAAGCTTATCAAGAACTGCTTCCGATCCTTCCGATCCGAAGCGAGAGAGCAGCTCGATATTTTCAACTGGCAGGAACAGCCGATCATCGCCCGCATAATGAATTTCAAGACAATCATGTGGCGCACCGGCAGCCGTAATTGTCTTAAGACCGATGAAGCGACCAATACCGTGATCGACGTGAACCACGATATCGCCAGCCGAAAGCGAAGCCGCTTCCGAGATGAAATCCTGATCGCGCTTGCGGCGTTTGGAACGGCGTACAAGGCGATCGCCCAGAATATCCTGTTCGGCAACGACAACGAGATCGCCTGCATCAAAGCCGCTTTCAACAGCCAGAACCGCGGCCGTGATCTTGTCACGCGACAGTGCTTTGACCGTTGAAAGTCGATCCACCGTCTCGATCTTTTCAAGACCATGCTCGTCCAGCACCTGCAAAAGACGATCCAGCGAACCTTCCGACCATGCGGCAATCAACACTTTTTTGCCAGCCACGCGCAGATCAGCGATGTATTTAACCGCCGCTTCAAACAGGTTCACATCGGTCGCAGCGCGCTCTTCCGCGAAGCTGCGCCCCTTGTGCACATCAGCATGAACAACCGTGCAGCCTGAGACTTCCGGCGTGCCGAACGGTGTCAGATCAATCCGCAAACCATTCGTTTCTGCAATTGCTTCAACTTCGCGGGGCGTCAGATAAAGCGCTTCCGGCTTAACCGGCTTATACGGGACGGCATCGCTGCCCGGCTCTTTGCCTTCGGACTGTCGCAGACGCGACTCAAAATGATCGACGACCATCGTATGACGTTCAGTCAGCGCTTCGTGCACCAGATGATCGAACACCACCGGCATGTCGCCCGCATGATCGAAAATGGTTTCGAGATTGTCATAGAACAGTGGCAACCAATGTTCCATGCCTGCAAAGCGGCGGCCTTCGCTAATCGCCTGATAAAGCGCATCATCGCGCTGCGGCGCGCCGAACATCGCAACGTAATTCTTGCGGAAACGGCTGATCATATCCGGCGAGAGCGAAATTTCGCTCATAGGCTGAAGCACGAATTCCTTACGTGAACCTGTGGTGCGCTGCGATGCGGGGTCGAACGCGCGAATTGTTTCGAGTGTGTCGCCAAAGAAATCCAGCCGCAGCGGCTCTTCTGAACCCGGCGCATAAAGATCGAGAATGCCACCGCGAACTGCATATTCGCCAATGTCACGCACAGTCGAAACACGTTCAAAACCATTGCGCTCCAACCGTGCGCTCAGATCATTCATATTGAGCTGATTACCAGGGCGGGCGGAAATCACCTGTTCGGCGATTGCCGCCTGTGGTGGCAGCTTTTGCAGAATAGCGTTGGCAGTTGTGATAATGACAGCTGGATGCGGCGTTTTCTTGAGCGATGCCAAAGCAGCCAGTGCTGCGAGCCTGCGCGCCGATGCATCAGCCCCCGGCGACACACGATCATATGGCAGACAGTCCCATGCTGGTAGATGCAGCACAGGAAGATCGGGCGAAACAAAGTTCAGCACCTGTTCCAGATCAGCAATGCGCTGGCCATCGCGCACAATATACAAGACAGGCCCGCGTTCTCCGATCTCTTCGACCAAACGCGCAAGACAAAAAGCCTCGAAACCGTCGGCAACGCCGTCGATAACGATATGCTTGCCATTTTTAACGCTCGGGCCGGTTTTAAGACCAAATTTGCTGAATACGGGCATGGGACTTATTCTCAGAATTCTATGCGGTCACGGAATGCGATGATGTCTCGGAACAGCGGCGTATCATATTCCTTTGGTGTTTCGCTTTCGCCTGTCACCCACTTCAGAAGATCTCGGTCGAGCACCTCAAGAATCTGCTCAAACTCATCCAGCTGTGCATCGGTGAAGGTTGGAAGATATTCATCGGCATATTGCCCAAGGATCAAATCCATCTCGCGCATACCACGATGCCATGCGCGAAACAGAAGCTTGCGACGCCTTACATCAAGTTTTCCTGCCGCAAGTGTGCTGCCAGTCATTGTTTGAGCGCTCCATTAACAAATATGTCGCCGGTATATAGCATCTCGAACGAAAGTGGGAACCCGTTTCCGCAATAAGAACAAAAATAGTACAAAACTATTTCAAAGGCTTGCGCAGAAAAGCAAAGCAGTTAATGCTCCTGCTATGCGTCCGTCTGTGCTTGATCCATTTTTCGCTTCCGTCCGCTCGCTTTCTGGTATTGGCCCGAAAGTGGCAGCTTTGCTTGGCAAACTTTTGGGCACAGACGTGCCGGGAGCTGAACCCAAAGTCGGCCAGCTTCTGTTTCTGCCGCCGAACAGCGTTATCGACCGGCGCAATCGCCCCGGCATCGCTTTTGCGCAGGAAGGCGCAATTGTTACGCTGGAAGTGAAAATCGATCAGCACCAGCCTCCACCACGCGGAAAAGGCAATGTCCCGCATCGTGTGATCGCACATGATGATACTGGCGAAATCGTCCTCACCTTTTTCCATGCGCAACTGCCATGGCTTGAAAAAACGTTGCCCGAAGGCGAAACTGTCATCGTTTCAGGCAAGGTTGAATGGTTTAACGGACGCGCTTCAATGGTGCATCCCGATTATATCGCCAGCTTAGAGGATGCGGCCAATCTGCCGATGGTTGAGCCGGTTTACCCGCTAACTGCCGGACTTTCATCGAAAACGCTTGGTCGCGCGATGAAAGAAGCACTCACCCGCGTGCCTGTTCTGCCCGAATGGATCGATGGGCCGCTGATTTCGCGGGAGCGCTTTACCGCTTTCAAAGATGCACTCAATACGATGCATCTGCCGGAAGACCCGAGCGATATAGCGCTTGAAGGCATCACACGGCGCAGGTTGGCCTATGACGAATTTTTGGCCGGACAACTTGCTTTGGCACTGGTGCGAGCCAAAACGCGCCGACTTTCAGGGCGTCCGCTTGACGGCACTGGCCGCATTGTGACTGAAATCATGCGCCATCTGCCCTATAAGCTTACCAAAGGTCAGGATCAGGCAGTTCGTGAGATCATCACTGATCTGAAATCACCAGAACGCATGCTACGACTGCTGCAAGGGGATGTGGGTTCGGGCAAGACAATCGTTGGCCTTTTATCAATGGCACATGCAGCTGAATCCGGTGGGCAGTCTGCATTGATGGCGCCCACAGAAGTGCTGGCGCGACAACATTTTGCGACGATTGCTCCGCTGGCTGAAAAAGTAGGCTTGAAAGTGGCTCTGCTCACTGGCCGCGATAAGGGCAAAGACCGCATTGCGACACTTGAAGGCCTGAAAAGTGGCGAAGTCGATATTATCATCGGCACACATGCGCTTTTTCAGGAAAAAGTCGAATATCACGATCTCGTCTTTGTTATTATAGATGAGCAGCATCGCTTTGGTGTGCATCAGCGTTTGATGCTGACAGCCAAAGGCACCGCACCTGATATGCTGGTTATGACGGCAACGCCGATCCCGCGCACACTCGTGCTGACTGCCTTTGGCGATATGGATGTATCCAAGCTTACCGAAAAGCCAGCTGGACGACAGCCAATCACCACGGCGATTCTACCAATGGAGCGAATGAACGAACTCGTTGAGCGCATTCGGAAAGCGATTCAAGAAGGGCAGAAAATCTACTGGATTTGTCCATTGGTGGAAGAATCCGAACTTGTTGAACTGACTTCTGCCGAAGAACGTTTTGAATCGCTGAAGCCGGTGTTTGGTAACAAGATCGGCCTCATTCATGGCCGCATGAGTGGTGGAGAAAAAGACGACGCCATGCGCGCTTTCAAGCAAGGACAAACGCGGCTTCTTGTTGCAACGACCGTCATTGAAGTTGGCGTCGATGTGCCGGATGCAACGATCATCGTCATCGAACATGCGGAACGTTTCGGCCTATCTCAATTGCACCAGCTGCGCGGACGCGTTGGTCGTGGCGACAAACCGTCCACCTGTCTTCTGCTTTATAAAGGTCCGCTTGGTGAAATTGGACAGGCGCGGCTCAAAGTAATGCGCGAAACGGAAGATGGTTTCCGCATTGCTGAAGAAGACCTGAAACTGCGCGGCGAAGGCGAATTGCTCGGCACCCGTCAATCAGGCACGCCGGGTTTCCGCCTTGCTTCGATTGAAGCACACGGTGACCTGCTGGAGATCGCCCGCAAAGATGCGCGTTACATTCTGGCGAGCGATCCCGATCTTGAAAGTGAACGCGGTCAGGCTTTGCGTGTACTGCTCTATCTCTTTGGACGCGATGAGGCGATCCGGTTGCTACGCGCTGGATAACAAAATGGCCGCATCGCTGCGGCCATTTCTGTTTTTATTCTACCGTCACCGACTTCGCCAGATTGCGTGGCTGATCGACATCAGTCCCCATTAGCAATGCTGTGTGATAGGCGAGCATCTGAATTGGCAGAGCATAAACCAGCGGTGTAATGAACTCCGGCACGTCAGGCAAAACAATGGTCGCCATCGTATCAATACTCGCGGAAGCAGCGCCCTTCTTATCGGTGATAAGAATGATACGACCGCCGCGTGCAGCCACTTCCTGCATATTGGAAACGGTCTTCTCATAAAGACGATCCGACGGCGCAATGACAATAACCGGCATGGTTTCATCGATCAGCGCAATCGGGCCGTGCTTCAATTCGCCAGCCGCATAGCCTTCAGCATGGATATAAGAAATTTCCTTGAGCTTCAGCGCGCCTTCCATAGCCAGCGGGAAGGATGTTCCGCGACCGAGATAAAGCACATGATTGACCTTGGCCAGCTCGTGGCAAACTGCTGCAATCTGGTCTTCAAGCTTCAGAACCTGATTGATGAAACGCGGCGCTTCCGAGAGCTGCCGCACCAACTCCTGCTCACGCTTATCATCAATGGTACCGCGGGCTTTTGCAGCAGCAATGACAAGCGACGCCATTGTTGAAAGCTGGCAAGTGAAAGCCTTGGTCGATGCAACACCGATTTCAGGACCGGCAAGCGTCGGGAACACGGCATCCGATTCACGGGCAATAGTCGAGCCTGTGACATTCACCACAGAAGCGATCTTCAGACCCTGTGACTTACAGTAACGCAGCGATGCAAGTGTATCAGCCGTTTCACCAGACTGAGAAACAAACATCGCGAGCGAATCTTTTGAAAGCGGCATTTCGCGATAGCGGAATTCCGAAGCAATATCGCTATCGACTGGCAGACGTGCGATCTGCTCAAACCAGTATTTGCCAACAGAAGCTGCATAAAAAGCTGTGCCGCAGGCAGAAATCGTCAAGCGATCAATCTTGCTGAAATCTATGCTGACTGCTTCCGGACGCACCTTACCGGTGGTGAAGTCGAGATAATTGGCAAGCGTGTGCGAAATCACTTCCGGCTGCTCAAACATCTCTTTCTGCATGAAGTGACGGTGATTGCCCTTCGAGACCAACATATTGGCTGACTGCGACTTCTGAATTGCGCGCTCAACCTCTACATTGTTCTCGTCATAGACGGTCACGCCCTTGCGGGTCAGCACGGCCCAGTCGCCATCTTCAAGATAAGCAATCGTATCGGTGAACGGCGAGAGCGCAATAGCGTCAGAGCCGAGGAACATTTCGCCGTCACCATAGCCAACGGCCAGTGGTGGTCCCTGACGGGCACCAATCAGCGTTTCTTCATCGCCTTCAAATAGGAAAGCGAGAGCAAAAGCACCCTGCAACAATGGCAGACAATCGCGTACGGCTTCAACTGGCGATTTGCCCTTATTCAGTTCGCGGGTCACGAGATGTGCAACAGCTTCGGTATCGGTTTCGGTCTCAAACTTGTAGCCTTCAGCTGAAAGCATAGCCCGCAGTTCGGCAAAATTTTCGATAATGCCGTTATGGACCACAGCCAACCGTGGCGTGATATGCGGATGCGCATTGCGCTCAACAGGCTTGCCATGTGTGGCCCAGCGGGTATGGCCAATGCCAATCACGCCCGGAAGTGGCTCGCCTGCCAGACGCTTTTCCAGATTGACCAGCTTGCCTTCCGCGCGACGGCGGTCAAGCTTTCCACCCAGCAGCGTAGCAATACCAGCGGAATCATAGCCGCGATATTCAAGCCGCTTCAGCGCATCAACCAGACGCGGTGCAACTTCGTCATTGCCGATGATGCCGATAATTCCACACATAGAGTGCTCCAAATCCAAGATTCACGCATATAGCTGCGATTTAAAACTTATAAAGCAGAACGGCAACCCGGAGGATTGCCGCTATTGTCATCCAATGGTCTTTTATTTCTTTGCCGTTTTAGCCGCTTTGATGGCAGCGTACTTCTCACGCAGCAGCTTTCCACGACCTTCTTTCGTTTCCTGTCGTGCGCGACCAAAAGCCAAAGCGTCGGCAGGCACATCATCCGTGATCGTGCTACCAGACGCAATATAGGCATTGTTGCCAATTGATACCGGCGCAACAAGCGAGCTGTTGGATCCAACAAATGCGTTTTCGCCGATCACGGTTTTATACTTGTTATAGCCGTCGTAATTGCAGGTGATCGTACCTGCGCCGATATTGCTGGATGCTCCAACCACCGCATCGCCGATATAGGTGAGATGGTTGATCTTTGCGCCCTTGCCGACTTCTGCATTTTTCACTTCGCAGAAATTGCCAACTTTTGATTTTTCGCCAAGATTTGCACCGGGACGCAAGCGCGCAAACGGTCCAATCTCTGCGTTGACACCAATCTTTGCGCCTTCAATATGCGAAAAAGCATGGATCAACGCGCCCGATGCGACATGCACGTTTGGTCCGAAGAATACATTCGGCTCAATAATTACATCAGCTTCGACCAGCGTATCGTGCGAGAAGAACACGGTTTCAGGAGCGATCAACGTCACACCGGCCAGCATCATTTCCTGACGCTTACGATTCTGCCAGATGTTTTCCGCAACAGAAAGCTCTGCGCGATTGTTGATGCCAATCACATTATCGACCGGCACTTCAATCGCTACAACATTCAGGCCCTTGCCATGGGCGAGAGCGACGATGTCAGTGAGATAATATTCACCCTTGGCGTTTTTGTTATCAACCGCATCGAGCAATGAAAGTGCGTGCGCACCCCGAACTGCCATCAAGCCGCCATTGCAGAAGCCGATTTCCTTCTGCTCGTCGGTTGCTTCTTTTTCTTCGATAATGGCGACAAGTTTGCCGCCCTCTTCAATCAAACGACCATAACCGTGCGGGCTTTCAGGACGGAAACCGATAACGACAACATCTGCGCCTCCCGCAAGCTTATTGCGTGCGGCCTGCAATGAATGCGCTTCGATCAGCGGCGTATCGCCAAATACGATCAGCAGATCATCATATCCGCGTTCAATCGCTTCGCGTGCGGCCAAAACTGCGTGCGCAGTACCAAGCCGCTCTTTCTGCTCGAAAGCAGAAACAGCATCAGCAACTTTTTCAACAGCGCCGCGTACTTCATCAGCACCACGTCCAACGACCAGCGCTACGTCGCTTTTGCCGGTACCTTGCACAGCTTTGACCACGTGAGAGACCAGCGGCAGGCCAGCCACCTGATGCAGAACTTTTGGCAGGTTCGATTTCATACGTGTGCCTTCGCCAGCGGCAAGCACGATGGAAAGGCAGGTACGGTCGGTCATTTTATCGTCCAGAATGATTGAAGGCTTCTCTGCTCAATAGCATCAAAGCGTATATGGAAGCTTACGGCTCGTTATCCAAGTCTGCCCAATGCCGGGAACGTTTCAAGAAGCCAGAATGAGAAAGACTGCATCCCGCCCGTCAGAAACAAAATACCGGCAAGGATTAGAAGCACACCCATCACCTTCTCAACCTTGCCGAGATGCACACGGAAGCGCGACAAAAATCGCATGAATGCACCAGAGAAAAGTGCAGCAATCAAAAACGGAATACCAAGGCCAAGCGAATAGACTGCCAGCAGTGCAGCGCCTTCACCGACAGTGCTGCTACCGCCTGCTAAAGTGAGAATTGGCCCCAGCACCGGACCGATGCACGGTGTCCAGCCCAAGGCAAAAGCCAGCCCCATGACATAAGCGCCCAATGGCGTTGCAGGTGCACTACGCGCCTGAAAACGCGCTTCGCGCGAAAGAAATGAAAAGCGAAGAACGCCGAGGAAGTTGAGGCCCATCAGTATAATGACAATGCCTGCAACCATTGCGATTTCCTGCTGCCACATACGCAGGAATGCGCCAATCGATGATGCACCGGCACCAAGGGCTACAAAAACAGTGGTAAAGCCAAGAACAAAGCAAATAGCTGCAAAAGCAAGTGAGCGGCGATGGTTTGGTGCCGCAGCGACTCGCGCTTCTTTTTCCGCGCGAAAATCTTCAACGCTTACACCTGCCATGTAACAAAGATATGGCGGGACCAACGGCAATACACAGGGCGAAAGAAATGACAATGCCCCTGCCCCGGCTGCTGTTAAATAAGAAACACTAAGCACTAAAACCTCATTCTTCACATAAATCGGTTCTTATCTGATACAGATAAATTACTCTATTCATTTGTTTTTGAACAAACCTGAAAAATATTTGTTTTGTCCAGAGCACTTGCGGTGACCGCAGTTTACTGGCCTTATAACGCTGCTGCGACATTAATTTAAATATTTTTAATACCGCATATCATTCGAACACAAGTTCGCCCCAAAGCGGGATCATTTGCCAGATTTTAGATTGCTCCAGACTGGACAGCGCTCCGATGAGCTTAATTGACGATAAAGAACCTTCTTCAGCTCAGCCCCCAAAGAGGTCATCTTTCGGCTGGCTGAAACGGTACCAGCACTTTTTGTTTCCAATCGCGGGCATCGCAATCGCGCTGCTGGCGATTTATGTTCTCGGTAATCTACTTCAAAACACCTCGCGCAAAGAGACGCTTGATGCATTCCATGAAATGCCATGGACCATCATCGGCCTTGCGGTCCTGTTTACGATGCTCAGCTATGCAGCAGTTGCACTTTACGACGTCGTTGCAGTCGACACCATCGCACCCAATCAGATTCCCCGCCGTATCGCTGCGGTTGCGGGTGCCGCCGGGTATGCGATCTCAAACGCCATTGGCTTTTCGCTGCTGACAGGCGGGGCACTTCGCTACCGTATTTATGCAGCGGAAGGTATCAGTCTCGCCGACATTGGCAAGATCGTTGGCACCTCATGGTTTGCAATCTGGTTTGCGCTCATCATCATGGTAGGGGCCGCCCTTCTGATCGATCCGCAGGATGTACCGTGGATTTCGACTATTGATCCCCGAATTGATATCTTCGCGGGTATTATTATTCTGGGTGGGATCGCCTGGCTCATCTACTGGCTTTCCCATGGACAACGTACGCTGCGCATCGGCTCAATAAATCTGCGATTGCCAAACTCAAAGGGCGCTATCACCCAAATTTTCGCTGGCCTCGTCGATGTTGGTGCTGCGGCAGCAACGCTTTACGTTCTGATGCCTCAGGATGCTGTTCCAAGCTTCGCAGTTTTCTCACTCGTTTACGTAATTGCGATTGTTCTTGGTATCGCAAGTCATGCGCCGGGCGGTCTTGGTGCCTTTGAAGCGACCATCATCGCGGGTCTGGGGATTGGCGATAATCCGCAGGCGATTGCCGGTCTGCTGGCCTACCGCGTCATTTATACAGTGATGCCGCTCGTAGTTTCGACGATTGGCCTGCTCATCTGGGAAGCGATGCGCCGCAGGCAAATGCTTGGGCGACAAGCGAAATTTGCAAAACGCCTTGTCGAGCCGCTGATACCAGGGCTTTCCGCCAGCATTATCTTCCTTGGCGGCATTATCCTGCTGGTGTCGGGCGCAACACCCGATATGCGCTATCGTGTTAAAATCCTTTCGGGCCTTGTTCCAGAGTTTTTTGTAGAGACATCGCATCTTGCCGCAAGTCTTGTTGGCGTTGCTCTGCTCATTGTCGCACGTGGCTTGTTCAAACGCCTTGAGCGCGCATGGATTGCGGCTATCGTTCTTCTTCTGTTTGGTGCTGTTTTCTCGATTTCGAAGGGCCTGGACTGGGAAGAAGCAAGCATTCTCTGCGTCTTTGCGCTGGCTCTTTGGGGGTTTCGGGACTCTTTTTATAGGCGTCCTATTTCTGGCCCCTTTGAATTGAGCTGGAGCTGGATTGCTTCAGTCGGCACGACGGTGATTGTCTCGACATGGCTCGGTTTCTTCGTCTATCGCCATGTCGAATACTCCAACAATTTATGGTGGGATTTCGCGTGGAACGATAATGCGCCGCGCTTCCTGCGCGCAACAGTTCTGGTCTTTGCAGTTGTCGCAGCATTTGGTCTGCATTCAATCATCAACCGTCATAGCCAGCGTAAACGCAAACGCGACTATTCAATCCCCGATGCAGTTCCAACACTCGTCGCGGAATGTCCGCATACCGATGCGGCACTCGCTATGCTGGGTGACAAGCAATTCTTGCTGGCACCCGACGACAGCGCCTTCATCATGTATGCCCAATCAGGCGGTAGTTTAATTGCGTTGGGTGAGCCGATCGGCGCGGCGCAAAGCGGCAAAGACCTCGCATGGGCATTCCACACTCTTGCTGACAAAATGGCGCTTCGAACAGTATTCTACGGAGTTGGTCCACAAAGCCTGCCGCTATTTCTTGATATGGGGCTTGTTGCCCTCAAGCTGGGCGAAGTTGCGCGCGTAAACCTTGCAGACTTTTCTTTGGAAGGTCCGCGCAGGCAACCCTTCCGTTATGCGGATCGTAAAGTTGATAAAGACGGACTAAGTTTTGAAGTCATTGACGTGAAAGACGTGCCGCCACTCGTGCCACGCCTGCGCGAAATCTCTGACGCATGGCTGGACCATAAGTCTGGCAGCGAAAAAGGCTTTTCGCTTGGCTATTTCGACGATGATTATATGAAGCGCTTCGATGCTGCCGTTCTCAAAAAAGACGGTGAGATTGTCGCCTTTGCCAATCTTTGGCGGGGAGCCGACAAATACGAAATCACCGTCGATCTCATGCGTTACATGCCGAACGTGCATAAGTTGCTGATGGACGCACTTTTTGCCAAACTGCTCATGTATAGCAAAGATCAGGGCTACAAATGGTTTAATCTGGGCGCCGCACCGCTCTCTGGCCTAAACCGAAGCAGACTGGCGTCACGTTGGAATCGCTTCGGCTCATTCATCTACAGGCGCGGCGCTGATCTTTATCACTTTGATGGCCTGAAAGCCTTCAAGGAAAAATTCGATCCCGTCTGGACACCGCATTATATGGTCTGTCCTGGTGGTCTCGAAACACCGCGTGCGCTTATCGATGCAACAACCCTGATTAATGGCAGCCCTCTGGAGTTTATCCGCAAATGAAGAAGCGACGCATTCTTTTGACAGTCTTCGGACTGGCGCTGCTTGGTGCAGCAGGTGCTTATGCTGCAATGCATTCGGGCAAGATCGCTCGTCATTGGGCACAGTTCTTCAATGCTGACGAGCCCGTCATCCATGCCAGTGCAGAGCGACTTTCAAACATTCCGGTCTATATGCCGAAAGGAGATCCGGTCGGGCTCTCCATATTGCTGAGCGACGAAAACGGCATCGGCGATAATGAGCGCAGCTATATGGATGCGATGCTTGCCCGAAACATCATCGTGCTTCCGGTCGAACTCGGCCCGTGGCGGGCAGCACTCGATAAGGAAGACGGTGAGTGCAATTATCTCGACTCTGACTTTGAAGCCATTGCTAAGGAAGCGCTGCGCGGACTGGATCTGGATGTCTACTTCCATCCGGTTGTTACCGGCATTGGACAGGGCGCCACAATTGCTTATGCTGCTGCCTCCGACTCTCCGGATGCCACGATTGCCGGTGCAATCGCTCTCGACCCAACGCCGGCAAAAACCCGGCTGCCCTCTTGCACGGAGGAAGCGGACGCCGTCAAAGCCCCGGGCGGTGGTTTCACTTATGAATATGATGCGAAAATGCCTGCACCAACGCTTGTGATTGGCCCGGCAGGCTCGCAAGTCAACAATCCATTGGAAGCACGACAGAAAAAAGTAGCCGTCTTGCAATCCGGACCGGATTTCGCCTCTCGTATGAAGATAGCGGTCGACAATGTGGTTGCCATGGCGGATCAGGACGCCAAAAACGAAGCACTGCCTATCGTTGACCTTCCAGCCAAAGGTGGAAAGGCTGAAATGGTTGCGGTGTTTTACTCAGGCGACGGCGGCTGGCGCGATCTCGACAAATCCATTGGCGAATGGCTGCAAGCAAATGGCGTTCACGTTATCGGCGTCGACTCACTCCGCTATTTCTGGTCAGAGCGGACGCCTGAAGAAATTGCGCGTGATACAACAGCCATGATCCAGAAAGCTGATCCGACAAACAAACTTCCAGTCACGGTTTTGGGCTATTCGTTTGGCGCAGATACCTTTCCCTTCGCGTGGAAATATCTGGACCCGGCCATGCAAGATCGCACGAAGATGATTGGCCTCTTGGGCGTAGAAACAACGACGACTTTTCAGGTTTCCATTGAAGGCTGGCTTGGAATGGATGGGGACAAAGATGTCGTGCCAGCCATCTCAACCATCCCGCTTGATCGCGTGGTCTGTGTTTACGGCGAGGAAGAAGACGATACTGCTTGTACCGCGCCAGAACTCAAAGGCGCTGATCTGATGAAGCTCGCTGGCGGTCATCACTTCGATGAAAACTATGAGCCAATTGCAGCTGCTCTCTATGAGAAAATGCGCTCACACGCTGGCTTGCCACCACGTCCAGCGAGCTAGAATATATAAAGGCACGGAGACAAGTCGGTGTCTTTATCGTTTCAGTTTTGGCGGTCGCGTGCAGTTTCCAGCACACCAAATGGGGTACTTGAAACACCAAGTTCTGCCCATACATTGCTGTATCCGCGAATAAACAAATGAAAAACATTGAAATGATCGGCCGATTTAAACCAGCGCAACAGCGGAAAGCCTCGCACCAACTGGGCCGTTTGGCCGACGCAACTTGAGTGTCAGTGCTAGTTTTTGACGAACGCGCCCTTGCCCAGCCAAAGTTGCACATTTAAACGTGAATATTAACAGGAACATTGGCGATTGACTTCACCGAGGAAAAATTGAACAGACCAACCATAATCACGTTGTCTACTATACCATCCCGCTTTGGACTGCTGGGGCCCACACTCCAGTCACTTCTGCAACAAAATCTAAAAGCGGCAGAAATCAGGATTTATATCCCGCATCAATACCGTCGCTTTCCTGAGTGGGACGGACAATTACCATCGGTACCAGCGGGGATCGAAATCCACCGGTGCGACAAAGATTATGGACCGGCAACGAAAATTCTACCTGCCGCTCGCGACCTAAAAGGGCATACGGTCGATCTGCTTTTCTGTGATGATGATAAAATTTATGATCGTGGATGGCATAAGCGTTTTAAAACAGAATCCCAGCAAAAGCCGAATACATGCATTGTCGAAGTAGGAGAAACTTTCCCTGACATCGCCGATAGCGCCCGGCCGAAAGACAGGCTTCCACGCAGCCGTTGGAAGAAAAAAGATTTTCTGTATCGTGCGAAGCGCATATTGAGCTTATTCACAGTGAAACCCAACCTGTCCAGTAGCGGATATATTGATCAGATTTCGGGATTTGCCGGCGTCTTGGTGCGTCCTGAATGGTTCGATGAACTATTCTACGATATTCCAGACGTGATGTGGACAGTTGACGACCCTTGGATCTCAGGCCACCTCGAACGTGTAGGTATCCCTATTTGGAACACAGGCCGCCGTAAAAAGCTATCTGAAGGCGGGGGGAGCAAAGTTAATGCCCTCCTCAATCTCGTTCAAGAAGGACATGACCGCGTCGACGCCGATTTGAAGGTAATCGATTACTTTCGAGAGAAATATGGAATTTGGCAGAAAAGCGACATCCTCGATGAGCAAGCTAGCCTTCGTACCACATCAATGCGCGAAATGCTGCGACGCCGAACGTTAGAAATTCGCGATCAAGCGATAAAATAAATAGACCATATATATGTAAATGCGCTTCACTTGATAAATAAATCAAATCCATCAAGAGAAGCGCATTATCATTATTCCTATATTAATTTTTACAAGAGTTTTCAAAATTAACGCAACTCAAGGGAAGATTATAAAGCGATTTATTTCATATTATTTTTTTTAATACATGCAAGCAAATTCAAGAAATATAACATGCTGCCTACCCTTGCCAAAATGAGCCGTTGAACCATATCGTTGTCTATATACTCATGCTCAAGGGAGTTTACGAAATGAGTGATGCAGGTGTGGGTTGGATCGCCGCAATCATCATTGGAGGGCTAGCAGGCTGGATAGCTTCGAACTTCATGAATAGTGATACTGGCATATTCATGAACATCGTTCTTGGAATTATCGGTGCCGCAATCGCGAGCTTTATATTTGGATTTGTCGGTGTTTCATTTGGCGGTTGGCTTGGATATCTGGTGTCAGGTTTCATAGGAGCTTGCATACTTATATGGCTTGGAAGGGCAATCACTTAAAGCCACAAAGTGGACTATAAATACCCCGCGCGTTGCGGGGTTTATTTTTGGGATTTTTCAAAAAATAAGCCGAAAAACTAAGAAAAGGTTTTAATTAATTATAAGGCTTATATAACTTTATTTGCATTGAAACTGAATATGCAATCCGTCTAATAAAGTCTTGTAGACTGTTTTTTCGGGGGGCTGGAGTGATACGCATATTATTTCTTCTGCTTGGTCGGGAGATTATCCAGCGGCATTGGAGAACCCTACTCGCTATATCCATTATCTGGATCATCGGCGGTTCGCTTATAATAATCGACGCGCTGGATGGAAAGACAGTAATATCAGCCCGTCTTTTCGGTTATTTTCTATTGCCAGAGGCTGCCCTATGCCTTGTTGCAGCCGTTGCGAGTTATGGCACAGCGCGTAGAATGCGTATCGTGCAAGGCGTAGCACTTCTCGGTGTAAGCATATTAATCTTAAGCTCTACGCCAGCAAGCAACTTCGCGCTCGCAGTGTTATTTGGACTTTGCTTTTTCGTGGATGGCGTGGTCCGCATAGGCAGCGCTTGGGTTGTGCGATATCCGCGCTGGAAGATTGGACTCGTCGGCGGCGCGGTCGAAGTTTTAATCGCCATCTTCACACTGCAACCGTGGCCAACATGGTACGAGGGAACAGTTGGAACCAATGTCGGGGCAGTTCTGGTTTTAACCGGCATCGGCCTATTAAACATCGCATTTCGAATAAAACGCCTCGAAAATGGTGCCTCGCTGACAAATATTCTGAGCAGAAATCCATTTAGTCATCGCGCGGCAGAACTTTATCGAAAGCGAGTCTCGAAAAATCGTAAGCATTTGACCGTTCATGTTTGGACGCCAACCGGCACTGCGATGACAACTCTACGCCAGCGCGCAATCAATCGATACATTGCAGCGGTGGATAGCAAAGGCGCGATATCAACTGGGCACGCGGCATTGGAAATGGAGCCTGATCTTTATATTAGCCATTATCCAGCCTCTGAAATTGATCGCAATCCTGATGAGTTTAGCCGAACATTAAGAGCCACAGCAGACAATAATGTCCCGGGACGCTTCCTTCCGAGCTATGAATTTGAATCCAATGATTGGTGCCCTTCAACCGTTCAGGTTGTCATCAAGAATATTGATTCCAGACGTTTGCGAACCTTTTGGAAGCACTACCGCGCAAATGATACATACAATCTAACCAATAGAAACTGTTCCAGTGCTGTGGCCGATGCGCTGGATGCTGCGGTTGAAGGTGTTTATAGAGACCATCAATGGCCCGTCTTCAAAGCGCTAAAGGCCCTCGCCTTTCCAGAATTGTGGGCAGCTGGATTGATGCGCAAACGTGCAGAATCCATGGCTTGGACCCCTGGACTGGTTCTGGATTATGCGCGTGCACTTTCGGCCCTGGTCGATGCTTCCGAACGCCGCCCGACGAAACAAAACATTCAACTTGTTAAAAAATATAGTCCTCGGAAATCGAAGATTAAAGCCAACTAAGCTGTTTAGAACCAGCAATTTTGATGCCGTTTCAAACAGGTAAATTAACTTGATAAATTTAGTCATATTAAATAAGTATCTGGCTGAAATTTCCTTATTCGAGGACAGCCAAGTTGCAACTTCCAAACACCTTCCAAACTGGCATTACGCGTAGCGCTAAAATCGCCGTCTTTTTTACGCTTTTATTCTTCGGCTTTCTGCAGGGAGCTTTTGCAACGAAATCAGAGGCGCAGCGCATTGTCTCCCTCGGCCCCGACGTGACAGAAATCATATTCGCGCTTGGTGCTGGCGATAAGGTTATCGCAGTTGATCGCAGCAGCAAATATCCCGCTGAAACGGCCAATAAAGCTAATGTCGGCTATCGTCGCAGCCTGTCACCCGAAGGCATTCTGGCGCTTAATACCGATCTCATCATTGCTTCCGAAGATATTGGTCCACCCGAAAACACAGACTTACTCAACCAATCCGCCGTCGAGGTTTTCTATGTACCCGTTGATAACAGCCGTGAAGGACTGATTAAAAAAATTGGACTAATTGCAAAGCGGCTTGGAGTTGAGAAACAAGGTGAAGTTCTCACAAAGAATGTCATCGATGACTTTGATGCAGCTACCGCCTATGCCACAAAGGTTTCGGCGGGCAAGCAAAAGAAGGTTGTGTTTTTCCACGGTCTTGCACGGCTGAGCGGCGCAGGTAACGACACCGCAGCGGATGCTTTCATTCGCTATGCTGGCGGGATCAATCCTCTATCGATTTATTCCGGTTATAAGCCTGTATCCGAAGAGTGGCTTGTTAAGGCTGAGCCAGATGTGGTTCTCATGCTATCAGATGGTGCTGGCGGGCCGACACTCAAAGATGTTTTCTCACATAAAGCCTTGCAAGAGACACCCGCTGCGCGCAGTCAGTCACTTGTTGTGCTGGAAAGCCCGTATATGCTGGGATTTGGACCACGCACGGCCGAAGCCATCAAAAAATTAGCAGCAGCACTTTACGAGTGACCCAAATGAAACGGCAAGGGTGATATATATTCGTCATCGTCGTTTGATGTTCCTGAATTCTCGCACGCGTTATAATACGCGTCATTTGCTCTACTGTGACGAGCGCTACTTTTACCTAGCTTGCCTTATTCTTGAGTGCGACGGAAACTTACTGCGTGATTTATCTGAGCTTCAATGTGCTTTTTGCTTTGCCGCTCACAGAAGAAAGCGCTCTTAAACCGAGATTTATCTTTATCAAACAATCGCTTGGACGATTTACGACATCTGTGGTTGGTGTGACAAAGGTATCCCCCCCTACACCAAAATGTAAAATCACAGCAAAGGTGTAAAATGGGTGTTTTGAAATATGTGCTAAGTGATTGAATTTGGTGAGCGCGCAGGGATTCGAACCCTGGACCTACTGATTAAAAGTCAGTGTATAAATGTATGTTTTTCAATATCTTATAGCAGCCATGTGTCATTCATGTGCCAATCTACCATCATGCGAGTGTTTCCGCAATCCTATCGAACGCAGCTTTATGATCGTCCGAAGGGAACAGATGGCCATATCGATTCATCGTAATGGCATAGCTCGCATGCCCTGCTAGGGTCTGAACCGCTTTTGGCGAAAGGCCAGCCTCAATCCAAGTCGATATGGCGAAGTGACGAAGAGCGTGCCAACCGATATCTTCAACCTTTGCCAGCTCGATCGTCGGCTTCCAATCGCGCTTCATAAAGTTGGTGTGGCGTACAAAGCCGCCCTTGCTGTCAGTGAAAACGAAGTCGTCAGGCGCGCTGTGTTTCGTTGCCCCTTTCCAAAATTTTAACTGCTCAAGCATCGCCTTCCCGATGGGGACGGTGCGACGACCAGCAGATGATTTCGTCGTGTCGAATTCACCGTACGCATCCACGCGCGTTTCGACTAAGACGAAGCCTTTTTTCAGATCGAGATGCATCCAACGTAGCGCCCATTGCTCAGAAGCTCGCAGGCCTGATGAAGCAGCGAACCTGATTCGCAGCGCTAATTTGTCATCAGCTTTCTTAAGGATCTTAGTGAGAGCTGCCTTTGAAGGTGGCGTTACCTTATCTCCGGCCTCATCGCGCTTGCCAATAACTCGAACACCTTTGGCGACATTGACGCCCACCTTATCCGTTTCAACGCCATGTTTCAGAATACGACTCAGCGTTCCGAGGACACGCCGTGTCGTGACAACGCCGGCTGAAGCATCGCGCATTTCATTCCTAAGCTTTATCACGTCCGCCGTCGTCAGCTCCGACAGTGTTTTGGTTCCGATTCCTTTGGTGAAGCCAACAGCGCTTTCCTCTTTTGGATCAATCCAATTATCAATGTGCTGTTTTGTGGTGCGGAGATACGACTGAACAACGCTTTCACCACGTTTGTTGCGCTTCTCCATCTCTTCATAATAATCAACGCATACGTCAGCTACGGTCGTCTTTTGAGCTGCTTCTTTGTATGTCGCAGCACCTGTCTCAGTCATAAGGTCAGAAAGACGAGATTCGGCTTCGCGTTTCTTTGCATACTGTTCTCGATGACGCTTCCCATGCCTGTCAGTGAAATCCAACTGCCAAGCTTCGTGTTTTCCGCTCGCGTTTTCCCACGAACGCTTCTTAATTTTAGCCAAAATGATCTCCTGATAATCGCGTCACATGATACCGCATGGCACACGCGGCTGCAATCTAACCAGGATTATTGACATCTCACAAAATATAGAACATAATAAGAACATTGGCGGGCGGTAATCAAACTATGGAGAACGCCATGAATGCAGTTTTAAACAACTACGACGCCGAAATTGACCTGGTTTTGGCTTATCACAAAGGCGATGTGCGAGCTTCCATCGAAGCGCTTTTGAAAGACCGAGACTTCCTTGCGCGTGAAATTGAGCTGTCTCAGATTGCACTCACCCACAATCAGCGTACCAACTCTTTTAAGAGGGCTGCGTGATGAAAACATTCCAGGTCGCCCTTCCTGAAGCGTACGCACTAAAATGCGCTCGACGTGAAGTTCATCGAGATGCCGGCCGCCTAGGTGCTCGCCTCCCTCATCGCATGGCACGTAAATCTGGAATCGACTTTTGCGTATTCAGTTTTCCATCCGAAAGGCGCATGAGCGTTTTCATGAGTCGGCATGGCGGCAAACCTTTCGGTGATGCCGTTTGGGAAAGAACCGTCGTTCGGTAAAACGTATGGCAAGACCCCCTACCTATGAAAAGATCACTGCTTTCACATGTCTAGCCGATTTGGAGCCGTGGGCTATGCTTTGCGGACTATGTACGAGGTGCGATCATGTTAGCGACATTAATAAAAGATCACTCGGACGCAAAATTGCTGCGCGCGACCCGTTGAAAAATCATCAATGGAAGCTGCGCTGTGAAGATTGCACCATGAAGGGTCAAAGCGAATTTGTTGTTTATCGCGAACCCAGATAACTGAAGCCAATTTGAGACGCATTGGAACCTTACAAGGCCTTTTAAGTTAGTCTCAGAGCCAATGTAAGGAAAACTGATGTTCAAAAAATCTTGGATACTCGCTTTAAGTTTTGCTGTCGCTGCGACTTCATTTACGCCAGCAGTTGCCTCCCCGGTCAGACAGACCTCTGATTTGAGTTTGAGTGAATCTCAAATCCAGCAAGTTCAGCATAGACGATACAGAGACGACAGACGTGGAAACTGGAAACGTTCTCATCGGGACGGTTGGCATAATGGACATCGTGGCTATCGTGAACATCGCAGAGGTTATAAGCGACACTCCGATGGCTGGTGGTATCCTTTAGCAGCGTTCGGCGCGGGTGCAGTAGTTGGTGGTGCGTTAAACAATCAACGCCCTGCGGCTCGTGGCTATAGCAATCGTCATTATCAGTGGTGCTCTTCGCGTTATCGCACCTACCGCGCTTCTGACAATACTTACGTTCCAAGTGCGGGACGCCGTGCAATCTGCAACTCGCCATACAGTTAAGTCGAATAGTGCCTCACGTAAAAATCGTGAGGCATTTTTTTTACGCTTCGTATCTGACCAACAATCAAAAGTTGTGGAACAAATTCATCAGTACAAACTGGAACCTTATAATCAATAGAATGTTTTTACAGCGCACACACCCTTAGGAGTAATGCAATGAAAAACGTTCTTATTGCTTCCGCTGCATTCGCACTGATCTCCGGCTCGGCCCTTGCACAGGAGCCACCTAAGCCGCCCACACCTCCTGAAGCTGGCGCGCCGGGAACACCACCTCCTCCGCCGCCACGTGGCGGCCCTCGCCCTGCCCCTGATAAGTCGGCTCATATTCGTGTTGAGGACAAGGGATATAAGATCGATGTGAAGTGCGCTGAAGATCAGTCAACAGTCGAATGCGCAGAGATCGTTTACAAGCTGCTCGAACGGGTCGGCCCTCCGAGGAAATAACGGATCAATAATTAAGAGCCCCGCTTTGGCGGGGTTATCTATTTGTGGCGTCTTAAAATGGATGGAAAGAAAATCGTGGTCAGACCCTGGTTTGGTTCGTGGAGATCAATCGGCTGATCTTTTCCCAGCTGATTCCAAGAATCAAAATGGGAGAAACAAGTACCTAAATCGTCGTATCCAGACCATTTTAAGTATCGATAAAATAAATAAATTTGGCTTTCACTGAAACCTTTTACTGGCTCACGAGTTTTCCGGAAGAGAGCATAAGGCGGACAGCTTATTAGCCGACTGTGTCGTCATTTTTACTATTTGAAGGAGATAGCCAACATGAACTCTATCATCTATTTAGTGGGCCTAGTCGTTATCGTGTTGTTCATTCTCTCTTTTCTGGGATTACGTTGATGGTGGATCCAACAGTTGTAGAAAACGCTACTGATCGCAGCTATGTCGATTGGGCTGCTATTTTTGCCGGCGCCACGGTCGCGTCAGGTGTGATGGTTGTCCTCACAACATTTGCTGGTGGACTTGGTCTAAGTTCGTTCTCAGTTGATGATGGAGGAGACATTAGTGCAGTTTGGCTCGTCATTACCGCCCTATTTATTATCATATCAATGGTCGCTTCTTATATGCTCGGCGGGTATATCACCGGCAGAATGCGTCGACCATCAGGAACAGCAACCCGTGATGAAGCAACCGTTCGAGACGGTCTGAATGGCCTCGTCGTTTGGGGACTTGGTACAATCGTATCCGCTATTTTGCTTGTAAGCGTTATTTCAGGTGGAGCGAAAGCAGTTGGAAGCGCGGCTGAAACAGCGGTTCAAACCGCTGGAACCGTTGTCGGCGGCACAGCTCAGGGAGCTGGTCAATTGGCTGGAGGTGTCATTTCAGGCGCCGGGCAAGCAGTGTCGGGACTGGCTCAAGGTGCAGGACAAGCGGCTGCTCCGTCAGTCGAACAGATGCTGCCGCAAGGGTTGAAAACCAATCCATTGGACTATCTCACGGACACTCTGTTACGCACGGATAGTCAAGGCAACTCTATTGCTGGACAGGAAGCTCAAAACATCGCGGATTTCCAACGTCAAGTTAGCGGAATTTTGGGAAACCTGCTTACTAGTGGTGAAATCTCAGACGCTGATCGTTCGTGGCTCACTAATCAGATCGCGGCTCGGACCGGCCTTAGCCAAACCGATGCTCAAACTCGTGTAAACCAGACAGTTGAACGCGTTCAGGCTCTGCGTACTGAAGCTCAAACGAAGGTTGATGAAGCTAAAAAGACACTTGCTGATATACAGGCACAGGCTGAAAAAACTGCCGAAGAAGTGAAAGCAAAGGCAGCTGACGCAGCAGAAAAAGCTAGAATAACTGGCATTCTTACCGCCTTCCTGCTCGCGGCGTCTGCCCTTGTTGCTGCGGTGGCCGCTTACATTGGAGCCGTGCACGGTGGTCGTCATCGCGACGAAGGTCGAATTTGGGGTGGTTTAGCTTACCGCAAATAAAAATCCACCAGCCTTAGTGCCATATCATAAGGTCTTCGGAGAAATTCGAAGCCCTCTTTATATATGCTTTGATTGTTTATCTTTTCTGTAGGACGGTTGTCTTTTTAGACGGCGCGTTGTTCCTGTGCCTTCAGTCTCTCAGCAAAGAAAATGATCTTATTCAGATCGTAAAGGCGACTGGCCGCGTCCTTCTCACCGAACCGATAGCAAGCCTTAAAGATATTGCCGAGCGCAAAGGACATGCTTTTGTGCTCAATAAGATCGTTCAGCTCGCTAGCCCCTGCGGGCAGCTCGTAATAACTGGTTGAGCCACCGTCTGATTTGATGGGCGTGACTGCAACAAGCTTTGCGTCAAGATGATCAAGAGTCATACTCATACATCCTCCCTCACCTTACGCTTTGGCTCTTCGAACTTCTCAGTCAAAGGCCCGCCAGCCAGCAAGCCGCGCAGCGCTCACAGCTTATCTTCCACGAGCGGCCGGAAGCGCCTTGCTGCAAAAGGCGGGTTTTCATAACCAAACTGCGGGCATGTCCCACGATCAACGCCTTTGAGACGAACGCCGATGTACGAGCCGTGAATATAATGCTCGAAAGGTCCGATCCACTCGATCTCGTAAATCTCGCCTTCCTTCACCTCAAGATATTGCTCGAAGCCAACGACTGAATCGATACAGACCACTTTCTGGCCAACGTGGAATTGGTTCATGGGGCCTCCCCGAGCATTTCGAGCGCTTTTGTATATCGAGCGCGCCTGTCGGCATCGTCGTTTGATGCGCGAAGATTGTCTCGTAGATCCGCAATTTTTACCGGCCGTGCGATAGGGTTTGAACAAGCACGCTTCACATAGACGAAGTAATCCTCGTCATCGCGACGTGTAATTGCGTTCAAGGCCAGCACGATGTCGTCGTCGAAACCAAATGAGTAAACGTCGTTCAGCGACGTATCGGTGTCTTCAATCATGTCGTGCATAATGCCGACAATCTGCGTTTCCGCCGTGGTCTGAGCCAGCATCACGCGGATCGGATGAAAAATGTAAGGCTCGCCGTTTTTATCAACTTGGCCCATGTGAGCCGCAGATGCCACGGCGATCGCTGTTTCAATGTTGCTCATGTGCTTCTCCTGCTGGGCTCCCGGCTACTAATTTCCTAAACTCATGTAGAAAAGTGGACTCCGCTTTCTCTGGTGACCAATATTGCAATCGCGCTCCAATGCCAGGTCCAGTCGAATACCATTCAGCAACGCAAGGCGCCATATTAGAACGCTCATCGCCAATAATCGCTCGGTCGGCAGCTTTCACTTCAGTAGGCATCTCATGAACGAGGCCAAACCTCTCGCAAATTGCCGCCATAACAGCGTTCTCGGCCTGCTTGTAACCGGGCAAAAATGGCTTAACAGGTCGAGGAACGTCGACAAGATAGGCTTCACTTGCATCGTGCAGTAATGCCCACAATTTGAACTTCTCTGGCATTTGGCGGGAAAGCAGAATGCTATGCTCAGCAACGCTATAGAACCGCTTGCAGTGGCCAGCAAAGCGGCACTGCATTGATAGCGAATGAGCAATGTCCTCAATAAAGATTTCATCGGCGCGCGGGTCCATCGGCCAGAACTGGTGCCCTGTGAAGGTTTGCAGCCAGTCGCCTTTTCGCGCCGGTTGCGAGGTAATAGGCACATTATCGTTATAAGGTTTTGGCAGGCACCTTATAACCCCTTTTCTTAACTGCCGACCTTCAACCGCGGCGCGTGCGGCTTTGTCTTCTGCTTCTTCAAGCATATTCTCTCCTCATGTTGTGGTGAAACGCCGCTTGGTGGGCGGCAGATGATCTTGTGTGAATGCTGTTCGCCGGCCTACACTGAGAAACAAACAGGGAGGCCTATATGCAAATATTAGATGCCAAGTACGTTGGGAACTCAGCATCCATCACTGTGCAGTTCTCCGGAGAGAAGGTGGTCGTGGAGTATGGTCCGATAGCACCGCCGTTGGGCGGCGGTCGCATGAATTCCCCATTCATCGATAATGTAGATCTGGCCATCAAAGAAATTTTGGCACAAACCAATCAACTTGAGACTGAAATTCGAGCGGCCGTTGCAGACTATCTAGCGTCCCAAAAGGGATGACGGTTAAGCTGCAACCCTTTGACTTTCCGCATTATCATTAGCCGCCGCATACTTCCCAGCGACCATTTCAGGCCTAAGAATATCGCGACCGACTTCACCGAATTGCTTGCTGTACGTAATGCGCTTTGCTGATCGACCTGACAGCCAACCGCCGCCAGCTGCATAAGCATCTGGTGCCGCAAGCGTTTCATGCTGCTCGACATACATTAGCGTGCCTTTTCTGGCATCGTCGCTGTGTCTGTGTCCGATATGGACATAGGCTTGTAGCGAGCGGCCAAACATTCCACGGAACATGCCAGCAATCGTGCCCTCAATATTTGCGACACCGCGTTTATGACCGTGGTGATAGGCAAGCATCGTGCTGCCCCACTCGAACGCGTAATAGAGTGACGGTGAATTATCGACGGTGATGCGCGGCTCGTTTTCGTACATGACGGCGAGCATTTCACGCAGCCATGCGGATGAGGCCGGGTCGTGATTCCCCGAAGCCATCACGACATGAACCCGCTCATGCTTCTGCAACAGCATATCTATGATGCGGCGGATCGTACGGATCACAATGCGAATAACTTTCTGCAGTCTGCTATCCGCGTCCAGAACATGCTTGTGGGCAGGCGTGACGCTTTCAAGCGCATCGTGGTGCATCAGGTCGCCGAGCTGCGCCAGAATGGCCGTGTGAGCGTCGGGGGCCTGCGCCACGGCAGCAGAGAACCAATCGAGCAATAGCTGCTCGGCAATCCGCAGATCGTAATCGCTGCCAGTCTCTTCGCGCCACGACATCATGCCGAAATGGTTGTCAGTGATCGTGAACTGATTAAGCAAATCCGCGCGACAGCCCTGTGGCGCCGGCATGATAGATACGCGGGGCAGGTCTTCTTTAAGCGCTTCAACCATGGCTGTGATTGCAGCTCGCTGTTGGTTGGCGTCCTCACGTTCCATGATGTGTTGCGTGACGATGCGCCCTTCGCTGTTAACGAGCGTCGTCTTGCCTTTTACCGCCAGACCGGCAGTCGCCTCATAAACAGGGCCAGCCTCTTTTGTCTGGCGCATGTATGTGCCGTTGGGCGTCTCGGTCAGGCTTTTGATTGCATAGCCGGGTAGTGTTTCCTTCGGGCCCATCAGCCCAAGTTCAGCAGCGCGCTTGATGCTGTCGTGAAATGCAGACTTCTTGACGCCGCATGCGTGCGCCGCCTTCGTTATCGTGCCGTGCTGCTGATACGCAGCAACACGGCGGGCTAGTTCTTGTTTTGAAAGGCGCGTATTGGCCCGCTGTCTGTCATTGGACATACAGTCTCCTCGTGTTGGTTGGTTTGCGGGTTGGTGACCCACAATTTGTCATTGTGGTGGAAGTGAAAGGGGCGTCAATAGATTTGCGCCAAAATAGTGCCAGAAACTCCCTAGTCCGCGGACTGAAAAAGCATATCGGCTGGCTGACCGTTCTAGGCTCAGGACCCATTGATTTCAGAAAGGAGAGGTGATTCAGTTTCGTTTGAGGAGGCTGATCAATGAGTAATCTTTACTGGCTGAGCGAAGGACAAATGTCACGCCTTCGCCCGTTTTTTCCCAAGAGCCATGGACGTCCACGCGTTGATGACAGGCGTGTCTTGAGTGGAATTATCTTCATTCTTCGCAATGGGTTACGGTGGTGTGATGCCCCTCGGGAATACGGGCCTTGTAAAACGCTCTATAATCGTTGGAACCGTTGGTGTCACAAGGGGATATTTGCGCAGATATTTGAAGGCCTGTCTTCACAATCATCAGTCGGCAAGACTGTGATGATGGATGCGACCTATTTGAAAGCACACCGTACGGCTTCAAGCCTACGGTTAAAAAAGGGGGCGCTGGACGCCTGATCGGTCGGACGAAGGGTGGCATAAATACCAAGTTGCATGCCGTCACCGATACGCAGGGGCGTCCCATTTGTTTCCATGTCACGGCAGGGCAAATCAGCGACTATAAAGGAGCAGCAGTTCTAATCGATAAACTGCCGAAGGTTGACTGGCTTCTTGCAGACAGAGGCTATGATGCTGACTGGTTCAGAAAACGGTTAAAAGACAAAGAGATAAAGCCGTGCATACCGGGGCGCAAAAACCGCAAGAAGGCTATCAAGTATGACAAACGCCGATATAAACGGCGCAATCGTATCGAAATCATGTTTGGCAGACTGAAAGACTGGCGAAGAATTGCTACCCGTTATGATCGCTGCCCGATTGTGTTCCAAGCAGCAATAGATCTCGCAGCAGCCGTTATATTCTGGCTTGGAAAGGAATGAGTCCTGAGCCTAGCGTCTTCTGCAGATACCGTGCCTTCATTGACCCCATCACGCAGACGAGCAAGCTCATCATATTGCTGCGGAGTTATGAGGCTCATAGATGACACTTGAGCAAAAGAGGCCAGCATGTTTACTGCCGCCTCGCGAGCGTCATCAAGTGCGACGACCGAAGCCTCAACTTCTTTGCTTAGCGAGTTCTGGGTGTAGGCGTCATTTTGTCGGCCGGCCTGTTCAACAGCGTTGCCTGATGACTTCGCAGCCTCCTCAACATTCTTGAGGCGCTCGGCAAAGAGGGTTGCCCCTTGGCTCGATTCACCGACGGTTGAATTGTAAAGAATGAGCGATGAAACAACTGCGCCACCAATGACCATGCCTACAGGCCCAGCAGCTGCTCCAAGGCCACCGAAGGCTGTAGCCAAACCGCCCATTGTGCTTGCAGCAGCCAGAGCTTGCCTGAATTGGCCAAGAGCCACGCCAGCCGTTCCGAGCGTACGGATCATGCCGAGGAGCGATCGACCAACCAAAGCGCCCGCAATCACCGCAGCAACCTGCAAAGCGCTATCTGCGACCTTGTCGAAGTTGTCGGCAATCATGACCAGTGCTTCGGAAATCTTCGCAGACACACCAGCAGCGCTGTCTGCATTGCCGACGTACTGAAGCAGCGCATTATTCAGAAGTGTAAAGCCATCGCCGATCGTGGCAGGCATGTCGGCTGCTTCTTGGCGAAGCGTTTCCATCTGGCTCGATAGGCCACGAACAATGTCGTTGCCAGTGATCTTGCCCTGCGAGCCAAGCTTGCGCAGCCCGCCGACAGTTGTATCAAGACCAGCTGCCAATGCTTCAGCAACGCGGCCGCCTGATTCAATCACTGTGTTGAGGTTGTCGCCCTGCAACTTGCCCGTAGCCATAGCTTTGGCGAGCGCATCAATAACTCGTGCAGCTCGATCGCCCTTGGCGCCTGACACAACGAGAGCGTTATTTAAAGCCTCGGTGTAGTTCAGAGATTCATCGGTGTTATATCCAAGCTCGCGGACAGCGGTAGCGTTTGATAGATAGCTTTCGGCTGTTTGGGTTAGATCCGAATACGTACGGCGAGCCATATCGCCGAGACGGCCCATGACCTCAGTACCTTTATCGATCGACCCTGCGGCGAGATTGACGCGGGACGTCATATCCGTCCACGTATCAGTCATCTTGCGAAGCTGATCGACACCGAGCGCGGCGCCTATTCCGGCGAGCGGTGCCGTAAGGCCGCTAAACGAGCGTGTGAAAATACTATCCAGATTCTTGTTCATCTGGCGGGCGCGTCGTTCAATCGCATTAAATTGGCGATTAGAAACATCGTTGGCGCGGGCCAGGCTTTTTTCAAATGACTTGAAGTCAGCAGAAAGCTGAACAACCAGACTCTCGAGGTCGGTTCTTGCCATACTCAACGATGTCCTGATAAGAAAAAAACTCGCAGTTACGCGAGCTTGGGGATGTAGATGAAAGTATTGGTCGGCGCGGCCTGCATCGCGGTTATCGCGTTCGTCGGGTACTATTTTTGGAATGATTACCGTTCGGCGCAGTATGTTGCTGCGGCGCGTTCAGCGAACGCTGAGCAAGCCCTCCGGGATTACGAAGCAGATTGCGATGTTTGGGTAAAAGCGCTGAATTCATGGAAGAACGGCAGGCCTGACGGTCACGCTGATAGCTTTGTGAAAGCTCGAGGCGAAGTTGAGCGGTGTCTAAACTATACAGTCGGTCGGCCATGGCATGAAAAGAACATTGGCGTAAAGTATTGGTAAGGCCAGCATCACCCAGCCTTAATCCAATCCCAAAGATCGTCTTTTTCGGTCTCTGACAGTTTGCCCGGCTCATCTGGCGTATTCGCTTTGATGTAACCATCAAGCGCAGCCATGTATTGCCACATGGACATTTGTCTCACTTCTTGCGGCGTAAATCCTAGAACTGCACCGTTTCCGTAGATGGCGGCAAATCTGATCTTTCCATTGGGGAGGCTGTCGATTGGTTCTGACTTGCCGCTGTTTGCTCCCCCACAGGCTCCTCCGGTACGCCTTGAATACCGGCCTGTAATATCGCGATAGCAAACAAAAGGTTTTCAGCGGGAGGCCGCTTTTCGACATAACGCTGCACGAGCTTTGTTGCATCAGTCGGCTTCATATCGCCACCAATAAGGCCTTGCCGAATGACATTTGCGATATCACCGACGAAACACTGCTTCGAAATCAAACGTTCAAGAATAACCCAGGGGCCCGCGTCGCAGGCCTCTTGAAGTGCTTCAAGTTCGCTCCATCCAAGGCGGAATTTGTAATCATCATCCGCCCAAGTTAGCTCAATCGATGCGTCCCGCATTAGCCACCAGCCGGGGTAGACGTACGAACCATAACGCCATCGGACTGAAGACTGACGTTGTTCGTCGCGCGCTGTCCGTTAGTTGCGCCAACTTCCATGCTTTCAACATGCATGAAGCCAGTCCAGGTGATCGTCTTCAGTGGGAATTCCCACTCGATCTTCACCGGCACTGAATCAATGCTGTCCACTGCTTCTAGCCATGCATCTACGCTTTCGGCAGCCAGTACGCCTTCGCCACTCACGCTCATCGACAGGCTGGTTGCATCGCGCCCAACCCAATCAACAAGGTCTGGATTGTTACAATCCGGAATATTTACCTCTTCGAGGCCCTTAGTGATTGTGATTGAGCGCTGTGTAAATCCGCAGGGATTTTCATAAACTGTCGGGGTGGCGTCATTGCCGAGCAATACGCGGATTTTACCCGATTTGATTGTTGTAGCTTGGGCCATATTGATCCTCGTGTTTTGGTGTGGTGAAATCCGGCGGTGCGGCTACGGCGTCTCGATGACGGCCGTGTACTGGATAGAAGCCTGGTTGATGCCGGGAGCGCGGATGTAGTCAGTCCGCCAGTAATCGAAGGTGACGAGAGCGTTCACCGCGAGCGGCGGTTCCCATCGTTTAAGCGCTTTGGTGACAGCGTCGGCGATTTGCCTAACCTGTTTCTGACTTGGCAGAGACGACCAGCAATTAATCTGGAAAGTAACGTCAACCGCATCAATACAATCGGCACTGTCATCAGAAGACGAAGAGCTGCCGAATGAAACATATGGATAGGTCGCGGCCGGTATATTGCCATTAGGATCGGCGGGAGGATTGTCATAGACTTTGTCAGCGCCGATTAGCGTTGTCAGCGCAGCATTCTGCGATAACCGCGCATAGATCGCGGTTTGAAGTTCCCATACGGGGTCCATCCATCAGCCTCCTGCGGCTACTGTTTTCGCTGCTTTGGTGATGGCTCGACGAATACGGCGTTTTGTTTCTTTATCCTTGGCCCGCCACGTCACGTAGAAGAATGGTTGTTTTCCCTGACCGGGATTCTTCGTGCCGGGGAACATGCCTTTGTTGGCAAAGCCTACCGTACCGAATTCAACCCATCGCGCGTAATAAGCTTCCTTATTGCCTGCATAGATCGTGATCGTCCAATCAGCTGCAAGGCTGGCTTCGACTGTCGCGATAACCATGCTGCCCTTTGGAGCTTTACCCCACGTCCAGCCGATGCTTTCCCGTAGGGCGCCGTCGTCTTCAGCAACCCGACGTTTCATCATATCGACGATATCGTCAGCGCCCTGCTCCATCGCACTACGAACCATGTCGCGAGCGACTTTCGGCAAGCGTTTGAACTTCTGTTCGAGTTTAGCAAGCCCCAGAATTCGAGCACCGATAGCCATCAACCACCTCCCTGCACGACAGCGCGCATTTCGATGTACTGATTGACCTCGTCGGGGTTTGCACAAGACTGGATCTCGTAAAGAACGCCAGTTCGCTTGTTTCTAGCCCGCCATGACGGCGTGACGCCTCGTGTTCGCGGTTCACTGCGAACAACAAGCGTATAAGGCTGGATACCTTGCGTACGAGCGGCGATGTCCGTTTCGGAACCGAGGCGGGGCTGCAAACGAGCGGCGGTTTCGAACTTGTCGACCCAATCTTGGCTAGTGCCACCGCCCTCGTCCCTCACCGCTTCACGCTGCTGAAAGACGACGATGTTGTTGAGCGCGCCTGCGCCTTTACGTGTCGCCATCCTTCTCACCTTTTCTCGGAGTTTTCAGGCGAACAGCCTTGTTTCGTTCGATTGCAGCAGTTGCGCAAGGCGAAGTCACAAGGCCAGACCAGCCAGCCTTATAAGCAATCGTGACTTGCGGGAGTGGCTTCCAGTCGAAGTCTACGGTGAAACGGACGTGGGGCATTAGCCAGCAGCGTCTTCGAGCGCCTTAATGCGTGCCGACAGGGCAACGAAAGCTGCCTGAATATTCGCAGCTGCCGCAAGTCCATTTCCAGCGTCGGCTGTCACTGCGTGGTTGTGGTTGCCAGCAGCGGCAGTAGCTGCCGTTGCACCAATCGTCGGCGCAAAGGTGGCCGGTTTGCCGGTAATGTCGGCCCATGCGGTTGATCCTACGCCACCACCTTCAAGACCTTCAACCGTTGCACCGGCTTCAACCTTCAGTGTGCCGCCGATGACGAGCGTATCACCGCCGTCGGTTTTGTAATTCTTTGGTTGCATTCTTTAATCCTCATCAGGGATTGAACGCCAAACGCGCCAAGAAGCCAATAGAGCGCGCACGTGTCGAGGCAATACAACCTCTCCCTGCGCACTCATGTCAGGCTCTCTGTTCTCGTACAGATCAGCTGTAACCAACAAAATCGCAGCGACAATAGCGGGACCAACAGCAATGCCATCAGGCAAGGCTGGTGTTTCGCCAGTCCCAACTACTTCTCGGTCGAGATATTCTGTAACGATAGATTCCGCAGCAGCCGCGTAGATTTCAATCTGGCTGTCTTCGTCATCATGAAAGACGCGTAAGTGACGTTTGACTGTTTCAAGCTCTAATAGCGCCATTAGACCCTCCCAAAAGGGAGGGAGGCCGAAGCCTCCCAGCCACTATTATTCCTCGACGTCACCCTTAACGAATGCTTCTGGACGGTACACGGCGAGAGCAAGACGCTCTTCCACGCGGATCGTCAGCATGTTCTTGACGAAGTCGTCTTCGTTCTCGCTCGAAAGCAGAACTTCAACATCCTGACGGTCAAAGATCTGAGCGGCAAGATTGAACGCACCGGTTAGGAACTCATTGACTGCCATGGCCTGTGTCTGAACAACTGGAAGATTCCAGAGGGTCGGAGCGGTCGAGCCCTGAGCGTTACCGATGATGTAACGACCTTCGCCGTCCTTCGTCAGTTCCAGCTTGGCCCAATCAGTTGGATTGAGGACGAAGCCAGTTGCTGGGTATTCGGCAAGAATGACCTGCAGTACAGCGAGGCGCAGACGATCGATACCGTTTGCGGATGCTGGCGTAAACGCTGGAGCAAAGGCAGTAGCCTGCGGCAGAAGGCCGTTCAGGTTCTGACCGGTGCCGTCACCGTTGAGCAGCTGGTTTTCTTCAACGAACTTAAGCCCGTACGTGCCGCGCGCATTGATGTACGAAGCCAGTGCTGGCGCGTCGTCCATGATCTGGCGAGACGCCTTGAAGATATGAGCGATCGTGCGAACAGGCGTCGTTTCAAGATCGAACGTAATGTCCGACTTCGGCTTCGGCGTAGTCGGCGCTTCGGCAACCGGAGCGGCGTTGTTCGTGAAGCCAGTTTCCTTCACATATTCGATGCTGTTGCTCGAGGTTTCACCCTGTGCAAGCAGATCACGGATTGTAAAGGTGCGGTTAGGCGGAGCAATAATGCCTGGCACGCGATGACCCGACACAAGCGACGTTGTATCCGAGCGACCGGCACCGACAGTTGTGTTGGCAGAAGTGATATCTGCGCGCTCGGCCTTTACGCGAACGGAACCACGACCGCCCTTGTCCATGGCGAGGAACTTTTCGGATTCGACCAGATAGTCGCCAAGGCCCTTAAAGCCAGCAGTTTCGACTTCTCTTTCGCGAGCTGCGCGCTTTTCCAAACCACCCAGCCGAGTTGCTACATCACCAAGCTGCGACAGCGCCTTATCGGTTTTGTCTTTTAGTTCGGCCGAGACAGTCCCAGCCTGTTCTAGCTTTGCAGTGTATTCGGAACCCAGATTGCCAACCTGTTCTTTGATGGCGGCAATCGACTGGCCAAGTTCGCCAATCTTTTCAGCAATATTCAATTCAGGCATAAAGCCCTCCTGATGTTAAATTTTGAACGATTTTGTTTCAGCGATGAGCTGATCTAGCGCCGCCGAAACAGCAGCATCCGCATCGACATCAGGTTCCCCCTGATCAGACTTGAGGTAGAGCCGAGCGGCCCGCTCTGCCTCTGAATTCGAACAGCCAACAAGACCCTTGAGGCCGTTCTCGAATTCACGTTTTGAAACTTCGTCACCAGCGCGGATCTTCGCGATAAGCGTGTCAGCATCCTGAGCACGCGCGGTGTTTGCAGCCTTGATGCGACGAATTGGCTGAGGTGTTGAATCGGAACCGTAACGCGCCAGCGTTTCATCCAGCGTGGCAATCCGATCAGCCATTCCACGATCAATCAGTTCCTGCGCGAAGAACACGCGACCTTGACCAAACCCGTCCTCTACTTTGGATTTCGTGACGCCGCGGCCTTCCGCCACTGCCTCAACAAAACGGCGATAAGAATAATCAACACGATCCTGAATAAATTGTCGGGCATCTTCACCCAAAGGCTCAACTTCGTTGCCTTCGACCTTGTATTTGCCCGCTGAAATATACGTGCGCTTCACGCCATTCTTTTCGAGATACGCAGAAACATCATCGTGTGATGTGTAAACGCCAATAGAACCAGCCCGGCCGGATGGCGTGACAACAATCTCGTCGGCCGCAGATGCAATCCAGTACGCTGCACTTGCCGCCAAACTGTTGACCTGTGCAATAATTGGCTTGTCACCGCCACGAAGGGCGCGGATTTCAGAAGCAAGCTCATCAGTGCCCGGAACAGCCCCACCCGGACTATCAATGTCCAGAACAACGGCCTTCACGTCATCATTGGCTAGCGCCTCGTGGATGCTTCGCTTCAGCGACTGGTATGAAACACCGCCGCTGATCTCAGACATGAGGTCCATGCGCTGCGCAAGTACGCCATAAACAGGGATGACAGCAGTTGCGCCCTCCGTTTTTGCGAGTTCATTCGCACGCTTGTTGCTGATGCGGACCGCGACCTCATCAGGCGAAAAGCTGCCGCCTTCTGCCTTAAACAGCAGGAAGGCGGTCATCGCTTCGAGTTTTTCAGGCGCAATTGCCCAAGGCTCGGCAGCGAATGCCGAGAGGATATTCTGATATTTCATTGAAATCCCTTAAGCAGCGCGCGTTTCGGGCGTGTCGTCAAGCGATGGTCCGCCGTTGTCGCCGATGCCGTGCAAAGGTTGCATTGTTCCGTTGACGATGAGCTGATCGCCGCCCGGTTTGGAGGCCTTGTTTTCGTAACTGCGGGCCTCATCTGGCGTATAAATGCCGGTGTTGACCATCTTCTGCAGGAAGTCAGCGCGCGCCTGGCTATCGCCTCTCAACAGGCCTTCCATGTTGAACTTTACAACAGTCGTTTTGCGCGTCTTTGCGTCCAACAAATCGCGATAGACTGCCGATTCAATGCTGCGCAGCAACGGAGTTAAGCAGGTCTTGGTGAACTGCAGGATCAGTTGTTCGATCCCGCTTCCCCACGTCGTCGTACCGTTTGAGGCATGACCGATCATGACAGGCGGAACACCAAAGATACGGCAGATCTGCTCAACGCTAAATTGGCGCGTTTCCAGCATCTGTGCGTCTTGAGGATTGATCGTGAGCTGCTGGTATTTAAGCCCAGCTTCAAGAACAGCAATCTTGCCGGCCTTCTCAGACCCGGCGAACTGGCCAAGCACTTCACCGAGCTGTTTACGCTGCTCTGATTTTAGGATCTGGTCAGATGAAAGAACGCCCGCAACCTGCATGCCGTTGGCAAACATCTTGCCAGCCGTCTTTTCACCCGCAAGCGCATTGCCGACAGTATTCCTGACAACGCCAATTGGCGAAAGACCACGATCACAGCCGGGAATTACCATCCCGCGAACGTGAAACATCTTGTCTTCGCTGATACGTCTGGTCGTGCCTGACTTGCCCTTAGACGTTTCAGTCACTTCGTAATAGCGATTGTTCCGATCGTCGCGGCAAACCTTCACGGCGAGCGGATGAAGTGGATTCAAAGCAGTAAGGCGACCGCCGTTCATCTTCTTTTCGGCAAAAAAATTGCCGTCAAGACAAAGACACATCGCAACCATGGCCCAAAAATCAGACGCAGTGTCGTCAAGATTGGGCATATCGTGAAGCAGTTCATAAAGGACGTTTTCACGATCGATTGTGACGCCGTCGTCTTTAAAAACGTTGCATGGCAGCGTTTTCACAGAGTTAGCTACGAGATTTACGCAGGCCCAAACAGCATCAAGCTCAAGAGCCTTCTCATAAGTGACTGTTTCACCTGACGTCGTTCCAAGGCTGAAGAAGCCGCGCCAGAACTCGCCGTCGGTGAGCTTGATGGGCTTTCCGACCCATCTATCAATGAAGCCCATATTCGCTCCGTCGTGAGTTAGGCGATGACGACCATGTTATTGATAAAGTCATCGAGGTTTTCTGGCTCGTCTGGCGTAACTTCGCGAGCCTTCAGGCCGATTGCCATCGCTGATGCGACGGCGCCGTCGATACGAAATCTAGTTTTGCTCTTATCAAGTTTGCGATTACCGGATGCGTCAGTTGCCACGATCGCGTTCGCAAAGCAGAAAGTCAGCACGGGATTGCCATCGTGCTTTAATCGGCGATGAATGACTGAAGCTTCAAGTGCTTCAACCGCTGGCGACATATCGCGATATCCCTGCCCCCACGGAACAAGGCGCAACGCGCCATCAAATGGCTTGTCCTTGCCGTCGATATAGACATCGACACCAATGCGCTGAAATTCGACCAGTAGCTGTTCAATGCGCCAGCGATCGTAAGCCAGCCCGACGACATCATACTCTTCGCGAATTTCAGCGATTCGCTGAGCAACATACGCATAATCGATAGCGCGGCCAGGAGGCGTATCTAGCCATCCTTCCGCTGCCCAAACATCGTAAGGTGCACGATCACGCTTTGCGTGGTCAATCAGAAACTCCTGAGGCTTCCAGTTCCACGCCTTTAACCTATCCTCACTCGCGTCGGCGCTCACACCGACAAGAGAGGTCAGATCATGCACGCCCGAAAGATCGAGGGCAAAAAAGGCTCGTTCTCCAGCTATAAGTGTTCCGCCTGTCTGGCATGCCTTCCATTCGGAACGAGGAATGAGCGGGGACGTCTGATCTACACGCTGGTTGAGATACAGGTTCCGAAAACTCGATTCCATTGTCTTCATGCGAGACGCCTGCACAGCAAGCGCCTTAAGATCTTCAATAGATCGAAAGTCTCCTAATGCTGGATTTGCCGCGGCCCACGCATCGACGTCCATGATATCGGCGTCATCATCCGCGCAATACAGGTGAACCAGTACCGTCTGATCGTCGGCTACCAAGCCATCATCAATCAACTTTGAGAGCGGGTGCTCAGGATCGGGCGACTGAGTAGAAATAACAATTCCAAGCGGCTCTTGCCGTGCGCCCTGCGAGGTGTTCATTACCTCATAGAGTTCTTGGTTTTTAGACTGAGCCAGTTCATCGTAAATCCAAACTGACGGGTTCAAGCCATGCTTTGTGCCTGCTTCAGCGCTCAACGCCCTGTAAAAGGAGCCGTTGCTCTTACACACGACAGTTTTCGTCGACGGTATCACGTCAAGCGCTTGGCTTAATTCTTCGTCGGCGTCCACCAACTGGCGAATGAATTTGAAAACCTGTGCCGCCTGCTCTCGATCATTAGCAGCCGAATAGATTTCGCCGTTCTGTATCGCCTCGGGCCCGATAAGATGGGCCAGTGCAATGGCAGCAATAATCGCCGTCTTGCCGTTTTTACGCGCAACTGACAGCAAAGCCCGCCTCACTCTTCGAAGGCCTTTCGCATCATGCGGCGCATACAAGTCGGATATGAACTGCTTTTGCCAAGGTCTAAGCAGTAGTTGACCACCTTGTCCTTCACCGCTCGGTACGCGCAGCAGCTCAATGAACTGGATTACACGTTCTGCACGGTTCAGCCCCAGTTGGGTTACGCCTTCACCGCGCTTTGCCCAATCAGGCCTGCGAACTTCGATTTTGGCTTCTCCTCTGGGGCAACAAGACCAGCACGCGATTTTGGGTCCAGCCCTAAACGGTCGCCCATTGCCATCATAATGCGTGCGGTTTCATTCTTGATCTTGAACCATGGATTTACTGACAGATTTCCAGTCGACCCCGGCACCAATGCCGGCAATGTCTTTAACGCTTCTGTCGCGCGTTTGTGGTCAGCCCATGCGGCTGCGTAAACGGCAATACCGCCCGCGTCTGTCGCCGCGTAAGTGCTTGGCGGCATAGCCGATACGATCATCTCGAAGCACTCGCGGGCATCGTCATCTAAATAGTTTGGATTATAAACATCGCCGTTCGGACGTATCGACGGGGCACGCTTCTTTCGCTTGCCCGGATTGCCCTTCAGCGCCTGAATTTCAGGCGTTTCAGGCCTTGGCCCTCTTGCGCCCATTATTCACCTGTAAAAAAACTTTGAAAACTTGCGGGATCGCGTTCGACAGTCCCTCGCCGTTCCGGCGCTTTCGACCTTCGTCGACTTTTTTGATGCCCCGGGGGTCAAACCGGCCACCCGTCGGCCCCAAAGGTCACGATGTCCTGACCTCGCTCCAAACGCTGCTTGGTTCGGTCATGGCACGTCTTGCAAAGTGACTGGAGGTTGCCTGCATCCCAGAAAAGGAACTCGTCGCCCTTATGAGCGATGACATGATCACACACGGTCGCAGGTTCTACGTCGCCAACCTGCAAGCAAAACATGCAAAGCGGTTGCTCGGTCAGTTGTCGCTCGCGCATTCGCTGCCATCGGGCAGTCTTATAGAGACGAAGCCATGTGCGTTGTTGCTTAGGCTGACAGCTCATCAATCAGCTTCCTAAGATATGCAGCGCATGACTGACCATAATCAGGCTCAACACCATTTTGCTGCTGTTCAAGGAACTTGCTGACAGTTTGCCACTCATGCTCAAAGCCGCTTGGATCTTCGGTATATCGACGCATCCATTCATTGAATGCATTTGCGATAATAGTCTGACCTGTGTTCATGATATTCTCCTCTTGAAAGTAACCAGCTTGGGTGCGCTTGCACTTAATCCACAATGTGTCGTGGCGGCAGAAGGCGTCGCTGGTCTTGTTTGGTTGCAGGAAGTGGATTCGAACCACTGACCTTCAGATTATGAGCCTGACGAGCTACCGGACCGCTCTATCCTGCAGAAACTGGTCAAGGTGGCAGGGCTTGAACCTGCGGCCTCTCGGACCCAAGCCGAGCGCTCTACCTGCTGAGCTACACCCAGATAAGATTTTCTTTCTGTTCTCAGTGAAACAAAACTCGTGGCAACACGTTTTCAAATAGCAAGGCAGCACACGCTGCAGACCAATTCATTTCAGAAGGAATAGTCTCAATGGCAAACGAACCAGAAAATGCAGTTGCAGATCAGATCAGCGAACTTCGTAGCCAACTGAGCAGCCTTTCTTCGCAACTCGCCGACCGACTTGGCAGCGCTACAGACAAAGCTGACAACGCTTTGTCGTCCGCATCTTCAGCATTTGAAGACGTAGCTTCGAATGCTCGCTATCACGGCGAACGAGTTCTTAATGCCGCTCGCGAAAATCCGGGTGCAGCAACTGCGACACTCGTGACAGTCGGCGTCATCGGATTGCTAGCTGGGATGATGCTCGGCCGTTGTCGCCGATAGTGGGGCAACCCTTCTTCGAGTTAACTCAAAACCCATTCGTAATTAGAAAAGGCGAAACCAATGTCCCATTCAGATCCACAGAAAGCTTGGAAGATAGCTGAAGACAACCGCGTCTGCTTTTATGGTTGGAATGGAAAACAGGTTCCAATGTCCCCAATCGTCCGCAAAGATGAAGGCGCGATCTATTTCCTTACCGACGCTCAAAGCGATAAAGTGACTGATATCCAAGGCCAGTCACCTGTGCAGCTCACATTCTCAAATGAATCCGCCAATGATTATCTGTTCATTGAGGGCAATGCTCAGGTATCCAACGATCGCGATAAAATTAAGGATGTCTGGACACCGTTTGCTAAGGCGTTCTGGGAATCCGAGAACGATCCGAATATCCGTCTGATAGTTGTATCTCCGAGCCATGCTGAATTTTGGGACGGCCCTGGCGCCATAACTGCCACTGCGAAGATGCTATTTGCATCCGTCACCGGCAAAAAGCCCGATATGGGCGACAATCGCGAAACCGGGATGTAAATTGATCGGCGGGGAGCCCGATAAGCTCAACCCGCCGTATCCCGTCTGCCGGAGGAGATACGGCGCCGGGGATTTGAAAACAAGCGTCATTGATCACGCAAAGCATGATAAGTGATGATGACTTGTGTTTTGATAGTTACCCCACACTCAGAGGCTGCACTTGATGCAGCATAGCGCAGGGTCCGTGGTCGGAACTGTTTGGGGTCGTAATGTCTCCATCTCGACCCCTTCACATCTAAGAACCATAACTATGCGGAATATGGACCTAAGCAGAAAATCTTTTTATGTTTTCTTGAAGATTATCATTGGCAGCAGTTAAGGCCTTCCGTCCGCCCTTGCGTCTCGAATATTCTGACTTGAAGCCCAAAGATATTCCCAAGCTTTCGTAGTTCCTCACCTTCCCATGTGCCGCCGTATCCATTACCGTTCTATCTCTCTCAGATAGCGCCTCGATGGCTTGGGCCCATATCTCGCGAACTACCAGGGCAGTAGAAACATCCTGCCACCCCATTGATCCAGATTCACCGGTTGTCGTTTTCTTCATCCCAAGAAAGCTATCTGAGATACGGTTGCCTGCATTGGGTAGGCCGGGCGGGCATCTTGTTACTGGCGGCAGCACTGGCGTGTTTGCGTATGCTTTTGCGAGGTCTTCTTTCGCTTGGTCATGCGTTTGGTATGTCCGCTTTGTCTTTTTCCCTGATGGAATACGCTCTCGGCGCTTCAATTCGAACGCAGCTAGAAAGTAGCTATTACTTGCTGTAACTTCGGATGGGTTTTCATCTCCGCCTAGCGTCCTGCTCTCCTGTTCGCGGCATCCGAGCATTGCACCCGCTGGCATTCGATGTTTGGTGGCGATTACCTCGCCACCGGGTCCATATTTATTTCCTGCCTCAACTTGCGTTCCATCGCTGAATTTGAGCCGGCCTATACGAACTATCTGACCTAGATCATTGCGCTCGATGTCCTCACTGCTGACATTCCGCATGATTTCCTCAACGGTCGGAAGTATCTGGATGCGTCGCTCAGTATGCATCTTCGATATCACCTCTGGTTCGTTGCTATTCTCAGGCACCACATTCCAGTTTGTTGAAACGGGTATGATTTCGCTTTCGGGCCGGTTTTTGTAAGCCATTAAAGCAGTCATGGCTCCGGCAAGGGACTTGTGCCTACTCATGCTGCCTTCCTGACTGCTACCGCCGAATTATCATTGGCTGCGGAAGGATAAAGGCGCTCTTGTTCATGCCACCACGACAAACCCTGCTCCGCTCTCCAAGAGAAATATTCTTTCAATTTACCAGACCACAATGCGGAACCGTAACGGGAAGCGTCTTCTGATGTCAGTTTTTTGGCTTCATTGGCGTCGTTTTCGACTGGCGACACTTCTGCAATTACCCGCCTCAACAAAGAACTTGGGGTCACGGTGTGCCGTTCTACAGATACAGGTGATCCAAGCTGTCTCTTCCTTAAGGCCATTCCGCACAACTTTGACCAATAGAAGCCTTCAGGGATGATTTTGTTTGTTACTGCGTTGCTCACACAATTCTCCTCGTGTTTGGTTCGTCAATTAAGCGGCTTGGCTTGTCGCGCTTTCACTCAGCCAGCCTTTAACCAGCCTCACTGCCTGCTCCGCTGCATCGTCTTCGGTGACTGCCCTGACGACCACAACTGGAAAGCCAAGTGCATCAAGCAACGGATGGCGGGTTGTCTGACTAGGTTCGAGCTTGGCCTTGCCGACCTTGTTTTCAATTTGCCGCAGCACGCCACCGTAGAGATATATCCGGACGTCTGCTTCTCCCGGCGTCAGCCCTGCCGCTAATGCCTCTGCTCTTGCCTTGGGTCCACGCTTGGCTGCGTTTTGATCTCCGGCCAGTGTGAATGTTCCCGGCCGCACGTCTCTCGCTGTGTGTACGTATTCCGGCAATCTGCGCAGGCTGCGAACTTGTGCAGCTTGCAGTTCCCACTCCAGAGGCAGGGCAGCTTTCGTGGTCACCTTGCCATCGCGTGTCGTGATGATTGTTCGGACGCCATTAATGCGGACCGTCTGCGTCGTGGCTTTTGTTGTGCTTGGCTTGGCACTGGTTGTCGATTTGAGCTTGCTGGATGACGCGCCTTTCAGCGCACGTCTTCGTGTCATGGTCCCTCCTCGTGTTCATGGTGCGTCAGCTTGGTGGGCTTCCGTTGGTAGCGGAAGAATTCACATCATGGTGGGAGTGACAGGCAGGTCAAGCGTCAACCGGCATAATTTCAACCAACCTCAAATCAGGTTGTATTTTTCAATCAGGAAATTTTCTCAAAATTGCGTAGTTCTCAAACGCATAGAACTACGCGCTGCGCGCTTTGTGCGTAAGTTTCTATATAAGAACTCTTACGCACTAAAAGCAGCGTGCTTTTGCGCAAGTCTTTTTAGGTTTTTTGAGACTTACGCAGTATGACTTACGCGTTACCTATGGTTGTATTTTGATTGTGACAGTGGGTTGTAAATCAGGAGAAAGCGGACACTATGTTCGCAACTTGTTCCCCTTGATTTGTGAGTGCAACTCAGTTTTTTTACCTGTTCAACGGGGGATAAATTGAATGGCGCCACGCACCATCGCTTTGATCGGCAGACATATAAACAGCGACTATGTTAGCAACATAGATTTTGAATCAACATCAACACTGCTTGATTGGGATATTACTATTTTCGTCCCTGAGATTGGCGAGAATTTCGGATATTACGATGAGTATCAAGGAAAACCTAGTCTCAACGAAAATGAAAGTTTTCGCCTGACTGAACAATGCGAACACTGGAGAAGAGAAATAAAGTTAGCCGTCGACTCCGGAAAGACGGTTATTTGTTACTTGTCTGAGCTGCGTGAGTTTTACGTTGACACAGGCAAGCGAAATCATTCAGGCACGGGTAAAAACCGGCAAACAACGCATATCGTCAGTCTTTACTCTAATTATCATTGTTTTCCGCTCGAGGCACCTGCCAGAAAAGCGAGTGGAACGTCGATGAAGTTATCTCCAAAAGCAACAGCTCTTTCGGATTATTGGAAGACATTTGGAAATGTTTCGACGTTTCTTGTTACCCTAGGTGGCAATCCTCCGTACGCGCCAATCACAACGAAGACGGGAGATCTACTAGTCGGGGGGATCTACAGCACGTCGAGTGGTGGCAGCCTTGTACTTCTTCCGTCATTAGACTTCTACGACGATGCCTTTTTCACTAATGGTGAATACAACGACAATGCTAAGCAGTTCGCTGACAGGATAACCCATTCTTGGCTAGGGATCGACAGCACTCTTCGATCCGATGCAGAGGTCACGCCTACGCCCCAGTGGGCTGATAGCGACTCTTTTTTACTGTTGGAAGAGAAGAATCTAAAGGCTTCTTTATTGGCCGCTGAACAGAGACTAGTTGAAGCTCAAAAACAAAAGGAACAGGCATCAGACGCCCTAAGAGAAGTTGGCAGTCTAAGAGGATTGTTGTATGAAAAGGGTACCCCCCTTGAAGGGGCAATTATAAAAGCTCTGCGCGCCTTAGGCTTTGAGGCGAATAACTATAAAGACGCCACATCTGAATTCGACGTAGTCTTTTCTTGTCCCGAAGGGCGGCTTCTAGGTGAGGCAGAGGGGAAAGATAACAAGCCCATTAATATTGATAAGCTTCGGCAACTCGCGATGAACATTCACGAAGATTTAGAACGTGAAGATGTGACTCATCAAGCAAAACCGGTTTTATTCGGAAACGGATATAGGCTGCAAAATCCCAGCGAACGAAGCACGCAATTCACAGAAAAGTGTATTTCTGCTGCCCAATCATCCGGTACGTGTTTAGTTCAAACATCCGACCTCTTTCGCGTGGCGAAATATCTTTCTGATGTGAATGATCAAAACTTTGCAAAAATCTGCCGGGAAACCATTTTAACATCTGCTGGGATAGCAACATTCCCAGAAATCACTATTGAAGAGCACGACGAAAAAATTAATTTAAAATCATTAGAGAGCAGAGAATAGCTGCAGCATCTTATACAAAAAGCGCCCCGTAGGACGCTCTTTCTTATTATTATAGGATCATCACAGGCCGTATTGCTTGCGCGCAATATCCCCAAGTCCAGCTGCATCCAGATTTTTCAGTGGCGCAAGAAATGTGACCTGAATTACGCCCGGGTCACGACCAATCTCAATGGCTCCGTTGACAGTTGCCCGATTACGGACCTCTGCGACTGTCATGCCAAGGAGCTTGGATGCACGCTCCAGACCGTTGACGATAGCGGCATTCATATTTTGTGCAGTTCCAACGACAGAAATCGGCGCCACTTCCTCAGTTCTTTCCACGCCCCATTGTTGTGCTAATTTGGACGCTTTCTGCTTTTCTTCCTCGGTGAATGGGCGGGCCAGAGGAGGCAAGTCTTCCAGTAGTGGAAATAATACGGGTCCGTCATTGTTGTATTTTTTCAGTACTTCAACCTGAAGCGTCACACTTCCTGCAACATCCATAGTGTGACCAGCGATTTCTCCATCGCCCTGCGACGCATGCATGTCGCCCATATAGACGCCAGCGCCCTTAACTTTTACAGGACAAACTATAACCGCACCTGCACGAACAGCGTCGATATCCATGTGTCCATCAGTCTTATGCTCAAGAAGCTGTTCTGGTGTAAGCGCGTAACTGTGAGGAGCACCGACAAGGAAGGAACCGAAATCACCTGCATTGTGCGAGTCTGGCATCGCTATGGATGGAGTTGTGCCTAGCTGACCCAAGAACGGCCGCATTCGAACGATCGCGCCAACAAGGTCAGCAGGAGCATAATTCAAGATTGAGTGCTGCACGGAGTTGTCTGGCAATGAGGCATAGTGATCTGCATTTTCGGCAATCTTACGTGCTGCATCCTGCGGTAGTGTCACGCCTATTGACTGCGTATCATCGAAAATGACCGTATAACCGTGCTCCATGGTGAACGGCTTTATGGGTTCTCCACACTTGTCACAGCGGACGGAATCCTGCCCCACTCCTTCGATATGTGTTTCAGGCCAGACTTCGTCGCAGATAGGGCAGCGGGCCGCCACGAAGGGGTCGCCCAAACAAAACTGGTTCGAAACTGTGTCATGACCTGAAGCTGTCGCTAGCGACGTGACAGATATGTCTCGAATACGAATAACTACGCCATCACCGACCTCAGCTCCATCGATGAAAACGGGCTTGGTTACCTCATGACCACCACGCAACCGTGGGGTTATCATTGGCCCCCAACAGCCGGGAGCAGTATTTGATATGATTGTGCCGCCGCTTTGCAATGGTCCGAGCATTGGCTCGTTCGGGTCCAAAACGCTATTCGTGAACCCATCAACCACAATGCTCCGCTTAGCGCCAGAAAAGTTGCCATCCGCCATAACAGTCTCCCTTTAGTTTGTTCTGACTGTAGCTTTCACAAAAGTTTTTTCTACCCAATTTTATGCGTCTTTACGCCGCTCGAACAAACGTCGTCGCCCTGCGCTGAACAGGATCTCGGTCTTCCACCTTCATTAAGAAGCCCTCCGCGAACAGCGCCTTGGTGATCATCCCGACACGCTTCTTGTCGGTCTCTTCATCGACGTCCAGCTGCAGCGCATACGCAACGGCACGCCCAACCCAATCCTTTGCCTGCGGTGCTGGCTTATACATGCCGCCGTTCACAACACCACGGATTGCGTCGCGTTCGTCTGCAGTCAACGTTTCTGCAACTTCCTCGCTCGTCGGCCATGCCCACGAAGTCACGACCGGTGCATGATCCTGAGGCTTGGTCAGGCCTTGCCCATTCCCCAGCGCGACACTTTCCAGCTTCCGCCAGTCAGCCTTGTGCGACAGCGCCGACAAGTTGGACTTGCCATAGACCACGCTGAAATATGAAAACCGCGCTTCGTGTGTAAGGCCGGCCTCGCTGGCTTGCGCTTCCGACATGCGGTTAAGCACGCGTACCGAACGCGCTGCGCCGATCAGCGAAACTGCACCGCGTGCATCTTCTACAGTCGCTTCACGATCGCTCACCTTGCGCAGATGATGCACGATGTCGATTGAGCAGTTCGTGCGATCCGCGACCTGCGCCCAGAGCTTTGCCACCTTGTCGATTGCACCGTTGTCGTTTTCATTCACCTGGTGCGTCGACACGAACGGATCAACAATCATCACGTCAATGCCGAGCTCAGAGATCGTTTCAACGACAGCTTCAACAACTGGCTCCTGAATGCGCACGCCTTTCTTGTCGTCGATCGCAATGACCAATTCCTGCTCGCGGCCTGTGTCCAGAAACAGATGCCCATCGATATCAGCTGGCTTCAGATTGAAATGAATGCATGCCGCCATGATACGGCGCTCAAGCTCGTCGCGCGGATCTTCGGCATTGAACAACCACACCTTTAGACGCTTCGGAGGCTTCGTGCCATTGAGCGCTTTACCTGACGCCATGGCCAGCGCCTCGACGATGCTGTTCGCAGTTTTGCCGAGCCCCCCCGGCGCGACTGTCACCGAGACATACTTCCGAATGAAGTGTTTGCCGAACGCAAATTCGCGCCGTGGTAGCGTCGCCGGGTCTTTCCAAACGAAAGGCGTCGCGATGATTGCTCGTTTGTTTTCAGTGGCTTGCTCCGGTTCGCTTGTAGATGAATCAAATCTCGAAACTGGCTCGTCAACAGCATCAGTGCGCGCCTCAGCTTTGGCCAGTCCATTGGCAATCATGCGGCTGATATCCACCAGACGTGTGTTGTCGTTGTCATTCTGCGGCACACTACGCGGGCTGCGCGCACCGGCTGCCAAGCCGTTGTCGATGGTCTTGACGCAGCGCGGCCAATCTCGGCCCCATCCTCGTGCCACATCTTGCAGCAGGGCGCGTGCTTCGGATTCAGCCAGAGCGCCAGCCCCGACAAAAGTGCCCAAGCGGAACGCAGCATCGTTCAGGCGGTTGTTGCGGTTGCCCATCGGTTCAAGCGCAAGATCGTCCAGCTCGGATTGAACTGCACGCTCGACATAACGGTCGTTGATCTTGCCGCTGACAGACGGTGCCGCGGTGTAAGTGCTTTCGTATGAGCGCGGCAGCACAAGCTCCAGCAACCATTCTGGCGCGTCGACCGGCTCTTGCTCAGACACCCAGCGATAAGGCAGGCCGACCTCCGGTACGCTCCCGGCTGCAATGACATACCCTCCGTCACCGCGCACATCGACGCCGGAGCCAAGCGCGCCGCGGTTGCGAACGCCCTGACGATGACGAAAGAAATAGTGACGGCCGCCGCTCGTGGTTTCTGCGGTCAGTGTTGCAGGCAGCGCGCCGTGTGCAGCCTCCAGCGCTGCAAGTGTTTCGTCACCGCCGTGTTTCGGGTCGATATCGAGCACCCATGCGCCAATCGGGGCACCGGTTGGCACCCCGATCATAGCGGAGGGATTGCGGCGCCAGTATTCGCGAACAATGCGCTCGTTTAGCGTTGCTCCACGGAACCCGTTTGATGTCAGAGGCGTTTTAGTAGCGAGGATTTCAATTTCGCCGGTTTGTGGATCGATGATTTTCTCGTCGCAGTGGCGGCAGGGAAATACTGGCCAGTTTTGCGCCTGATACGACAGCGCAACATCGAGCATTGGGTCGGTATTGAGTTCCTGCAAAATATGCATAAAATCTCCGTCATTAATGGGGTGGGTGCATGTTTTTCAAACGATCTGTGAAATCGCCTCTGGCAATCAAGGCGCAGAAGTCTCTAGCGTTTATAAATAACAAGATTATTCAGCACTTTAGCGACATTGATGGGCTAAGTGTGGAGCAGCGCGTTTGGGAACATGAAGACGGGAAAGTTCCTTCGCTCCCTAAGAACCGCAAAGCTCTTTACTCATTTCACCTCCAAGGAAATCTCCGCACGTTGAAGGTCGGCCAAGTAAGCCAGAATAATCAGGCACGATACAGCTTCCATCATTACAATGTGATTCCAGCGCTAAGCAGCACGTTGGCCAGAAGCATCTGCGATAGATCACCAATCCCTGATGTGAACTTCACTCTAGAAACAGTGAATGAATGGATCAAAAAGAATACCGTGAGGATCGACTTTCTTCTTCCTATAAACACGCCTCAGAGCGCGATGAATACGCTCGAAGCAGCACTTATCGGCGAATGGGCACCGCTTTATGAGGGAAAAAGAGGTTCTTAACCGTCACGCCACACAGCTGCTACCTAGATAATTGTCATTGGCTGCCCGCAGATGGGGTGCGTTTGCTAAGTAGTTTGCTATCGAGAACCCCATCGGAAAAGCGCTTCGTATGTTGGCGCGTTCAGGCCCCGGCGGCACCGTCCATATTCGAGTGTCAGGCACCCCTAAACTATTGTCACGTTGCTGAGGTGGCATTTTATACCCGTTGAACGCCCACAGGCAGGTCCGTTTGACATAGTTATCGCCTGCGCAAAGTGCAGTGTAATCGGCGGGGTGAAACGTATGGCTTGGCTTTCCGAATATTTTACTGAAAGCTGATACTGGGTTTTCGAAGAATCCCGGCGCACCTGACAACAGGCACGTCATCCGACATTGCTCCGCTACGATAGAAGACTTCGCTTGAAAATATGGATCTTTGGCGCGCTTTTCTTCCCACCACCTAGCGCCGCTGACAGCGACGTCCGTGCATGGTGGAAAACCCGCCACAAAGACGATGTTACTTTCCCTAATGTGATGCGCTAGCAGTGGCGCGGCTTCAAGCACCGTTCCAGCGAACCTCGTTATACGTCCGTCCTGATGCGTCATACCGTGCTGCGGGTCAACCATAAGAACGTTATAGCCATTTTCCGCCCATGGGGTTGCCATGGCGTCCGTCAGGTTGCAAAGCAGAATGACTAGTCCGCGGCTGTCGTCGTGTTTCATCAAAACGGCGCCCTTCCTAAAATGGTGCTTCTTTGAGTGCTTCCCGCATTCCTAGCCCGCAGCCTTCCCATGCGGCTTTCACCAGCATGCGTGCTTCTAGCTCATCGCAGTCTGCAAGGTCGGTTTTGCCTATGGAGCCAAGGAAGGCCCCAACCGCCTCAACGCCGGTATCAAGGGCGCGCAATTCGTAAGGGTCGAGCCTGCGGCGTGTGCGGATATGCTCGGCAATGTCTGCGCACTCCTTGCATAGCCAACGGATCGGTTCTTTGCCCTCCTGCACGCCGAGTCCCACAGCGTGGCGGAAGCAGACGTGGCAAATGTCCTTGGCTGAGTTACACGTCATCAAAAAATTCCCGGACCACGCTTACTTTCTCGACCATTTCTGTCTTGACGCCCATCCCCATTTCTTTCAGCAGAACGGCCAGCCTTTCTCCATCGATCAAGTCAATGGCAGGAACCCCGTCACGGGTCGCCTCACGTTTCGCGTCGGCTGTAAAGCGGCCAGTAGTCACAAAAAGGGCCTTATCTGTCCGACCCTGCATTGCACCACGAAAATCACGAACGTCTGGTGCACCAACTGTATTTTTAAACCGCTTGCATTGAGCGAGGACACGGAACGAAAGAACGCTGTTGACTTGCACCTGTCCAAGGATGTCTATGCCGTCATCTCCGCTACGTCCCACCACTTCCACATGCGAAAAGCCTAGCTGCAAAAGCAAAAGTCGCGTCAAACGCTCGAAAGCATCTGCCGGCATAGCTTTCAGTGTGTTCAGAAGTTCATTTTGCCATTGTGTTTCTTCTTCTGCCTCCACAACATCTTCGTCCACCTGTTCAGCTTCGCTGACCTTATTCTTCGCTTTGCTGGATAAGGAAGCACGCCGTAAGGCAGGGAGCGATTCGATTTCTTGCTGCGTTGCTGAGCGTCCATACGGAGTTAATACCCAAACTCCGCGCTTAGGATTGTCCAGCGCCTTGGCCCACTTCAACCAAGACTGAACCCAACCAACTCGATAGCTTAGTTCTGATTGTGGTCCGTCCTTGTGCGGGATAGCCACAACTTCATCGGAAAGTGTCATGATTTCGGAAACTTTCTCAACCAATTGGTCTTTATCCGTAGAGCCACCCAAATCTCTGAACGCTTTGACCACCGGCCAAAAGAGCTGATCGTGATGTGGAACTTTGGACTGTTTCTTGAGCATGACGCACCCCCGGTTTGACGATGCGCTATGCTGGCATTTCACCCGACTGCTTTCAATCAGGCTACACGACTAAATAAATCTATTGGCTCGTTGTCGTTGACCACACTTGGCCGCGTTTTCGCAACAACAGGGCGCAGAGTCGCTGCAATACGCGCATGTGCGATCGGCATGTATTCTTCCTCACGCTCGCATCCGATAAATTTGAAGCCTTCCAGTAGAGCGGCCTTGCCCGTCGATCCACTGCCCATGAATGGGTCTAGAATGATGCCACCTGTCGGCGTGATGAGGCGGCATAGCCAGCGCATCAGGTCTGTAGGCTTGACGGTTGGGTGCGTGTTGGCACGAGTATTCTTAGTGCCACTGATGCAAGTTGCCTCTTCCCCTGCGAGTTGAGTAACCCTTGCAAGCGCGGAGGCTACCAATTTCTGTTCAAACCCATCAAGCCCATCATCCCGATCCTTCCGGCTTGCTTTGGCGCAGTAGAAGAAACGAGCTGGATCACCATCATTGGGAAATGCCGAAAGAACCTCATCGCTGCCGTCATGGACGATGTTTGCGGGCCAGCGATCCGGTTCATGCTCATTGCCCGCGGGAATACGTGTTCCATTGATATTAATGGCACCCGTACCATGGGAAAGGACATTCGCGGCAACGGTGCCAGACAACGCCTTTCGCGCCAAGGCGATAGGCTCCCAAGCCGGTTTCAATGCTGTGCCCCATCCTAGCCATTCGCGAGCTTCGTCGGTAATGGGTTCACCCTTCTCAGTGCGCTCATACTCGGTGCCTTTAGCAACCTGACCAACAGTATTATCCTTGATTGCACCGGCTTTCCCGCGCCAGAAGCCGGCACTTTTGTCGATTTGCTTTGCAACATCATGGCTTTTGGGGAAGCCCGATCCATACAGCCAACCAAGCTGATCTCGGATTTCAAAACCAGCATCCTCGATCGCTACAGCCATGCGGTGATAAGTGCGTGTACCGCTGAACGCGACGACGTGTCCGCCGGGCTTCAACACCCGCAGACATTCACGCCAGAAATCTTCGCTGAACGCGACTTCTCCAGTATCCCACGACTTGCCCATGAAGCCCGCCGAAGCTCGCTGATAAGCTTCGTTGCCCTTTGCTGGTGCACTCCCAGGCTTTCCAAAGCGCTTGACGATACTGACAAGAGCATAAGGCGGGTCCGTTACAATACTGTCGATGGAATTATCCGCCAACGATCTGAGCACATCGCGGCAATCAGCTTGATATATAGTGGCGTCGCCAACTGTTGCGCTTGGCGCAATATTGGCCCGTGGCAGATCTTCCTGCATTCATTCTCTCCTCGTGTGTGGTAACCCGCCAGTTGGTGGCTGGCGGGCTGTAAGTTAAAGGATGGGTGCGCCACCGTGGCCGTTGGAGCAGAAAATCCCGTGTGGTGTCATTAACTGCGTTTCTCCGCATTCACTGCAACGCGGAACGGCGACCCCTTGCTGCACGGCAGCAATCGAGAGTGTCAGGTCTGGAAACCAATCATCATAGGTGGCGACATTCATCCGTCCATCAGCCGCTGAATTGTAACCGCACGGGCATTCGTATTCGTCGCGGATGTACAGGCCTACCCCGACGTCAACACATTCCGCTTCTGCCGTGCCGCCGCATTCGGGTCATTTCATGAACTGATCGCCGTAGTTGGTCACAACACCTTCTCCATGCAGGCGCGCATTACACCACGCAGTTCATAGAAGTTGGACGCGTTATCAATTGCGTTCATCAGGTACTCACGGTCTACCTGTTTCCTTGCCTCGTCGAGCCCTATCCCGTGCTCGCGCAAGCTTTTTATGCGCGGCACATAATCAGCCGGATCTATCTTGGTCCTCACCACGCCACCCTTTCCTCACGCACGTTAAAGCCCGGCACCTGACGCACACCGGCGCGCACGGTTTCCTCAGCCATTACTTGCACGACAGCTTTGAAACGGTCTGGCGCACGGCCATATGCCCAATCAAGCGCGACGCCTTCGTCGACCAGATCACAATGCCATACCGAACGAAGGCCAGCGCCAGTCGTTGCCGCCTTGTCTTCGCGCTTCGCCCAACGGTCAGCTTGTTTCGCTTCCTTGACCAGTTCCTCTGCCTGCTCGCGCGCTTCCAGATTACCAGCACTCGCCTGCATGGCTTCCTGCGCTTCGCGGATTACGCGGTCAGCTTCTTCTCTTGCCAGCCGAGCAGCAGCTTCCTTTTCGGCGGCAACCTTATTGCGCCAAGGGGTCAGGAGCCCCTGCAGCACTTCCTTACCAAGCACGACCTTGCCCTTGCCTGACGTCTTAGTGTTGCCGATCAGTTTGTTGTAACGCGCCTGGATTTCAGCTTTGGCGTCGTCGTGTGGCTTGGCTTCAGTCTTGCGTGCGGTATCGGCACGATTGCCAGCCTCATGCAGCTTGTCATGGAGCTCGGTCACAGCGTCGGCGAGGGCCTGATTGTCGATCGCTTCGCCGTCTGCGAAGTTCTTCGCCTCGTCGAACAGGTCTTCGATTTCCTGCTTGATCGTCTCATATGCGGAGGTCGGCGGGTTGTTGTGTCCTGCCTGCGCCGAAGGTCTGGCGTTGTACGGATCGTACCTATCTGCGTCGATATTCTTCATGGTTTCTCCTCGTGTGGTTGGCTGGTGAGGCCGAGTGATGCTCATTGTGGTGGCGTCGTCAGTCTGTGCAACAGGAATCTAAAGTAAATGTAACTTTTACTTGCATGCCTTTGATGTTACGCTTGAATTGCGTATTGGCTTCCGGGTGGGGGCGCCGTACGCAGTCGCTCTGACAGCTCTAGCTGCAGGGCGACTTTTTTGGTTGCTGCACTAACAATTTGCAATTGCAACAAACTGTCATTTCTGAATCCAGCGCTCGTACCTACTTATTGTTGGCACCCTGCTCGCAGGGCGGCACCCGTATCGCGCACCCCAAGCCCCCCGCCCAAAGCGCGATACGGGCCTCAAAACGGGATCTCATCGTCCAGCAGCTCCGATAACCCGACAGACACATTATCGTTCGCAGGCTCCGGTACGTTGTTGTTATCTCCTACGTCTCTAGCCCGCACGTCTTTCACGTTCCAATATTTGCCGTTCGGGATCACGCTAATTTCGTCGGTGGTGAGCAATTCGCGCTGACGCTCTAGCCATTCCATGACCGTTTTAGGGAAAGGTCGCTGGCCTCCGTGCTGCGTCCACCATCGATGCGCCTTTGTTTGTGCAAAGCCCGTATGCTGCGGGCAAAGCCATTCATTGATCTGCGTATAGCCTGCGATGTAGCTGCACTTGACCGACGGCGGCTTGTCGCCCTTGCCTTCGTGAAAATGAAACGTCCTTCCGGTCACCTTGCGCCATTCTGCTTCGGCGGTGCTAACAATCGGAACGTCGGCGGCCTGCCGTGTGAGCTTCTCATCCTCATTCGGCGGAAAGTGATATCCGCAGCATGGGCACTTCATCAGCGAGATGTGCACCTTCTCACCGCAACCGACCGCCCCGTTGTTGTCAGGCATGGTCGGACAGATCTTGATTGGCGGCTCCCCATTACCAGCGCTTGGCGCTTTCGGCTCGACCATGTCGACAGGACCATGCCGGTCGACGAGTTTCGCGAAGTCGAGGACGAGGCAATTACGTTTGGGGCCTGCCGCGATAGCTGATAGACGCTCCTCTACCGTATCCAGTGGCGCACCTGCCCTGTAGAGAGGACGAGTGCCACGCCCCGCCATTTGGACGTACAAACTTAAAGATAGAGTCGGGCGCATAAATGCAATTAAATCAACGCCCTTATGATTGAATCCTGTCGTAAGTACTGAATTGTTCGTCACGCACTGGATACGGTATGCTTTGAAGTCCTCAAGGATGCGGCGGCGTTCTTCCTTCGGCGTATCGCCCGTTACGGCCTCGCACGTAATGCCGCGCGATCTGAACACATCGCGCACGTCCAGCGCAGCCTTCACGCCGGCACAGAAACACAACCAGGAACGACGATCGGAACCCTTTGCTATGATCTCAGAAACGACCGCGTCATTAAGGTCAGTACGATTGATTGCTTCTTCCAGCGCTCGCTGCTTGTAATCTCCGCCAAGCCTCCCGACGCCTTTGACGTCGTATTCTGTAGCCGTTGGTTTGCTTGTGAGCGGAGCAAGGAAGCCGTCGCGGATACCGTCTGCAACGCCGTAGGTGTAGACGATCTGATCAAACAGACGATCCGCGCCTTCATCCAAGCGGCCGCTGTCCAGCCGGTAAGGTGTGGCAGTCAGGCCGAGGATCTTCATATCCGGATTGATCTCAAGCAGCGCATCGATGAACTTGCGATACATCGTGTTGCCGTTGATTGGGATCAGGTGGCACTCGTCGACCATGAGCACGTCGACGTGTCCAATTTGCTGAGCCTTGTTGTGAACCGTCTGAATGCCTGCAAACACAATCTGACTGCGTGCATCACGGCGACCAAGACCCGCCGAATAGATACCTGCAGGCGCAAATGGCCATACGCCCAGCAATTCCAGATAATTCTGTTCGATAAGCTCCGCGACGTGGGTAACGACCATCACGCGCATATCAGGCCAACCTTCAACGAGGCGCTGGATCAATGACGCCATAACCAACGACTTGCCGCAGCCCGTTGCAAGATCAACAAGCGGATTGCCTGCCTCCTCTTGCCAATAGTCGAATACGGCGTCTATTGCTTCTGACTGGTAGTTTCGTAAGGTTAGCATGTTGGGGGCGTTACCTTGTCTGATAAAGAGAATGCAGAAAAAGAAAACGAGCAGTTTTCTTCGTCGATTTTGTACGTGGCGACAGCTGTTTATGTCGGTGTTTGCGCGATGGTCTTTGGTGCGCTCTATGCGAAGCTGCCGACCTTCGGAGAAGCGTTCTTGTTGCTTGTGAAGGACTACGGAACAATCCTTGCGGGTATCCCGGTTCTTGTTGCTGTCGTGGTCGCAAAGCAGCAGTTGGATGCTAATCGTCGGCAGCATGCGGCCAGCATTAGACGGTCGTTCAAAGAGCAGGTTGACGTTATGATAGCGGCCTCTGATTGGTGCAGCTCAATGCTATGCATGACATTCGATGAACAACTAGCCAACCGCGATCCTGACGTCGACGGGTTTAATATTGGCCCATTTGACGATACTTACATTGACAGGGCCACCAAGGTACTAGCCCCCGGGTTTGTTTATTCTTTTCAATCGTTAAATGGAACAATCCAGTCGTTTCACAAGCACTATTTGGGCACGACGACGAGTTAGATTTACGTAATCGATATCGAATACTTCAACTTCAAGCACAGTCACTGAGAGACCGGTTAGACCATGAGTTTCGTGAGCTTTCCCAATACTGGTCCTAACCCTTAGAGCCATCCACCCAAACCTCTCCCGACTTCATACGATACGTGATCGTCTCTTCTTCTTCGTCGACATCGACCTGCTCACCATTCACCATGCCCGGTAGGTACAAATGCGCCGGGCAACCGTCGCGCTGTTCGTCGATCGACAAAGGCTTTGCCCATCGTGCGCACGAGATATGGCAATCACCGCCGCTTTCAGGTTGAGCATGAAGGCAGGTTCGGCAGTTCACTCGCGGCTGTGCGTCGTGATGACAGACCGCCTTATGTTTGCAGAACATGCATCCAAAGAACTCTGGGTTTTCGCTAATCCTGCTCGGCGGCGTGTCCGAAAACACGATACGTTCGCAGCGCGCTACCAGTCGCAGGCAGAATTCCAGATCGTACTCGATGCGCTCGGAATAAAGGCTGTCGCTGTCTTTGCATGACACCAGATAAAGACAGCGGCTCAACCCGAAGGCATGCATTCCAAGCTGGCACTGCGCATAATGGAGTGGCTTCGCTTTCTGACAGCCGTCCTTAACAATCAGCGCGAAACCCTTGGCATTGCTCGATTTAAACTCTAACAGGTGTTCTATCTTCGACGCTTCAGGCACATTCATTGCTTTGCCATCGCACTTGCCCCGCACAAAGCCCGACACAAGCCGGATCTTGTCTTGCTGCCCGTAAACGTCGACGCCGATGCTCTCGAGATCAGCGACGAGCCGTTCTTCCTCGATGTTACCAGTTTCAAACAAGCGCAGCTGGCGGCCGCTATGGACCTCGTGAGCCGATGCCCAGCGGAAGCCATACCAAAGCGCCCTATCGCATTCCGTGCCCGCCTCGCCCACGCTTATGCCCCACGAGTCCCAGGATTTCGCCTGGGCCTCGTACGCAGCATAGATCGCGCCGACGGTTGTAGATTGTGGTTTGGGGAGTGGTGCCATTCTCCTACACGCGCATCGGCATAATTACGCACCTGTACCCCGGCCTGCTCGCCGACGTGATCAGCGCAGGCGAACCGGAGTCCGCCATCGACATTGTGATTTCATCCGCGCCAAACGCCGCCATAAGGTCCGTGACATACTGACCATTGAAACCGATCGTCAGCGGCTCGCTGCTGAAATTGACTTCCATTTCCTCCGTCGCGTCGCCACGATCTGGATTAGCGACATTCAGTGTCAGAGCATCCGAAGCGAATGAGAAGCGCACAGCGCGCCCACGCTCGCTGGCGATAACTGATGTGCGGCCAACAGCTTCTCGCAGAGCTTTTGCCGACAGCGTAGCGACACGCTCCGACGGCTTTGGAATAACGCGCTCGTAATCCGGATATGTACCGTCGACGAGTTTCGACACGATGACGGTCGAACCGCTTTCGACCATCACCTTGTTTGACGATAGCGAAACTGACACAACGCCGGTCGGAAGCAATGACAGCAGCTTGTTCGGCAGAATAACGGGAGCAAACGTGGCGTCCTGCTCGATGCGTGTCGACGCGAGGCGATGCCCATCTGTCGCCGTGGCAACGATATGGCCGTCTTTTGCTTCCAGAAAGACGCCGTTCAGATAATAGCGGGTTTCTTCGGTACTGACTGCGAACTGCACGTCCTGCACGAGCGAAGCGAGATCCACTTCGATCGTGGTGTCGAAGCTTCCGTGATTGAAGGACGGGAAGTCAGCAGCTGGCAGCGTATCAAGCTTGAAACGGCTCTTGCCAGATTTTACGACCAGATGATTGCCGTCGGCTTCCAAACTAATGTCGCCGGTTGCCTTCTTGGCAATGTCCGCAAGCAGCTTGCCTGCAACCGTGACAGTGCCGTCCTGGCTATCCAGAACCGGCAAACTGGTGCTGATTTCCAGATCCAGATTGGTGCCTGTGATGCTCAGCTGTCCTTTGTCCGTGGACAAGAGCACGTTGCCAAGAATTGGGATTGTCGTTCTGGCTTCAACAGCCTTCGTAACTGTCGACAAGGCGTGCGCAAGCTGCGCTCGGTCAAGCGTTACCCGCATGGGTTTCTCCTCGTGTTGGTGGTGTTAGGCGCGGCTGGTAACCGCGCCTTGGTTAGATTAGGCTGCTAGAGGCCAGCCATCTTCGTCAAGCTCAGGCGGAACAAATTCGATGCCATTGATATCGGCAAGGTGTTCAAGTAGCGCTTCGGCGTTGCCCGGCATATTATCGTTGGCCGGTTGCACCCATGGTTCACTTTCCGCATCGTCCACAGTCAGCGCCTCGATAGCCGCTTCAATGGTAAAAGGCTTGTCCTCATTACCCAACACAACCTTGTCACCATACGCGCCGCCGATCTGGTCTTTCAGATCTTCCCAAGTTTCAATTTTCACACCCCGAACGGCCAAGGCAACTTTCATAATGTCGCCTTTGCCTATCGTGTATCCACGCTGTTGATACTTCAGGACGCGGGTAGCTGACGCGAGTGGATAGCGAGTGCCAGCATTGAATTTCAGAAAGCGCTGGCTGTTGTGCTTCAGAAAGTCAGGATGAAAAGCAAAGCCGGAGTCTGGGCTGTTGGCGCCTGCATCCAGATCAACCGCACCCATGCAAACGGTAAAATCAAAGGCGTCAAAAATAGACTTGGCACTTGGGAAGAAGTCAAAATACATTAGCTGAGCAATATTGTTGCTCCGATCAGAGAAGGTCACTGCGCGCTTACTCGCAGCCACGCACCACAGTCCATCCTCATATGCATCATAAACCCCTCGCTGGAATGCGCTGCGAGATTTGAAATACAAATCAACGTCATTAATTTTGGTTCCAGTAAAAACGCTAGTTACTGCGCCGCCAGCAACAAACGCACCGTCAAAGCGTATTGGAAGCGCACCATCGATCTGTCTGCGCTCGGATTCGTATGCCATACAAAACTCCTCATGTTCGGTTCGGTGGGCTACCGGCGCGAAAGCACCGGCAGCTTTTTGGTGCTTACTTAGACCAAGGACGGCTTCCCGCAGCTTTTGCAGGCTGCGCTGGCTTGTTGCTGTTTGCCGCTGCAGGACGGTCGTCGTTTGCTGGGCGCTGCGCTGCCGCCGCAGGCTGCTGAGCGTCAATGCTCGGCTCAGGCACGTTGTTTTCGTCAGGGAAGAAATACTTCTTGATCTCGGCGCGCGCGGGATATTGGCCGTCCTTTGAAGGCTTGCCGAGCGCAACGCGAACCGTGAACGACTTGAAGAGCAGATCGTCCGTGTCTTCTACCGAAGACATTTCGAGCGCGCGGCAAAGGCTGGCGAACTGTCGTTGGCCGATCTCCTGCGCCTGCGGGTTCTTGTTCTCGATGTTGTAGTTGTTGAAAAGCTTGCGATCAGCATATTCAGCCGGTTCAAGCACCTTCATTGTGGTTTTCAGAATCGTGCCGCTACCTGTCGACGTTGCAGCAACGTCGGCCGCCTCGATTTCCATCTTGTATGTGCCGTTCGGCAGATCGGAATAGTCCGACTGCGTCGTGTCGTGTTGGGTGGCGTCAAACGCCGTTCCAAGTCTCGCCATGTGTTAGTTCCTTGTGTTGGTGTTGTGGTTAGTGCGCAGGTTAAGACTTTGCGCGAAATACAGTGGGTCGGAGAAACCCACCGATGAATCCAAGCGCAGCGCCAATCTGCCAAAGTGACAAGTGACCAGCATTGACACCCAAAGCGGTGAAGAATGCCTGCACAGTTTCAGTGAAGAAGAAGCCGACCACCCATCCCGAAAACGCGCCAAAGAGAACGCCGATCAGCGGTGCAAAGAAAAGGATAGCGGCAACCGTGACCAGTCCTGCTAGTGCTTTTTCCATCATGCGGGCTCCTGCTGTTTAGTGACTGATGCAAAAAGGCTCGGAACGGAAAGTTTTTCGCGAGCGTACTCACGCGCTTTCTCTTGTGCCGCTATGCGCTCATTGAAATCCTGCTGAATTTCTTCGCATAGTTCGGCAACTCCTTCTGCTAATACGTCCCCGCACCGGCGCCATGTTTTGTCTTTTCCTTTATAAACAATCCCATGTGGACCGACGAAATGGTAAGATGTGCAGGTGAGAATGCTCTCAGAGTCAAACTTGAGGGCTCCTTGCATCATCGCCCTTATCGCCATCTGGTGGACAGGTTCTCCAAACTTTAGCTGCATAGGATTTGGACTGAACCACCCCATCACGCTGCCTCCTGCTCTGAGACCGGCCAGTACTTCGCCAATTCGGTGAAGCCCTGCCCTTTGCGGTATGGAACGGCGTCGGGCATTGAATAGCGGTTCTTGGCATTGAAGCCCGCGCCTTCATTCAGATGTATCTGGCGCTCTTTGCCACCCTCCGCATGAGCGACCTTCGTCTGGCGCGCGACTTCCTTTTCTTTGATGGAAACGCGGTAGTTCATGAACGCCACAACGTCAGACTTTTCACGAACAAGTGCATTAGCGCGCTTGTGCAGTTTCGGCTGGTATCGCGAATAAGGATCTGTCGTCGGGCTGTCGAAGCGCACAATCTCTGGGTGGGCAAGGATGACCACATAAATACCGGCTTGCGCGAGCGCCGACAGGGCAGACATGAGCTCGTTCCATTCGGTGTCGGCTTCCACGTAGCCTTTTCCGAATCCAGCTTCCTCTATACTGGTGATGCCAAGGCGGGTGCATGTCGCAGCCCAGACAAGCGGTTCGAGGCCGTCGGCACTGTCGATAATCACGGTGCGTCGATCGTGCTCGACGGTCAGCAACTCACCGATAATGTTGAGCAGGTCGTCGAAGCTTTCAATTGTGCCTGGCGTTGCCATTTCGATATCAGATGGCGGTCGCTCGCCTTCTGTGGCCAGATAGATCGGATCTGGAAATTCAGCAGCAAGACTGGTCTTGCCGATACCGTCGACGCCATACAAAAGCATGACTGGCGGGTCGTTTCTCTTCGTCGACTTGAGGCTTGATAGGCTGATAGCCATAATTAACTCCTCGTGTGTGGTTAGTGGGTAAGTTGAATGACGATCATCATGGCCAGCAGGATAAGCGAGCCGATCAGCCAAACTGGCGCCGACGTGGCGAGCGTGGGGAACCGTGGGTAGGTCATTTGAAGGCCGCCATTCTTGCGAAATTAGCGGCCGCAAGGGCCATCATGTATGTTGCCAAGTCTACGCGCCCCAACAAAATATAGATCAGGCCAACGAACATAGTGACAACGCTAATAATTTTGTCGAATGTTTCCATTAGTTCCCCCACAAATAAAGTAGGCCGTAGAACGGCAGCACGGCGTTCCAGAAAATGAAGCCTGCAACGACCAGCAAAAACCCAAGGGTAAAACCGGTCAGAGCCAGCGAACGTGCAATCTTCCCGGTGCCATTACCGGCTGGCGTGATGACGTTCACAACAGCACCCATGAAGAAAGCCGATGGCCAGCGCTAAAGCCGCGACGACTGCCAGCCCCATGACGAAGCGATCGCCAAGGCCGAGAACGCTGGAAGTTGGTGTTTCCAAGATGCGGTCGTCTTCGACGGCGTAGTCTTTGAAAGGCGCCGTCATTCGGCACCGTCCTTATGAAATCTGAGCATAATAACCTCCTCGTTCCCCGCCGCGATTGCAGCGGGGCTGGTTGGTTCATCGGTGGGATTTACTGGTTAAGCGGCGATGCGCGAGTACGGCTCGTCGTGAGCGATCCAGTGTTCGACGGCATCCTTTGCCGCCCTCAATCCGAGACCAGTTACAGATCGCAGCTCTTTGATCGCTGAAATCTTCTCGCCCTTAGCAGCTAACCGTTGCCATTCGTGCTTATAGGATGGTGCAGGCTCACTCACCTTCTGCGTCATCACGTACACGCCGAACTCCTTGCCTTTCTGGAGGCTGGCTAGACGTGCGGCTTCCTTCGTGGCCAACGTTTCATTGGCGTGAACATATGGAGCTGTTGACGGCTTTGGCTGACCGTTTTCAATCAGCGCAACGATGGCGGGTTTTGCAACCGGAGCAAACGAGAATACATCGTTGCGCAGAATGAACTGGACCGGAGCAGCCGCCTTGACAGGCTCGTCGACCCATTCGGCGATGAGGTCGAGATTTGGCTCATTGCCTATCCAGCGTGAGCCGTGAACACCGTCTTTCTGGAAGATGCGGATCCCGATATCACCGGCTATATCAGCAGCAAATGCATATGAATCATTATTTCGTGCCATCAATGGCCCAGCCTTACGGCCATCACGCGTGCAGTAGTATTTGCCTGCTTCGATTTTGAGGGGGGCTAATTTGAGATGATCCCATTTCGCATACCAGCAATCATCAGCCATTCGATGCGTATCAAATCGAACGTAACAATCGTTGTCGCCACCATCAGCCCTGATGACCTCTGCGATTTCACCAGTCCTGTACCAAGGTAGTGAATCGGCAATCATTTGCACCCGATCGCCAACCTTGAAAGCTGGCTTATCTTCCGATGCCTCCTCAACCGGCAGAATTTCGAACTCATCTGCCGTCAAATAAAAATCGTCGCCAACGTCATCGATGACCCAAACATCACCATCATCGACGGTTTTTACCTCGTAAAGCTCGCCTGCGCGAACGTCGATCTGTGTTACCAGGCTTCTAACCTTATCTCCAACTTTCACATTACCCATCAAGCTACTCCTCGTGTTTTGGTGTTCTTGGTAAGTTTCACGCCCTTGGTGAAATCGACCGGAATGACATTGTCTTCTTCTGTTCCGACCTCAGAGCCGCCACCGCCGTCGCCATCATTAGCGGGTGGTTCAACTTCGAAGCGCGAAACCTCGATCGTCCCAAGGCCAGTGCTTGGTATCCAGAACCGCACTGTGAGGAACATGCAGCCATCTCGGTCGCCGATGATGATGCCCTTCCAGCCTGTCAGCTTGTGGGTCACAATTGAGCCGGGTAGATCCCAGCAATCACCGCATTCGCAAGTCACGCTGCACCCCGCTTCGTTCTGCTGAAGGACACAGGTGCGTTTGAAACGTACCGACCGTCTTTAAGGACGGCAGTGTCGCGGGCAAGCAGCTTCTGCGCGACCGTTCGATAAGGCTTGCGGTTCGTCGTATCCCGCTCACCAGTCCGCGTGAATTTGGTTTGGTAAGCCTTGTGCGGCTCACGCAAGTTATGGGATTTCATTGATATTCCTCCTGTCAGGAGGTTGATCTGTGGCCGGTCAAAAATACGTAGATTTATAACTCCGACACGGCCAACGTGGCTCAGGCTGCGATTGCGCCCGGCTGTTCGTAATTGTCGTTCGCGGCTTCCAGCGCACGAATGCGTGGCATTGCGATATAACTGACGCAGTGATTGGCCGTGGACCATCCACCGTTCGAAACACATCGCACAACAATGCGGTCAGCTGTAGATTTAGGAATTGGTCGACGCAGAATTGACGCTACGGTCGACCTGGGCAGGCTAAGCGCATTTCCGATTTCAGTCGGGTTGGCGCCAACGTCGTGCATGCGATGCACTTCTTCTATGGTTTCATAATCTCTCATGCTCTCCTCGTGTGTGGTGTTGGTTGACAAATGGCCTTGGTGAAGCCATCTGTTGTCCTGCGCGGGGTGGTACCTGCGAAGGAAACCAGCGTGTAGAAGTGGTGCAAGCCCTCCTCGTGTAAGCGCTGGGATTACGAGGCGGAGCGAGCAGCGGGTGGTGCCGGCTCATAAACTCCGCCTTTAAATCTTTCGACATACAGGAATGCCGAAAGCGCCACTGACCCTATTCAGGTCAGCAGCGTTCCTATTAATCCTACGGCGGCACTGCAATGAGAGTCGGTTCGCTTCTGTCGGCGGTTTTATTCATTTGCTCTCTCCTGAGTTTCTATTGCGCTTCAGCGCGGCGTCTATCTGTTGAGTGCCGATATCCTTGGGAGGATGTTCTCTGGCATCATGAGGTAGGCCCTCCTTCGAACTGTCCAGCGTCTTGTGCGCCGGTTGATGACACCTATATATGACAGATTCGCATCCATGTCAACATGTGGTGACATTTTCGCACGTTACATTTTCACAACAATATGCGAAAAGCACATCATGGACAAAGATTTCGCGCAGCGCCTTCGTTCGGCGCGTGACCTTAAGGGAATGAGTCAGGCTGACCTTGCGGCTCTTATTGGGCGCGACAAGTCGTCGATTAGTCTTTTGGAAGGCGGGAAACGTGGCGCGAGCGTTGAGTTTGTCGCCCGTTTGGCTCGTGCGCTGGATCTGAATGAAGATTGGCTTGCCTTTGGTAATGGCGAGATGGCCGCGACATCAGCTAAGCCTATTGCTGATACGTTCACACCGGCACCCATCCCCGGCGATCAGCTTGTAAGCCAAGAACGCGGCCTGCCTGTTTACGCCGCAGCGAAGGGGGGCGATGGTCACGTCATCATCACCTTTGATCCAATCAGCTATATGAAAATGCCCGCCGTCCTACAGGGCGTTAAGGGTGGTTACGGCCTTCTATTGTCTGGGGAATCCATGATTCCCGCCTACCGCCCGGGCGAAACTGCGCTTGTAAACCCGAATTTGCCGCCAGTGCGAGATGAAGACGTAATTCTTTATCACACGAGCGCAATGGATGAGAATGAGGCGATCATCAAACGCTTGATAGGCTTCAATGACCGAGAATGGATGTTGGAACAGTACAACCCGCATAAGGAATTCAAGGAATTTCGCGCGGATTGGCCGGTCTGTCATCGCGTCGTTGGCAAGTATAACACCCGTTAAAGCTAACCATTAACTACAGCCTCAAGCGCGCTATCAGGTACACGGCCGATAGCTGCGATGATCTGCGTTTCATTGTTCCATCTATATATAGCAAGGACGGCAGGCTTTTCGCATGCCAATCGATGAGCCAGCCTGAGGGCATGATTGTCAATCGGAGCGGAATATTCACCCCCTTTACTTATCCAATATTGACCCCCCAATTACGGATTAGCACTTGGCCTGCCCGACGCTGGCCGGGGTTGCAAAGGGTAGGCCAAGTGCGGGTGATTAGCTCTTTCGGCTTTAGCTTTGAGAGCGGTTTTTAAAGCGCCATGAATCGTTGCCTGTCTCTACGATTTCGCAATGGTGCGTTAGGCGATCTAGAAGTGCGGTTGTCATTTTGGCATCACCAAAGACGGTGGGCCATTCGCCGAACGCCAGATTGGTCGTAACGATAATTGAGGTTCGCTCGTAGAGCTTGCTTATAAGGTGGAACAGCAACTGTCCTCCTGCCTGAGCGAATGGCAAGTAACCCAGCTCGTCGAGAATAACGAAGTCGAGACGGTTGAGATATTCCGCGGTTCTGCCCTGCTTCCCGTTGCGTGTTTCAGTTTCAAGGCGATTGACCAGATCAACTACATTGAAGAAACGGCCACGTGTGCCATTGCGAATGAGTGCGCGCGCAATGGCAATGGCCAGATGGCTTTTTCCCGTTCCCGTGCCACCAACCAGAACGACATTTCTTTGATCGCTCGCAAAAATGCCTGTGGCCAGCTCGCGAACCAAACCTTCGTTGATTGGGGTGCCGGTAAAGTCGAAGTCCTCAATGTCTTTAGCAAGAGGTAATTTGGCAATGCTGAGCTGGTATCGAATGGAACGTGCTTGCTTCTCTGCAATTTCCGACTGCAACAACTCACCCACAATACGTGGCGGTTCGTGCTGCCGTTTTATGCCATTCCCCATTACCTCGTCATAGGCGCTGCGCATACCATAGAGCTTCAGCGTTCCCATGAGTTCAAGTACCTGCGTGCGTTCCATCAGCTTGCCCTCCTAAGGCTGTCATAGCGTGAACAGTCGGCGATTGGTTCATGCATCAATCGAAGTGCTTCTGGGATTTGGAGTGTTGGAGCAGGAGCGGGATCTCGACTGCGTGCGAGAATATTGATGATAACCGCCGCAGAACAAACGTTATGATCAAGCGCTTCCTGGCATGCAGCATCGACATTTGCCAATCCGTCGGAAGGTACACATGCGAGGATGGTGACCATCTGCCGATCACCATCGTGAGCGCTCTGCAAACGTTTGCGGATTTTCTCCATTGCAGCTGGCAAAACCCAATCGCGGAAAGGAGCACCATTGCGTAGAGCGCCAGGTTTTCGAGCAAGAACAGGCACATAATGCCATGGGTCATAGACCGTTTCTCCTCGATTAAAGCTACGCGTATGCTCTGCGACCTTCACACCATCCTGCCGGATGATAATCCGATCTGCATAGGCATGAACCTCTACAGGGCGACCAACTGCAGTCGAAACAACCGAGTATTTATTGTTGTCAAAACGGACGGTACAGGTTTTTGATATGGACGCTGAAACGCAGTGAAAGCCATCAAATGGGCCAATATAGGGTACAAGACTTTTGCGTTCTTCCTCAAATACCTGCCAAATCATGCGCTGCGTTTGTTCAGGATGACGATGTGCTTTTGCATAAGCGATACATTTATCGAGGAGCCAGACATTGAGCTCCTCCAAACTTTTGACCCGTAAACGCGGTGTAAAAAAACGCTCTCGAACCAAGCCCACCTGGTTCTCGACTTGTCCCTTTTCCCAACCTGATGCCGGAGTACAGGCAACAGGCTGAACAAGGTAATGAGAGCACATTTGCTGGAACCGACGGTTATATTGCCGCTCTTTCCCGACAAAAATGGCATCAACAGCGGTTTTCATATTATCGTATATGCCGCGCGTGCAAGCGCCACGAAAAAACACAAAAGCTTTGTCATGTGCATCGAATACCATTTCCTGGCTTTCGCGCATGTAGGCCCGCACAAACATCATCCGGCTATGACACAATCGAACGTGCGCAACTTTGATCGTTGTCGTCACGCCATTGAGACGAATAATCTCATGGCTCCAATCAAACTGATAAGCTTCGCCTGGCGCGTAATAGAGCGGAACATAAGCGTCACTTGTCACTAATCCGCGTTTCTTAGACCAGGACTTGGCATAGCGGCGGACCGTGTCATAGCTGCCTTCATAGCCCAGCGACCGAACTTCTTCATAAATGCGGATAAGCGTCAACCGCTCACGAGATGCCTTACCTTCGTTGGAAACAAGAAAACGTTCAACGTCCCCCTTCCAAGGCTCCATTCTCGGTAAGGGCTGATGTTCACGCTTGTAAGAAAACTCAGTCGCATCAGATCGCAGTATTTTGCGAACCGTATTACGAGAAACATGAAGCTCTCTGGTGATCTTCTTTACCGACCAGCCTTGAACATGGAAGGCGCGCCGGACACGAGCAATCGTATCCACTCTTTTCAACTCCCTACTCCATCCGCTGACTAAAAGTCAGATACTCGGATGAAATCTAGCAGGGGTCAAAATTGAATAAGTATTCACCCGCTAGTGGGGTCAATATTCCACGCCGAAACACAGGCATGATCTTCTGTATCAACATGGATTGGAGTGTCGGGAACCACACCCCATCGCCCCTGAATAAAACACTGAACCACAAACAACGGGAACATGAGACCTCACACGCGCTACTCCTAATTTAGGATTCCATCATTATAGGAACATTTCAAGAACATTATTCATGCTTGGTTAACCCTGTGAATTTCGTTGATGTGTTTTTGTCATCGATCGTGTTGACATTAGGTGACTGATAAGCATATAAAGGTGACAGAACAGCACGAAGACAGCCTCACCAGCTCGATCTGCTGAACCAACCAAACACGAGGAGTAACCCAATGACGAACGCGAAAACCCCGAGAAGAAGAAGAAGATCGCCAGCACCTCGCAAGAACGAAGTAATCGGCGGCGGATTCTTTGTATTCCGCCGCGGCAAACTAACCGGCCGCGTCAGCGTAGCCACTACCCTGCCTTATGAGCACGGCTCTTTTGAGCAAGCGCTGGCTGAGGCAACACGCCTTGCCAAGCTCTGCCCGGGCGAAACTTTTGAAGTTTTCCAGACGAGTGGCGCGATTGCTTCGTCTAACCATGATTTCTTTCTCGCCGAACTCCGCGAGGCTGGTGCCAGCGTTGAGACTGTCGCTAGTGAAGACCCCGAGCTTGCGGAGGCTGCGTGATGAACCGCGCCCTGCTGGAAATGCTCGCCGACATGGAACCCGACCTGCACACAGACGCTGCTCGTGCAGGCAGCGATGAGCCAATGCGGCGCCCGGATTACCGCACAAAGAAGCACGCTCGTCCCATGCCTTGGATACGATACGCAGCGCGCGAAGCCGTTGAGATGACGGTTGTTGTAGGGTTTTGCGTTGTTGTCGGCGTCGGCGCTGTGGGACTCGTCGTCACATGATTTACCGCGAAAGATAGCGACGGGGCGGAGCGCCCCAGGATTTCCAAATCATCGACGATCCACGCGTTTTCACGCCACGGGTCGTCACGCTTACCAAAACCACACGAGGAGCACCAATAATGTCCGCAAGACACATCCTTACCGCCGACGAGTTCATTGCTCAGGGCACCACAGCAGCAGCAATCCTTTCGATTGCCCGTTGGTACCGCGCGAGCGACCCGACGACGGCCGCGAAGATCAAAGACATCGCCTATGACGTGTCGCGCAAAACGGGCGAGAAGTTCCGTATGCGCCGCGTGCGACCGGCAAACGACAATCGTCGTCCTTTCAAGCGGAGGGCAGCGTGATGGACACACACGCCCCAGATAGACGCGGCAACAGTATCGACGCTGCATATCTCAACGCGTTGCGGCTAGGCCCGCAGCGCATAGGCCGCGCTTCTGTCGGAAGCGCTGGCATCCCCCTACCCGTTGCTCGCCGTCTGTCGGCAACGGGGCGTGCCGTCGTTGTTGGTGATGAGGTGCGTTATGTTGGTCAGTGAGCAGGAGCTTAAGGCCGCATGTCATGCAGCGTCCACAAGCTGGACCCTTTCCGGCGACCAGGTTTACCGGCTCTACAAAGAGGTTGAATCGAATCTGTCCCCATCCCCGCGTGCGCAGGCGTTGGAGGACCTTTTCGATGCCGTAACCCTAATGCAAAAACACGATGAAAAGTTTGAAGGCGAGATACCTTTAGCGACCATCCAGAAGGTTTACACGGCACACGCTGAAGTCTTGCGCGCAAAGGAGGCCAGCAAGCCATGATCAATGAACTGCGTTGGAAAGTATTCAAAGCCTTATCGTGGATAGGCTGGAAAGTTTGCCCCGAACCTCACCGGACGCGCTTGCAGTCTATGTCACCAACTTGGAAGCAGTATGAGGCCAGCCATGGCGAGTAAGGAACGTCAGACGCTCATAGAAAATGCTGCAAGGCGGATGAAGCCAGACACAGCAAAGCTTGTCGATACGTTGATACGCGCTGGAGCCCCCTCGGAGGAAGCGGTCAAGCTGCTTCCATTAGATCAAGCAGAAGCGGCGATTAATACGGTTTTCGATGCTCTACAGGAGCCGACAGAGGCTGTTCTAGAAGCCGGTTACACATGGGATGAGCATGTAACCGCGACAGAGACACACCCGCGCAACCGTGGCCTTTGGCGCGCCATGCTCAACGCATCCGCACTAGGGTAGCAGAGCGAATGAAGCTGGAAGATGCAACCCACATAACGGCGGGCGCTATGGATCAGATACTCGCTTGCTTCAAATCGGGCAGTAAGATCACTGTTCTAGTTAGAACGCCGGGTTTACCTGATCGTGATTTCTGCATGACAGACGACAACTTGTCAGAAGTTGCTGAAATGATTGAGCGTCGTCGCCAAACCCTGAAAGGCGGGGAGTGACCATGGCTTATGCTGCTAGCGATGCATCCAAACCATTCAGATACTCAATCAGTTCTTCAGCGTCTCGCTTTTTAAGTGAACAGCAGAATTGACCGTTCAGAGATACCGGCTGCTTGGTGACCGTTTCCCTTACTTCCCATAGGCCGTTTTGTTGCTCGGAGAGGTAGTAAAAATTATGAGCCGTGCTGTTAAAAACCGACATTTCGATATCCTTAGGAAGGGAACTTGCGGCAACAACGCCGACCAGGAATCTTTGTTCCAAACAATTTAACAACAATGAGGGAATCAACATGCATCATGAAAACGATAACGAAGCCGATCTGCTCATGGGCGTAGAGCCTATTGCTCAGTATCTCGGCGTTACGAGGCGCCAAGCCTATAGGCTAGTCTACGATAAAATTATGCCTAGCTTTAAGCTCGGTGGGACAGTAGCGGCTCGTCGATCAAGCCTCAAAAAATGGATGGAAAATCTGGAAGCAGAGCACGCCGCGTAAACCGTGTGCCGTGTGCCAAACCATGTGCCGCCGATTCCCCGCGCTATCCCGAAAATGCGTGTTTTTCTAGGAAATTCCTGAACATTCGCGGCACATGGCTAAAGTTACCACACCACGCTCAAACATTTGATATTGTTGGATATTTTTGGTGAGCGCGCAGGGATTCGAACCCTGGACCTACTGATTAAAAGTCAGTTGCTCTACCGGCTGAGCTACGCGCTCCCTAATGGAGTATTTAACCCCAGGAAGTGCGGCGGAACATACGGGCGACTTTTGAATTGGTCAACACCATAAAATCAAGTTTCTCCAACATAAATTCAAAAAAATAGTCATATCCGTACAAATTCCATACCAAGCCGATCCAACACAGACATTCCAACGCTAAAAAACACCATCAAAAGAATAAAATTGGCAATCCAGCCATTCAGAAAGACAGAATCACGCGGCGGACGACGTCCATCGAAAAATCAATTGATTCTAGAAATTGATATGGATTTCTAGAATGATATTGTAGGCTGTCAGCGTAACCCATTCTAGCGTATCGGTTTTTCATGTCCTTTATCGCCAAAGCATTTTTTCGCTTTCGTCATTCCTTATCCGGGATCGGATTGGCACTCGGCACTTTGTTCTTCGCGGCAGCACTGACGCCAAGCCTTGTACCCCGAACTTATGTGATGCAAGGCGTGCTGTGTGGTGTTGCCTTTGGATCAGGATATGGATTGGGTGTTTTCTGGCGGTTGATCTGGCGTTACCTCGAACTTCCAGAGCCGCGTGAACGGTTGCGGCGGCGAGTTAACATCTTTATCGGCCTTATATGTCTCGCAGTTGCGCTAGCAGCGCTCTATCTTTCCGCTGAATGGCAAAATTCTGTCCGCTCTGTCATGAGCATGGAGCCTGTCCCAAGCGCCTACCCTGCAAGCGTGTGCGGGTTAGCAATTGTTACATTTCTTGTCCTGCTGCTTTTAACACGCGCGCTCATTTGGCTTGGGCTTTTCATTTCTAGAATGACACATCGCCTCGTGCCGCGCAGAGTGTCAAATGTCGTCGGCATCACACTGACAATTGTTTTGATATGGACAATTGCGAACGGCCTTCTCATCAAATCGACTTTTGAAGTGCTTGACCGCTCATTTCGCGAGTTTGATGCACTGATTGAGCCAGACCGCCCTCAGCCAAAAGAAAGCCGCAAGACAGGAAGTGCCACATCCCTTTTAGCATGGAATGAACTCGGGCGTGCCGGACGTGAATTTGTTTCGTCTGGTCCTGCGGCGGAAGAGATATCATCCTTTACCGGACGCGATGCTGTTGATCCAATTCGTGTCTATGCCGGATTGAATGTCGCTGACGCGCCCAAACAACGTGCCGAGCGCGCGTTGGCAGAGTTAAAGCGACAGAACGGGTTTGACCGTTCAATTCTCGTCATTATCACTCCTACGGGCACTGGCTGGGTTGATCCTGCTGCAATGGACGGCCTCGAATTTCTACATGACGGCAATGTCGCGAGCATTGCTATGCAATATTCTTATCTCAACAGCCCGTTATCACTGCTCTTTCAGCCCGAATATGGTGCCGAAGCATCACGAGCTCTATTCACAACCGTTTATAATTATTGGAAAACACTGCCAAAAGACCAGCGTCCAAGGCTTTATCTATATGGCTTGAGTTTAGGCGCTATGAACTCCGAGAAGTCAGTCGCTTTATTTGAAATGCTTGAAGACCCAATAAATGGTGCCTTATGGGCGGGGCCGCCCTTTCCAAGCCGCGACTGGAAGCTGCTCACTCGGGACCGAAATGAAGGCACGCCGGAATGGCTTCCCGTATTTCGCGATGGAGCGTTTGCCCGCTTCATGAACCAAAAAGGCGAAGCACCCGGTAATGGTGATCGATGGGGGCCGCTTCGAATTGTTTATCTGCAGTATGCCAGCGATGCTGTTGTCTTTTTTGACAGCCATGCGCTTTATCGGCAACCCGAATGGATGAACACGCCACGTGGTTTTGATGTCTCGCCAAAATTGCGGTGGTATCCAGTTGTGACAATGCTTCAGCTTGCGCTTGATATGGCTTTTGCAACCACAACCCCAATGGGCTACGGCCATGTTTATGCACCGGAAGACTATGTTAATGCCTGGATTGATGTTGCAGATGTTGATGGATGGAATGAAGCTCAGATCAATCGTCTCAAGCAATACCTCCGCCATAAACTCACTGGCGAAGACGTCGAAGGTTACGAACAGCGTGGCGGATAAAAAGCCAGAATAAACAAAACAGCCGCCCAATTAGAGCGGCTGTTCATCTCAGGAGTCAAATCCTGCTATCGGTAAGGCGAATAGCACTGCTGACGTGGGCCGTTATATGGCTGGAACGTATTGTCCGACGCCCGGTAAGATTTATATCGGTTGTAGCACCACTGAACATGGTTGTTACTCTGACGATAAACCGGCTGCGGCGCTGGCTGTGATGCAATAGCCCCGCCGATGATCGCACCAGCACCGAACGCTGCAAGTGGATACCACCAGCCGTCATTGTGACGACGATAGCCTTGGCGATAGTGATTATAACCACGATGACCATTCCAATATCCAGGACGTGGCCGATGGTTGCCGTTCCAGCCTGGACGCGGACCCGGGCGATGACCATTCCAGCCAGGCCGATTTCCCGGACGATTTCCATTCCAGTTACCGTTACCGTGACGACGCCAACGGTCATCGCGAACATTCAAGACATTATCAGAGCCTGCAACCTGTGCTGTCGGCAGGACCGGAGCGGCAGAGACCGGCGCCATAGCCCCAATCATAAAAGTCGCACCGATCAAGCCAACCATCATTTTTTTCAACGTTTTGATCATCTTGTTCTCCAGTTCAACTGCACACATCATGCTCAATGCCAGATGAACATGCGCTGAATGATAGGGAGAAATATATAGCGCCCTCAACACCTGACAAGCTCCCGTCATTCATGATCCATCATCGCATTCGCGGCTAAAATTTCCGATAATACAAAGGTATGGCTATGTTTCTATTAGAATCTGCTATTAGTGATGGTTCGTTTGAACCCATAATAAATTGGGTCACTGTTAAATAGCGGGGAAAGTCGTGCAGGCGGAACCAATAACTGCCAGAATGAATTCGACTAGCTTGTTATCGGGCACTGCAAACCCGTTTCTGGCTGCGATTGAGCATACCCCCACGCCGATGGTTATTACCGATCCACGCCTTCCAGACAATCCAATTGTCTATGCAAACGAAGCGTTCCTGAATTTGACGGGCCATTCTGCGGAAGAAGTTATCGGCCAAAATTGTCGATTTTTGCAGGGCGAAGGAACGCGCGCAGATCATATCGATGCTATTCGCAATGCATTACATGCTGAAACCGCAATCGACATTGACGTTCTGAACTATAAGAAATCCGGCGAAGCATTTTGGAATCGCCTGCATATTTCGCCTGTTAAAAACGCTGACGGTCAGGTCGAGCATTTCGTTGCAACGCAGCTCGATGTGACATTGGAACTCAAACAGCTTGTTGAACTTCAAAAAGAACGTGACCTGCTTTCCACGAAAACTGCTCGACACCAAAAACATCTCGATTATATCGTTGATGCGGCCAATATCGGTTATTGGTCACGTGATTTAAACAGCGGAATTGTGACCGGATCAGCAGAATGTCGACGAATATTCGGCTTCACAGAGAATGAGCCCATTAATTTCGATCAGATTGTTGAATTGATCGCTATTGAAGATCGAATGGCTGTGATCCAGCAGACTGAGGCCGCTTTTATAAACGGCGAACCTTATTCCATGGAATATCGGATCATCAATAAAGCTGGAGAAACTCTTTGGGTTGAGACCCGAGCAAAAGCCTTGCTTGGTGAGAATCCGGCTCTGGTCGGTGTTATCTTAGACGTGACAGAACGCAAGCAGAACGAAGCCGACAAAGCACTTGTGACACGGGAAATTTCACATCGGTTCAAGAACTCGATGGCAATGGTTCAATCAATTGCCAACCAGACATTACGCAATGCAAGTAATTCCGATGAAGCAAGCAAATTATTTAACGAACGCTTGCATGCACTGGCACAAGCACATGATATGCTGCTGCAAGAGAATTGGAACGGCGCAACAATCAAACAAATTGCCGACACAGCACTGGAACCGTTCAATAGAACCTACGGCAATCGCATTCGCATAAGTGGCCCATCGCTCTTTGTGTGCGACCGAATTACCGTTTCGCTTTCGCTTGGCCTTTATGAACTGGCCACAAATGCTGTTAAATACGGCGCATTGTCGGATGAGCACGGCAGCATCGATTTCAGTTGGAACGTTATCATTGATAACAGAGAACACAAATTCCACATGCAATGGGTTGAAAGTGGCGGACCGACCGTCACACGTCCATCGCGTCGCGGTTTTGGACAACGTCTCATACGCCTGGTTCTCGCGGAAGAACTCAAAGCGCGGTGCGATATTGATTTCGCCCCGACTGGCCTGAAAATTGATGTTGTGGCTCCCATCACCTGCGAAATCTTTCCTGGCTTTGATCACAGCACGCATTCTACCAGTATTCCCGCTGGAACAACTGGTTAAGAAAAAGAGGCATTTTGACATCTGGTGCCCGACTTGAAAAAGCGCCATATGCTGCGATCATGAACGACAGCTCCGCTCCTTCCATTTTTGTTACGGATGACGAACCGCGCCATATTGGACGTGACACGTTAGTCGCCGCACCGCGTTTTCTCCCGCAGTCGAACGACCAGCCTGCAGTTGAGTGGCTCGTCGCGGATGGATTGACAGATTACGAAGCAGCACTTGCGTTCATGGAAGAGCGCGTGCAAGCAATTCGCGAAGGCACCGCAAACGAACTTGTCTGGCTTGTCGAACATCCGGCGCTTTACACTGCTGGCACCAGCGCTCATACCGAAGACCTGCTGACGCCGGATCGTTTCCCAGTTTTCAACACCGGACGTGGCGGTGAATACACCTATCACGGCCCCGGCCAGCGCGTGGCCTATGTGATGCTGGACTTGAAGCGTCGCCGTGAAGACGTCCGGGCATTTGTCACCGCACTTGAACAATGGATCGTCGAGACATTGGCGCAGTTCAATGTCAAAGGTGAACGCCGCGCAGATCGTGTTGGCGTCTGGGTTTCACGTCCCGAAAAGCCACTGCTTTCCAATGGAGGCATGTGTGAAGATAAGATCGCTGCTATCGGCATCCGTCTTCGCCGCTGGGTGAGCTTCCACGGCATTGCCATCAATGTCGAGCCAGAGCTCGAACATTTTGGCGGCATTGTGCCCTGTGGCATTGCGGAATATGGCGTGACCAGCCTTGTCGATCTAGGTCTGCCGATCACCATGGGCGACGTTGACGTGGCACTGGGAATAGCTTTTGAAAGCGTCTTTGGCCCACGTCAGACGAAATAATCATACGGCTTTTATTCGCCTTTCGCGCATGAAGACGTAAAAGCCAGATCCCACAATAATGAAGATACCAAACCATTTCGATGGTGTCGGAAAATCACCAAATATAATCAACCCAACCAAAACCGCATTGACGATTTCCAGATACTGAAACGGTGCCAGCATAGATGCCGGTGCAAGCTTAAATGCCTGTACCACCAACAAATGGCTGATTGTGCCAATAGAGCCCAGCAAAAACAGCAACAACCAAGGCTGTAGACTATGAGGCAGCGCGAAGCTCAAATCTCCAATGCCAGCAGCCGTGCCAAAAATCATAAACAGACCTGCGATCAGCGATCCGCCGACGCCAGCATAAAACTGCATCACGACTGGACCTTCCTTGGCACCATATTTGCGGTTCAAAATCAGATAGATTGCAAAAGTGACGGCAGTCGCCAATGGCAACAGAGATACAGCACCAAAAATCTCAAAGCTCGGCTGAATAACGATCATCGTGCCGATCAAACCAATCCCGACCGCACTGAACCGGCGCCAACCGACCTTCTCTTTAAGAAAGACAGCAGATAGCAATGTAAGGATCAGCGGCTCCGCAAAAAACACCGCCATGGCGTCGGCGAGCGGCATATATTTAACGGCAGTGAAGAAACATGTTCCGCCGAAACCCATCAGGGCGCCACGCACAAGATTGCCCGTAAGATGCTTCGTATGCAGCGCACTCAGACCGCCCATAACAATAAGCACAAGAAACATCAGCCCTGACTGAATGAAAAAGCGCATGAAGGTGACAGTCGCCGGTGGCATATTGTCCATCATGGCAAGCCACTTGCCGATGGCATCCATAAGCGGCAGTAGCAACACCGAAAGCACCATGATCGCCATGCCTTTAACGTGTGCTTCGGTACCGCCTGTCGCCTTGCCCTGCATTTTATTACTCACAATTTCATCACTGCAATTGCGCTTACGCGAATGGTTGGCCGGTTTCTATCTTAATCCGCGTAAGGAAGCATGCGGTTTGACTTTAGCCGTGCTTATGGTGCAAATCGGTCTCGCTTTAGGCAAAACCACTTGATAACTTGGGACTAAACTGGAACGTAAGGCGAACTTTATTCGCAATGCGGGTATTACAGTGGCATTATATATGTGATTCGCAGATATAAATTTGGTGCCGTTCGCTGGGGGCGGTCCTTCAGGTTTCAGATAGAAAGCTTTTCGGACAAAGATGGACGATAACGATCTCTTTTCCAGAGTAGTGAACAATGCCCGTGAACGGCAGATGGAACAGCAGCCCAAGAAGGCTTCTGTATCGACGCCTGCTGCGCAAACGGCAACGGCACCGTCTACAACGAAGCCAGCGCCTGTCGCGACCAAGGCTCCACCTGTTTCATCTGGTGCTGATGATTACAACGCCTCCTCCATTCGTGTTCTTGAGGGCCTCGAGCCTGTGCGTCTGCGCCCCGGTATGTATATCGGCGGCACCGACGAAAAGGCGCTGCATCACCTTTTTGCAGAAGTCATTGATAACTCGATGGACGAAGCCGTTGCAGGCCACGCCAACTTCATCGAAGTCAATCTTGATGCCGAAGGCTTCCTGACCGTCAGCGATAACGGACGCGGTATTCCGGTCGACGAACACCCACAGGTGCCTGGAAAATCGACCCTTGAAGTCATTATGACAAAGCTGCATGCAGGCGGTAAGTTTGACGGCAAAGCCTATGAAACCTCAGGCGGTCTGCACGGTGTCGGTGTTTCGGTGGTTAACGCGCTTTCCGATGTTCTGGAAGTCGAAGTTGCACGCAATCGCCGCCTTTATCGCCAGCGCTTTTCGCGCGGCATTCCGCAGGGTGGTCTCGAAGATGTCGGCGAAGTGCACAACCGTCGTGGTACGCGCGTCCGTTTCCATCCCGACCCGGATATTTTTGGCAAGAACGCACATTTTGATCCGCATCGGCTTTATCGCATGGCGCGCTCAAAGGCTTATCTTTTCGGTGGCGTAGAAATTCGCTGGAGCTGCGATCCCGCACTTCTCGACCCGAAAAAGGAAACACCGGAAAAGGCTGTATTCCACTTCCCCGGTGGCTTGAAGGATTATCTTGCGGCGTCGCTTGGCAAAGAACATCAGGTGACGCGTGAGATTTTCTCCGGCCGCACCGAAAAGCAGGGCGGGCATGGTGCCGTTGAATGGGCGGTGTCGTGGTATGGTGGCGACGGCTTCGTCAATTCTTATTGTAACACAATCCCGACGGGCGACGGCGGCACGCATGAAGCAGGTCTGCGCATTGCGTTGACGCGTGGCCTCAAAGCCTATGCCGAACTGACCAACAACAAGCGCGCTTCGATCATCACCACCGATGACGTGATGATTTCAGCAGCCGCCATGCTCTCGGTCTTCATTCGGGAACCGGAATTTGTCGGTCAGACCAAAGACAAGCTTGCAACTGTCGAAGCGCAACGTATCGTGGAAAATGTCATCCGCGATCCGTTCGATCACTGGCTTACAGCCTCGCCACAGGAAGCTTCGCGCCTGCTCGACTGGGTTGTCGATCGTGCGGAAGAGCGCCTGCGTCGCCGTCAGGAAAAAGAAACAGTCCGCAAGAGTGCCACGCGCAAACTGCGTCTTCCGGGTAAGCTTGCAGACTGCACGCAGAATGCGGCTGCGGGCGCTGAACTTTTTATCGTCGAAGGTGACTCAGCTGGCGGCTCCGCCAAGCAGGCACGCAATCGTTCCAATCAGGCAATCCTGCCGCTGCGTGGCAAGATTCTGAACGTTGCCAGTGCTGGCCGTGAGAAGCTGACAGCCAACCAGCAGATTGCCGATCTGGTTCAGGCACTGGGGAGCGGCACCCGCAAGAATTATCGCGAAGATGATCTACGTTATGATCGCGTTATCGTCATGACCGATGCTGACGTTGACGGCGCGCATATTGCATCGCTGCTCATCACGTTCTTCTATCAGGAAATGCCAGACCTCATCCGCAACGGTCACCTCTATCTGGCTGTCCCGCCGCTGTATCGTCTCAGTCAGGGTGGCAAAGTCGCTTATGCTCGTGATGATGCGCACAAGGACGAACTGCTCCGTACGATGTTTACCGGACGTGGCAAAATTGAAATCGGCCGCTTCAAAGGCCTTGGTGAAATGCGCGCCGAGCAGCTCAAAGAAACCACCATGGATCCGAAAAAGCGCACGCTTCTTCGTGTTCATGTGGATGAGGATTATATCGATGAAACGCGCAGCACCGTTGATGACTTGATGGGTACAAAGCCGGAAGCGCGCTTTCGCTTCATTCAGGATCGCGCTGCGTTTGTGGAAGAGCTTGATATTTAACTCAGCCTGACGATAGGTAATCAATTCGTTGGATTATCAATCCGTGAAAGATAGCGGGCGCATATACACGCCCGCCGTCACTTTATTTATTGTGCTCTGTCAGCCATTGCTGCATCATTTTGATTTCGGCTTCCTGTGCGGAGATGACTTCTTCCGCGAGCGCTTTTACCTTCGGATCAGAACCATATTTTAGTACCACCCGAGCCATATCAATGGCACCCTGATGATGAGGGATCATTCCACGCATAAAATCTGCATCAGCATCACCGCTATATTCTATAGCCATACCTTGATGCATACGGTCATTGGCAGCTTTATAAGCCAACACCGCAGAATCTGCAGAAGATGCGTCAGCTTTCTCAGGGCCACCACCATGGTGCATATGGGCATCGCTAGTTCCAGTCTGCGCTTGAGCAATACCCGCTCCGAGACATGCAACCAATACGCTCACTAAAAAAGTCTTTGTTATGCGTTTATTGCCACCCAAAAGCATATTCAAAAATGTCATGAGAACCTCCATGGTTTATCTCATGTCAAAAAATAAGGGTTCCCATCGCTGGAAGGTCAAGCGATCAAGTGCCAAAAAACGAAGAAAAGCCAATCGCTGATCGCGTGATTTATTGTTTCACATCGATGCCTAGCTTCGTTTGTATGTCATCAATAGATTCCTTGACGAAGAATGTGAGATCAGCACTCAGCGTCACAATACGCGTTCCCGTACCATAGGCATTATATGACAAAACATGGTTGAAATTGACCGCAACCCGTTCGCCGCTAACGTCCGTAAGCATAATCCACATGTGCCCCTCCTCTGAAAAAACGATTCCTTACAAGAGGATAGGCGTATGTCTCAAAAGGGCAATGACGCTTTATAAGTCAGCACGCATTCGCACTTTTTCAACGATGCATCCAAAACTCGCCGACCATTCTTCGCCATGCTGATAAATACGAAAGCCGAATTTTTCATAAAGCTTAATTGCCCGAAGATTGTCGGCATGAGTGCCTATCTCTGCGTCTGAAAAGCCATTCAGTACAATCTGCGCCATCAGCGCATCAAGCAGTGCTCCGCCAACTCCCTGACCATGATAGAGCGGATGAACCCAGAGGTCTGAAATATAGTTTGTGTTCGGGACATAAGCGCCCCAGCCGAGAATCTCACTGCTTCGTTCTGCCAACAAAACACCATCGGCATTCTCATGCAAATCACGCAGGAACTTGACCTGAAGTTCCGACCGGCTTTCGTCCGTAAACGTAATGTCACGCCCTCCGGTTTGCCATGCGCGAACTGCTAGATCAGCCATCAAAACAAATTCGCCGGGGAATGCCCGGCGAATGAGAGTTTCAGATTTTACCACCATTTTTTCGGGGTAAAGCGTCCGGCTGCCTGCTCAATTGCACCTGCTGCCTGGAACAAAGTTTCTTCCTCGAACGGGCGACCGATCAGCTGCAAACCAAGCGGCAAGCCCTGATCGTTGAGGCCCGCAGGAACAGCGATTCCCGGAAGACCAGCCATATTGAGTGTAATGGTGAAGATATCATTGAGATACATCTTGACCGGATCGTTCGCGAGTTCCTTGTCACCGATGCTGAATGCAGCAGAAGGCGTAATCGGCGTCAGAATTGCATCAACACCGCTCGCAAAGACATTTTCAAAGTCTTTCTTGATCAGCGTACGAACCTTCTGCGCACGCAGATAGTAAGCGTCGTAATAGCCAGCCGACAGAACATAAGTTCCAGTCAGAATACGGCGCTTTACTTCCTTGCCGAAGCCAGCGGCGCGGCTCTGCTCGTACATATCGGCAATGTCCTTGCCCGGCACGCGCAAACCATAACGCACACCGTCATAACGTGCGAGGTTGGAAGAAGCTTCCGCAGGTGCCACGATATAATAGGCAGCAAGCGCATATTTCGTGTGCGGCAGCGAAACATCGACAACTTCCGCACCAGCATCTTTGAGATACTGGATGCCCTTCTGCCAAAGCGCTTCGATTTCTTCTGGCATACCATCGATACGATATTCGTTCGGAATGCCGATCTTGAGACCCTTCAGTGACTTTCCAATCGCTGCTTCATAATCTGGAACCGGCAGATCAACTGAGGTTGTATCTTTCAGATCGACCGATGCCATGGATTTCAGCAAAATTGCGGCGTCGCGCACATCGCGCGCAATCGGACCAGCCTGATCAAGCGACGACGCATAAGCGACAACACCCCAGCGCGAAACACGGCCATAGGTTGGCTTGATACCAACTGTGCCGGTAAATGCCGCTGGTTGACGGATTGAACCACCTGTATCAGATGCCGTGGCACCAGCACAAAGATGCGCGGCCACCGCCGCTGCTGAACCGCCCGACGATCCCCCCGGCACGAGATCAACATCTGAGCCGTTCGCACGCCAAGGGTTTTTCACAGGGCCGTAATAAGAACTTTCATTGGACGAGCCCATGGCGAATTCGTCCATGTTGAGCTTGCCCAACATAACAGCGCCGTCAGCCCAAAGGTTAGAAGTGACGGTTGATTCATATTCAGGCTTGAAACCATCAAGAATATGCGAGCAAGCCTGCGTGTGAACACCCTTCGTCGCAAACAGATCTTTTACGCCAAGTGGAATGCCTTCGAGAGCACCGGCCTTGCCTTCCGCAATGCGTGCATCGGAAGCTTTTGCCATTTCGCGCGCCTTTTCAGGCGTTACAGCGACATAGGCATTGAGCTTGTCATTGGCAGAATCAATAGCCGCAATATAGGCTTCAGTCAGTTCCGTCGCAGTGAAGGCTTTGGCCTTCAGCTTATCGCGCGCTTCGGCAATGGTCAGTGCGGTCAGTTCGCTCATCATCTAATCCTGTAAAGTCATGCCTCAGCAAGGCGCTTTTCAAAAAAGGCGCTGTATTCGGAATCGGGATAATCTAAAACCACTCCGCAGCGCGCAAAACCCGAATTTTCATAAAGCCGCCAGGCACTCTCAAAGCCGGGACCAGTACCCGTTTCAAGGACCAAATGCGAAGCACCCTTGGCTTTTGCCTGCTCGACAATCGCATCAACAAGATGTGAGCCGATACGCTTACCGCGAACTTCAGGGCGCGTGAACATGCGCTTAAGTTCACCAACATCGTTGTCATGCATCTTCAATGCGCCACAGCCGACGGCCTTGCCGTCTTCATCTCGCGCGACGAAAACTGTCGTGTCTGGCTCTGCCATCTGTTCAACAGTCATCTTGAACTGGAACTCGATAGGCGAAAGCGGCAGCATATGGGCGTTCAATGCTTCAACAAGATCACGCACATCATCCTGCAATGGGGTCTCGATGGAAACCCGGATAGCCATCGGCTTACTCCACGACCTTTGGCACGACAAAGAAATTGTCTTCGGTCACAGGCGCATTGGCAACAACCGCACTGGCGATATTTCCGTCCGTCACTGCATCTTCGCGCAAGCGCATTTTCATCGGCGAAACCGACGTCATGGGCTCAACGCCTTCGATATCGACTTCGTTCAATTGCTCGACAAAGCCCAGAATTGCATTGAGTTCGCCGGTCATGCGCTCTGCTTCGTCTTCAGTGACAGCAATACGCGCAAGATGCGCGACGCGCTTGACGGTGGAAATATCGACGGACATCCTGTTCTCCGCAATTATATGTTTAGGACGGCACGAAACCACCCCGAAAAGGTTCTTTTACCGGCTATAACGGTGTGGGTGCGGAAGCGCAACATTTCTTGCGCTTCCATCCATAGTTAGAAACTATGAACCGTGCCCGCTGGAGCAACCAGAACTTTGGTATTCGTCTGTCCTTCCATGCCAGCAACGAACTTATCCGCATTCTGATCAATGATCGGGAAAGAACCGTAGTGGCATGGTAGTACGGTTTTAAAGTTGAAATAACGCTGACAGGCAAGAGCTGCCACAGCACCACCCATCGTAAAGCGATCGCCAATAGGAACTATACCGATCTCCGGCTGATGCAATTCATTGATAAGCGCCATATCGGAGAAAATATCCGTATCTCCCATGTGATAAAGCGATGGAGAATTGTTGAAATGGAATACCAACCCGTTCGGGTTGCCCAGCGCCTGACTTTCACAGCCGTCCGTCAGGGTAGCTGATGAATGGAGCGCATTGACAAATGTGACAGTAAATCCGTCAAAAGAAAGCGTGCCGCCAGTATTGCCCGGATCCAGCTTTTCCACACCCTGACTCCCAAGCCAAGCGGCAAGATCGGCATTTGCTATGACCGTTGCACCATGTTCCTTTGCGATTGCCACTGTATCGCCGATATGGTCACCATGACCGTGAGTCAGCGCGATATGCGTGGTGCCTTTAGTCGCTTCATTAAAATCGATGCCCTTGGCGCCCGGATTTCCATTGATAAACGGATCAATGAGAATGACCGCTTGTTCCGTTTCAACGCGATAGGCTGCATGGCCCAACCAGGTGATTTTCATTGTGTGTCTCCTTGCGGCTCGATTTTCAGTTTTAAAACAGATATTACGTTGCAATTCCATCAGGCAATATGAAGCCTGATCAAAATACTATGAGGACATATGGCCGTCGTTGAGATCGAAGACGTTTTGGAAATTCTGCAACCCGGCCAGACAGTCGCCGGGCTTGATCTTGGGACCAAAACTATCGGCCTTGCGGTTTCTGATCTCGGCCTGTCGTTCTCACATCCGCGTCCCGTGATTAAACGCACCAAGTTCACAATCGATGCACAGGTGCTGCTGAAAGCACTCGAAGCAGACAAGGTCGGCGTCATTATTATTGGCCTGCCGATGAACATGGACGGTTCAGCTGGTCCACGCGTTCAGGCGACGCGCGCCTTCGTGCGCACTATGCAGCCACTGACCGACCTGCCCTTCGTCTACTGGGACGAGCGCCTGTCTACAGTCGCAGCCGAACGCGCGCTGATCGGCATGGACGTTTCACGCGGAAAGCGGGCCGAACGGATTGATTCGGCCGCAGCTTCCTTCATTTTGCAAGGTGCGCTCGATCGCCTGCACATGCTGCGCTCATCGAACGTCGATGACAGCGATTACGACGCCGGATAAAGCTGGTCCAATATCCGATTGGCATTATGGCGTGCGTCCAGCATGCCATAGGTCGAACGCCACTGACCACCAAGACGCGTTTCGATAAATGCATCGGCCACATCATCCGCGCCAAGATTACGCAGTTCTGCGGCGGCAGCAGCATAAGCAAGCTGCTCTGTCAGAAGGCGCGCAACACCCTGATCGGTTTCGGTTAGCTGCAAGGCCGCCTGCAACACATCAATCGTCCCCTGCCCGCGTACGCCCAGCTGCCCGCTGATCCAGTCGAGAACTTCATCGAACAAAGCTGGAGCACGCGAAAGCACACGCGCCACATCAAGCGCCATCACATTGCCCGAGCCTTCCCAGATCGCATTGACCGGCGCTTCGCGATAGGCCCGTGCGAGATTTCCTTCCTCTATGTAGCCATTGCCGCCAAGGCACTCCATCGCTTCATAAAGCAATGCCGGTGCAATTTTGCAGACCCAGTATTTCACAACCGGCGTCATGCAGCGCGCAAAAGCCGCTTCCGCGCGATCACTTGCAGCCATATCAAAAGCGCGCGCCAGACGCATGGAAAGTGCGGTAGCACCCGCGACATCCAGTGCCATATCGGCAAGAACGCGGCTCATCAGCGGCTGTTCAATGAGCTTTTGCCCACCCACCTCACGATGACGCGCATGGTGAACGGCCTCGGCCAGCCCTGAGCGCATCAGACCAGCAGAGGCAACCGCACAATCAAGCCGCGTCAGTGTCACCATATCCATGATGGTTTTGACGCCTTCGCCGGGATTACCGACCAGATGACCAATCGCGCCGTCGAACTCGACTTCGGATGAAGCATTGGATTTGTTGCCGAGTTTGTCTTTGAGACGTTGGAAGTAGAAGCCGTTTCCAGCCGTTTCATTGGTCAGACGCGGCAACAGGAAGCAGGAAAGCCCCTCTTCCGCCTGTGCCAGCACCAGAAAGGCATCCGACATAGGCGCCGACATGAACCACTTATGGCCGCTGATTGCATAGGTGCCATCTTCATTGCGTTCTGCGCGGGTAGTATTGGCGCGAACATCCGTGCCGCCCTGCTTCTCGGTCATGCCCATGCCAAGCGTTATGCCGTGCTTCTGCAGAGCAGGCTTTTGCGAGGAATCATACTTGCGCGACAGAATCTGCGGCGACCATTCCTTGTAGAGATCGGGCGACGCCATGACGGCTGCAAGCGACGCATTGGTCATGGTCAACGGGCAGAGATGCCCTGCCTCAAGCTGTGCTGTCAGGAAGAAGCGCGCGGCGCGAGCCTGATGGCGACGTCCGGCTTCAGCTGGATTGGCCTCCCAAATTGAGCAATGAAGGCCCTGCGCAATCGAACGGCGCATCAGCGCATGATAAGCGGGGTGATATTCCACCAGATCAGCGCGACGACCCTGACGATCATGCGTGCGCAGCTTTGGCAATTCGGTGTTGGCAAGACGCGCCAGATCCTGCGCTTCTGCCGACATGACGAAACGTCCGGTGTTTTCCAGATCAGAATGCAGTTCTTTTGGGAAACGCGCTGCGATCTGTATCAGAAGCGGATCGCCCAGATATGCATTTGTGCCCGTCATGGACGGTGTCTGGTTGGTGACTTCGTGCGTTTTCACAGGCTCATCCGTTTGGTTCTGTTCAATTCAAATTCAGCTCGTGAGCCTTTTGCGGCTCAGCGATTTAACATTCTATGCTTTCTTGCATCGTAATTTCCTAACATTTTCACACAGCCCACCGCTTTATGCCCAAAGAATACAGGTTTTTCTTTGTGAATCGGCCAAAGCCATTATAAGGGCGGTTGCGGTCCAGTTCTTGCGGCTCTATACGGGTGACTTGCCATGACAAATCAAACGGTCTCACCGATTTTCCCTCATCGCCACCTGCTTGGCATCAAGGGGCTATCGCCCCTGGACATTAATTGTCTTCTCGATCTTGCGGATCAGGAAGTGGCTGTCTCCAGACAGTCCGAGAAGAAAAAGTCCGTGCTGCGCGGTCGCACCCAAATCAACCTCTTCTTTGAAGCATCGACGCGAACGCAATCATCGTTCGAACTCGCCGGAAAACGGCTGGGCGCGGACGTGATGAACATGTCGGTGGGCAATTCATCGGTCAAAAAGGGCGAAACGCTCATCGACACCGCGATGACGCTGAACGCCATGCAGCCAGACATTCTGGTCATTCGCCATGCATCTGCTGGTGCTGCGGCGCTTCTCGCGCAAAAAGTCGGCTGCGCAGTCGTCAATGCGGGCGACGGTGCGCACGAACACCCAACACAGGCGCTGCTTGATGCGCTGACCATCCGCCGTGCCAAGGGCGACATCGGGAACCTGATCGTTGCCATTTGCGGCGATGTGCTTCACTCGCGCGTTGCGCGCTCCAATATCCTGCTTCTCAATGCACTTGGCGCGCGTGTTCGCGTCGTCGCCCCATCGACTCTGTTGCCTTCCGGCATCGCCGATATGAGTGTTGAAGTTTACAACACCATGGAAGAAGGTCTGAAAGACGCCGATGTCGTCATGATGCTGCGCCTCCAGCGTGAGCGTATGGCTGGCTCTTTCGTACCATCGGTGCGTGAATATTTCCGCTTCTACGGTCTCGACAAAGAAAAGCTGAAAATCGCGCGGCCCGACGCACTCGTCATGCATCCGGGCCCGATGAATCGCGGTGTCGAAATCGCATCTGATGTCGCAGACGGTCCGCAGAGCATGATTCAGCAGCAGGTGGAAATGGGTGTCGCCGTTCGTATGGCGGTTATGGAAGCCTTGCTCGATCCCCGACGCGAAACAGCCGCAGGAGAACGGGCATGAGTGCGATTCTTTTTGAAAATGCCCGCATCATCGATCCGTCACGCCGGCTCGATGAAGTTGGAAGCCTTTTGATCAAAGACGACAAGATTGTCGCCAGCGGTGCAGATGCCCGTAATCAAGGTGCCCCGGAAGGTGCTGAAATCATCGACCTCAATGGCATGGCTATTTTGCCGGGTCTGGTTGATTCCCGCGTCTTCGTAGGCGAGCCGGGCGCCGAGCATCGTGAAACCATTGCATCGGCCAGTCAGGCCGCAGCGGCTGGCGGTGTAACCTCAATCATCATGATGCCGGATACCGATCCGGTTATTGATGACGTGGCGCTTGTGGAATTCGTCAAGCGAACCGCACGCGACACGGCTATCGTCAATGTGCATCCCGCCGCTGCCATTACCAAGGGCCTGCATGGTGAGGAAATGACGGAAATCGGCCTGCTTCGCGATGCAGGTGCGGTTGCCTTCACTGAAGGTCGCAACACGCTTGTTAATACGCAGCTGATGCGTCGTGCGCTCACTTATGCGCGCGATTTCGATGCTGTAATTGCCTGCGAAACACGCGATCCATATCTCGGTGCCAATGGCGTGATGAATGAAGGGCTGTTTGCAAGCTGGCTTGGACTCTCGGGAAGCCCACGTGAAGCGGAAGTGATTCCACTGGAGCGTGATCTGCGTTTGGCTGCCCTCACTCGCAGCAAATATCACGCAGCACAAATTTCCTGCGCGATGTCAGCCGATGCGCTCAAGCGTTCAAAAGAGCACGGCACAAATGTCACCGCTGGCATTTCCATCAATCACTTGTCGCTTAACGAAAACGATATCGGCGAATTTCGTACATTCTTCCGGCTCTCACCACCGCTTCGCAACGAAGAAGATCGTCTGGCAATGGTTGAGGCCGTGAAAAACGGTACTATCGACATTGTAGTTTCGGCACATGACCCGCAGGATGTAGACACAAAACGTCTGCCTTTTGCAGATGCGGAAGCTGGCGCGATTGGTCTGGAAACGCTGCTGGCAGCGGCGCTTCGTCTTCACCACAACGACAGCATCCCGCTGCTTCGTCTGGTGGAAGTGCTTTCAACCGCTCCTGCGCGGATTTTTGGTCTCGATGCAGGAACGCTGAAGCCTAGTACAAAAGCAGATCTTGCGATTGTTGATCTCGATGAGCCTTGGGTGGTTCGCGAAGAAGACCTGCATTCGCGCTCAAAAAACAGCTGTTTTGAAGGTGCCCGCTTCCAGGGCCGTGTTAACCGCACGATCGTTGGCGGGAAAACCGTTTATACGGCTTAGCTGTCACTAAATAAGCATCAAGAATAATGCCTTAGGCTTTTCTTATCGCTCTCACAAATTTTGAAAAGCCGTCTTGATTTTAGGCGGCTTTTCTTCTCAACTGATTTCATAAAGAAGATATGGGGAATTTCATGGCCGACGCAGGTCTTATCAATTTGGTGACACTCGGCACGCTGATATTCGGCTATATCCTTGGTTCCATTCCCTTTGGGCTTATCCTGACAAGGCTCGCAGGACTTGGCGATGTACGTTCGATCGGCTCAGGCAATATCGGCGCAACAAATGTTTTGCGTACCGGCAATAAGAAACTCGCCGCAGCAACTCTCCTTCTCGATGCACTAAAAGGCACAGCAGCGGTTCTTATTGCATCAAAATTTGGTCAGGATGCGGCTATTGCTGCCGGTTTTGGTGCCTTTATTGGCCATTTGTTTCCGGTCTGGATAGGCTTTAAAGGTGGCAAAGGCGTCGCGACCTATCTCGGCATTCTGCTCGGCCTCGCATGGCCCAGCGCACTGATTTTCATCGCCGCATGGATCGTCACTGCCCTTCTCACCCGCTATTCGTCACTGTCTGCACTTGTGGCCAGCCTCATTGTCCCAATTGCGCTTTATGTGCGCGGTGATCTGGCGATTGCGACACTGTTTGCAATTATGACGATTATCATCTTTATCAAACACCATGCCAATATTTCACGCCTTCTCAGCGGTACCGAAAGCAAGATTGGTAAAAAAGGATGAAACAGAGCGCGAATTCAAAAAACGGAATTCGCCTCTCAGATAAGCAGCGGCTCAATTGGCTGCGTCTCATTCGCACTGAAAATATCGGACCCGTCGCGTTTCGCGATCTCATCATGTTTTGTGGCTCTGCGGCCAGCGCCATAGAACGTCTTCCTGATCTTAATATACGTGGCGGTGGTTCAAAACCCGTCCGTGTTACGCCGCTTGAAGATGCCGAACGCGAGATTGAAGCAATTGCGCGCATGGGTGCGCGGCTTGTCGGCATGGGCGAGCCTGACTATCCGCAACAGCTTAAAAACTGCGAAGCACCGCCGCCGCTTGTTATCATAAAGGGCAATCCAAATGTCTTTCGCAAGCCGCCGGTTGCGATTGTTGGATCGCGCAATGCATCCGTTGTCGGCGCTCGCTTCACGGAAAAACTGGCACGGGAGCTGGGAGACGCTGGCTTCGCAGTTGTTTCAGGCCTTGCGAGGGGCATCGACGCTGCGGCACACAAGGCAAGTCTAACAAGCGGAACAGTCGCTGTGCTGGCAGGTGGTCTCGACAGACCTTACCCCCCCGAAAACCTGCCCATCTATCGCGCAATACCGGAACATGAGAGCGCATTAATCAGCGAAATGCCGATGGGGGCAGAACCACGCTCACGCGATTTCCCACGCCGTAACCGCATCATTGCAGGGCTGTCACTCGGACTGATCGTCGTTGAAGCAGCGGAACGTTCAGGATCGCTTATCAGCGCACGTATGGCAGGTGAAATGGGCCGCACGGTGTTTGCCGTACCCGGCTCACCGCTTGATCCGCGCGCTCGCGGAACCAATTCACTGTTGAAACAAGGAGCCACACTCGTCACGAATGCCGATGACGTTATTGAAGCCTTGAACCCACTGATAGGTCGAGAAGCAATTCAGCGAGACGCAGATCAACCGGACCTGCTCAAACAATTTGACGAGCCGCCAGAACCGCCTCATGCAGTCACCACTGAAGAACAGCGTGACATTCTGCTTGATGCGTTAAGCGTCGTCCCGATTGATGTGGATACCCTTGTGCGACATACCAGCCTTGATGCCAGCAGCGCGCAACTCATTCTGTTGGAGCTTGATCTTGCCGGGCGACTTTTACGTTATCCCGGCAATCAGGTGGCATTGGTGCCTCAGTAGAAAATATATTTGAATATTATTTTGCAGATTTGCGTTTGCGGCTGCCTTCTTTCGCCTCCTGCAACGCCATGTCCATCATGTAAACAAGTAAAGGCTGATTAGTTTCTTTAGCCATCACTATCAATTCCCCAAGCATTTGCTCAATATACATTAACAACTCCCGGCGTGTCGCCACCCGTTGAACCATACTTGCCCCCAAGATCGTTCGTTTATCTCCATCCTAAAATCATCTATTTGGCATATGCATTTGGATAATTTCGACAACAATTCTACCATCTGGTTTATAATTAACAATATCAATCTTTGGTTGTATTTGACGATTTTTCGCTTGTCGCTCTTGACCAAACGCAAACCGCTGTTCATGTGAAAGGCAACAATTTGAACGCGATGAATTGGCATTTTGCCTGTGAAGATCGCGAATCTGGGCTGCTTTAATGAATGTTGTCGTCGTAGAATCGCCTGCAAAGGCAAAAACCATCAATAAATATCTTGGCTCGAACTATACGGTTCTGGCCTCGTTCGGTCACGTGCGAGATTTGCCAGCTAAAGATGGTTCAGTCCGCCCGGATGAAGACTTTGCGATGTCATGGGAGGTGGATGGCAATTCTACCAAACGTCTGGGGGATATTATCAAAGCGCTGAAAGACAGCGACGCATTGTTTCTCGCAACCGATCCGGATCGCGAAGGCGAGGCTATTTCGTGGCACGTGCTGGAAGTTTTGAACCAGAAAAAGGCGCTGAAAGGCAAAACCGTAAAGCGTGTTGCGTTCAACGCGATCACCAAGAAATCCGTTCTGGATGCTATCGCCAATCCGCGTGATCTCGACATCCCATTGGTCGATGCGTATCTGGCGCGCCGTGCACTGGATTATCTAGTGGGTTTCAATCTATCGCCGGTTCTTTGGCGTAAACTGCCGGGCGCACGTTCTGCTGGACGTGTTCAGTCGGTTGCATTGCGCCTTGTCTGTGACCGCGAATCTGAGATCGAACGCTTCATTCGTGAAGAATACTGGAACATTGCCGCTTCGTTGAAAACACCGCGCAATGATGCGTTTACCGCACGCCTGACGGCAGTTGACGGTAAGAAGCTCGGCAAGCTCGACATTAAGAATGAAGAGCAGGCAACGGCAATTCGCACGATGCTGGAAGGCGCAAGCTTCAAAGCTGTCTCAGTTGAAGCCAAGCCAACCAAGCGCAATCCTGGCCCACCATTCACCACCTCAACACTCCAGCAGGCCGCATCGGGCCAGCTCGGTTTTTCGGCATCTCGCACGATGCAGATCGCACAGCGTCTTTATGAAGGTGTCGATATTGGCGGCGAAACTGCCGGTTTGATCACTTATATGCGTACTGACGGTGTGCAGATCGCACCCGAAGCGATCAATGCAGCACGTGACACGATTGGTAAAAACTTCGGCCCAAATTACGTGCCGGAAAAGCCGCGCTATTATTCCAGCAAGGCCAAGAATGCGCAGGAAGCGCACGAAGCAATCCGCCCAACGGATTTCTCGCGCCATCCAAAAGAAATGCGCCGTTTCCTTGATGAAGATCAGGCCCGCCTTTATGAACTGATCTGGAAGCGCACCATCGCAAGCCAGATGCAGGCGGCAGACATTGAGCGCACCACAGCTGACATTGAAGCCACCAATGGCGCGAAATCAGCCATGCTGCGCGCAAATGGTTCGGTAACAAAATTCGACGGCTTCCTCGCTGTCTATACGGACCACCGTGAGGAAGAAGACGAGGATGAAGACAGCGCAAAGCTGCCTGAAATCCGTTCGGGCGAAGCAATCGCACGCGAAAAAATCGATGCCACACAGCATTTGACGGAACCACCGCCGCGTTACTCTGAAGCTTCTCTCATCAAGAAGATGGAAGAATTGGGCATTGGCCGTCCATCGACCTATGCCGCGACACTCGCAACCCTTCGTGATCGCGAATACATCACGATCGACAAGCGCAAGCTGACACCTGACCCGAAAGGTCGCTTGGTAACGTCGTTCCTCGAAAGCTTTTTCAAGCGTTACGTGGAATATGATTTCACCGCTGATCTCGAAGAAAAGCTCGATCTGATTTCTGACGGCAAGCTGCTGTGGAAAGACGTATTGCGGGATTTCTGGCGCGATTTCTCCGGCTCAATTGATGACATTAAAGAACTGCGCGTTACTAATGTTCTTGATGCGCTTAATGAAGAGCTTGCACCGCTCGCCTTCCCTGATCGTGGCGACGGCAGCGATCCGCGCTCGTGCCCAACGTGTGGCACCGGACAGCTATCGCTGAAGCTTGGCAAGTATGGCGCATTCGTTGGCTGCTCGAATTATCCTGAGTGCAAGTTCACGCGTCAGTTGAGTGGCGACGGCAATGGTGAAGCTGCGGCTTCAGATGAGCCAAAGTCGCTCGGCAAAGATCCATTCACCGGCGAAGAAATCACCGCGCGCAGTGGGCGCTTTGGTCCCTATATTCAGCGTGGCGAAGGCAAAGAAGCAAAGCGCGCCAGCCTGCCAAAAGGTTGGTCGCTGGATACAGTTGATCATGAAAAAGCGATTGCCCTTCTGTCACTGCCACGTGATGTTGGACAGCATCCTGAAACCGGCAAAATGATCTCGGCAGGTATTGGCCGTTATGGTCCTTATGTCAGTCATGACGGAACTTTCGCGAACCTTGAAAACGCGGAAGAAGTCTTCTCTGTTGGCCTGAACCGTGCTGTTGCTGTACTTGCGGATAAAAAAGCCAATGGCGGCGGTCGTGGCCGTTCAACGCCTGCAGCACTTGCAACACTTGGCGATCACCCAGATGGCGGTTCAATCACTGTTCGCGATGGCCGTTATGGTCCATATGTGAATTGGGGCAAGGTCAATGCGACACTTCCAAAGGGACAAGACCCGGCGAGTGTGACGTTGGAAGAAGCCTTGGTTCTGATCACCGCAAAGGCTGGCAGCACCAAGACCAAGAAAGCTCCTGCTCGCAAGTCAGCTGCTAAGTCGGCAGACGGCGAAAAGAAAACCGCACCCAAAAAAGCTGCTGCTAAAAAGCCAGCGGCGAAGAAAACAGCAGCTTCCAAAGCAAAAGCCCCGTCTAAAGCAACAGCGAAGCCGGCAGAGGAGTAAGAATTGGCACGTCGTTTCCCCAAACCCGATACCGGACGATCCGCACGGACCGAACGGCGTGCCGCAACAGCAAAATTGAATGAGGCAAAATCAGCCGACCCTATGGCTTATCTGCCAACGCGTGAGGAAGTCCTCAAATTTATCGAGGAAAATCCCGACCGTGCAGGCAAGCGCGAATTGGCTAAGGCGTTTAACATTAAGGGTGATGCGCGGGTTTATCTCAAAGACCTGTTGCGTGAGTTGAGCGATGAAGGCTTGGTCCAAAAACGTGATCGCCGCTTGTCGCGCCCGGGTTCATTGCCGCCTATTGCCAGCTTGAACATCACCGGTCGCGATAAAGAAGGCGGTCTCGTTGCGAGCCCTGTCGATTGGGACGAGGCAGAATATGGCGAGCCACCTGTCGTTGTGATCCGTCGCACACGCCTGAACAAGACCTCTGATGGACCGGTTGTGGGCGTCGGTGATCGCGTGTTGGCAAAAATTTTCCGCAGCAAAGAGCATGACGTCCCGGAATATTCGGCGCGTGTCATCAAGGTTCTTGAACAGAACAACAATGCCGTTCTTGGTGTTTTGCGCAAGCTGAGCAATGGTGAATGGCGGCTTGAGCCGGTCAATCGCAAGCAGCCGGAAGTGCAGCTTGACGCGCAATCACTGCAAGATGCCAAGAGTGGTGATCTGGTCGAAGTGGAACTTCTGTCGTCGCGCCGTTATGGCCTGCCTTCTGGCAAAGTGCGTCAAGTCGTTGGTTCCATAGACAGTGAAAAAGCGCTGTCGATGATTGCTATTCATGAGCATGAAATCCCGCATATCTTCCCTGAGGAAGTTCTGCGCGAAGCAGCGGCTGTAGAGCCCGCAACGCTGGATGGTCGTGAAGACTGGCGCGAAATGCCATTGCTCACCATCGATCCAGCAGATGCAAAAGACCACGATGATGCCGTTTATGCGGAGCCGGATACGGATCCCAAAAATCTCGGTGGCTTTGTGGCTGTAGTAGCTATTGCCGATGTTGCTGCTTACATTCGCCCCGGCTCTGCTCTTGATCGCGAGGCATTAAAGCGCGGCAATTCGGTCTATTTCCCGGATCGGGTCGTGCCGATGCTGCCGGAACGCATTTCAAACGATCTGTGTTCATTGCGTGAACTGGAAGATCGTCCGGCACTTGCTGTGCGGATGGTGTTTGACGCAAACGGCCATAAGAAATCACATAAGTTTCATCGCATCCTGATGCGCTCACACGCCAAGCTTTCTTATCAGCAGGCACAGGCAGCGATTGACGGTGCAACGGACGAGAAGACCGCACCGATCCTCGACACCATCCTGAAGCCGCTTTGGGCTGCCTACGCAGCACTTAAACGCGGACGTGATGCGCGTGAACCGCTTGAGCTTGATCTGCCAGAAAAGAAAATTATTCTTGCGCCTGATGGCAAGGTCGAAAAGGTCATCGTGCCGGAACGGCTGGATGCACATAAACTCATTGAAGAATTTATGATTCAGGCCAACGTGGCTGCGGCAGAAGTTCTGGAAGCGAAGCGCCAGCCGCTCATTTTCCGTATCCATGATGCACCGGCGCTTGCCAAACAGGAATCGCTGCGCGAGTTTCTGCGAACGCTCGATATGAACCTCGCCAAAGGTGCCGAACTCAGGCCGGGCCAGTTCAATCGCATTCTTGAAGCGGTCGAAGGCACCGACCATCAGGACCTGGTCAATCAGGTTGTTTTGCGCACGCAAAGCCAGGCTATTTATAGCCCGGATAATATCGGGCATTTTGGCCTGCATCTTCATAAGTATGCGCATTTCACGTCGCCTATCCGTCGTTACGCCGATCTGATCGTACATCGCGCTTTGGTGAAGGCTCTGGGACTTGGAAGTGATGGCCTGACCACGGCTGAAGAGGCGCAGCTCGTAGAAATAGCGGCACTTATTTCATCAACCGAACGCCGCGCCATGCTGGCCGAACGCGAAACCGTTGACCGCCTGATTGCGCATTTCCTCGCAGCGCATCTTGGCGATGAATATGAGGGCCGTGTTACTGGCGTTACAAGAGCCGGACTTTTCGTTTCTCTTGCGACATATGGCGCGGATGGACTTGTGCCCATTTCAAGTTTGGGCAATGAATACTATCTGTATGATGAAGCAAACCACGCAATCGCTGGTGAAAGAAGCGGAAAAGGCTTCCGGCTCGGCGATACAGTCACGGTGAAGCTTGTGGAAGCGCTCCCTGTCGCGGGTGCGCTTCGTTTTGAGATGGTTTCGGAACCGCACTCCCTTCCGATGTCGACGCGTTCGCATCATAAGGCAACCAAGGGAATGCGCGGGCGCACAGGAAAGCCAGCAGGCGTTTCGCGCTCAAAAAGAAAAGGTCGCAAATGAACACGTTAGAGGCCAGTTCAACAGATAATCAAATCCACGTTTTCGGCGGCGATAACCAGAAAACAACCCGGCCAACCCGCAATCTGGGTCAGGCAATGTGGCGCGGATTTAAATCCCGCTGCCCGCATTGCGGCGAAGGCAAATTGTTTCGTTCTTTTGTAAAGCCAGTTGATCATTGCTCTGTCTGTGATGAAGATTATACCGAACAGCGCGCCGATGATCTTCCTGCCTATCTGACGATTTTGATTGTTGGTCATATCGTCGTTGGTGCCTTCATGGGCGTTGAGGCGACGACAGACCTTTCACTCATAGCGCATATGGCCATATGGGGACCGATGATCGTTCTGATGTCACTGGCGCTTCTGCAGCCGATCAAAGGTGCTACCATTGGACTGCAATGGGCCTTGTTCATGCATGGTTTTGGCGGAAAAGGCGAAGGGGAATACGGCGACGTTACCTGACAGGGTTTTGCCCGTGACATCCGCCTCACACACCACAAATGATAAAATAAAACCGCTGCTTCGCCCTCGCGATGCAGCGTCGCTACTTCTTATCGATCGCACTGAGCGAATCCCGCGTATTTTAATGGGACGCCGCCATCAATCTCTCGCCTTCATGCCAGGAAAATATGTGTTTCCGGGAGGTCGGGCTGACCCCGGCGATGGCAGTATTGCTGCTGCATCCGAATTAACCGCTGAAGACACGGTTAAGCTCGTCACAGGCATGGGAACGCGCGCGACGCTGCGGCGAGCGCGAGCGCTTGGGCTTTGTGCCATTCGCGAAACTTTTGAGGAAACCGGCCTGCGTTTTGCCCGACAAAACCATCAAGCGGCCCTGTCATCAAACGGTGGCAATTCTCCTGCAAACAGGGACTGGCTGTCATTTCTGGAAGGTGGAGCACTGCCTGCGCTGGGCGATCTGCGCTATTTCGCACGCGCGATCACGCCGCCCGGAAATGTCCGACGATTTGATGCACGTTTTTTCATGGCTTTTCGCGACAGCCTGCCAGAACTGCCAAAGCAGAAACTTGTTCCCGGTGGAGAACTTCAGGATTTAAATTGGGTTTCGATTGATGAGGTTGATAAACTGGATGTTGCCCGTATTACTCAGGCCATTCTGAAGGAAGCGAAGACGCTGCTGACAGAAACCCGGTACGAATTGCCAGCCACCCTTCCGGTGGTACAATACAGCAAGCGGTATGGCCGCTTTGTGCGTGAAGTGATCTGACCTTATGAACAAAGAAATTCATCCCGCCGATCTTGCAGCGCAGCAACCCGGCAAGGGGCCCAGTGAAGGCGAATTGCATTGGCGTTCGCTTGCGGCAGCGATTGCTACGATCAGCGCTATGGGTGCCGCTATCGGGCTAGGCATTCCGCTTTTGAGCGTTTTGCTGGAAAGCCGAGGCCACTCAGCCAGCCTGATTGGTGCCAACACCGCTGTCGCTGGGCTTGCATCCATCGTTGCAGCACCACTCGCAGCACCGATTGCAGCGCGCCTTGGCGTCGCGAAAGCAATCGTTCTTATGCTGCTTATCGGCAGTTTCGCATTTCTTGGATTTCATTTTTTGCAGCCACTTTGGGCATGGTTCGCACTGCGAATCGTCCTGCATTTCGCACTGACCGTGCTTTTCGTTCTTTCCGAATATTGGATTAACGCTTCCGCTCCTCCGGAAAAACGAGGTTTGGTGCTTGGTATCTATGCGACGTCGCTCTCACTCGGCTTCGCACTCGGGCCGTGGTTATTCTCAAAAATCGGCAGTGCGGGTGGCATGCCCTTCTATGTCGGTTTCGCAATCATCATAATTGCCATCATTCCCGTCTTGATCGCATGGCGCGATAGCCCAGATTTCGAGGAAGGCGAGCACGTCCCTTTCCTGCCATTTATCTTTGCAGTTCCAACCGCGACAATGGCTGTGTTTGTTTTTGGTGCCGTCGAGACCGGAGGGTTCGCACTGTTTCCAGTCTTTGGCGCACGCGTCGGCTTTAGCGAGGGAGACGCAGCACTACTCCTGACCATGATCGGACTCGGCAATGTGTTGATGCAGATTCCATTGGGAATCATCAGCGACAAGATTTCGGACCGTCGAAAATTGCTTCTGTTCTGTGCTCTCACAGGCCTGATCGGAATGATCGCCCTGCCCTACTTGATGTATAGCTGGTATCTCATGGCTGCCGTGCTATTTTTGTGGGGTGGTGTGGTCGCTGGTCTTTATACCGTGGGTCTTGCCCATCTCGGTTCTGAGCTCACCGGACGCGAACTTGCATCTGCGAATGCTGCATTTATTTTTTGCTATGCAATTGGCATGCTGGCAGGCCCGCAGGCGGTCGGAGTCGGCATGGATGCGATGGGACCGAAGGGATTTCCGCTGACACTCGGCATCTTTTTTGCGGCTTTTGCACTCTTTGCTGCGATTAGGCTGGTTCAAAAGAAGAAGCGGGGTTGACTTTTCGCTCTCAAACCGTAGTGTCGCGCCGAATTTCCGCTTCTTACCAATAGGTGAGACTCGTAGCGGTTTAATCATGAAAGAGCAGGTATTTCGATATGGCCAAGGCTACGACCATCAAGATCAAGCTTTTGTCGACCGCTGACACCGGTTTCTTCTACGTAACGAAGAAGAACAGCCGCACGATGACGGATAAGATGACAAAGACTAAGTACGACCCGATCGCGCGCAAGCACGTCGAGTTCAAGGAAACGAAGATTAAGTAATTCGTTTCTACCGCCAGGCTAACTGGCAGAAATCAAAAAGCCGTCTCTATGAGACGGCTTTTTTCTTGGGCGCTGTCGACAGCATTCAGGCCGCAGAAAGGACGATGCGGTTCCGACCTTTCTTTTTCGCCTCATAAAGGGCCGCATCAGTGCGGGCGAAAAGCGCTTCCACCGTATCACCACCCATCAACCGAAGCGACGCAATCCCAATGCTGATCGTCATCGAAATCTGATGCTTGCCGCCAAAAAGCAAGAACGGCTCTTCTGATACAGCATCACGTATCCGCTCGGCCACGGCTGCAGCATTGGCCAAATCGGTGTCAGGTAGCACAATAGCAAACTCTTCACCGCCATAGCGACACATCACATCCATACCGCGAATCTTCTTACGCAATCGTGCCGCAAATTCTCGAAGCACATCATCGCCACCATCATGACCATATTGGTCATTGACGCGCTTAAAGTGGTCGAAGTCGATCATGATGACCGTTAACGGCCTCTCGCGGCCCGTAGCACGTGTTAGAAGCACTGGCATATGCGTATCAAGGTAACGGCGGTTATGCAGCCCTGTGAGGCTGTCTGTAACCGCCATAGTTATGGTGCGATGCAGACTCTGGCGCAAAAGATCATTGTAGCATTTACGTTTAATCTGCGTACGCAAGCGCGCATAAAGCTCAAGCTTTTCCAATGGGCGCATGACATAATCATTCACCCCCAGTTCGAGCGCGCGCACCACCAGGGAGCCTTCATCTTCATTGACGATCAGAATGATCGGAACAAGCCTCGTGCGTTCAATCGTTCGTATCTGCGAACAAAGCCGCAGCGGATCATAATAAGTAAAATCAGCTGAAATGACGATGCTGTCATAATCGTTTTCTATCGCCTTGATAAGCGCATCATTGGCATCATTGGCGACATCGACGAAATAGTCGTCGCCCAGAATCATGCGCAGTCGCGCAGCCGCGATTTCGTTCTCATCAACAATCAAAATGCGTGCTGCGTCTTCTCCTCCACCGAAGCGACCAGAAAGTTTGGTGACAAGCAACGCTTCCACCTCTGTATCCGCAACCGTACCGGTTCGTTGAAACAATTCATCCGAAACCATCTTTAAACGCGCTAGACTTTTAACACGCGAAAGCAGTCGCTGATCATTGACGGGCTTCGTCATGAAATCGTCTGCGCCCGCTTCAAGGCCTGTGATCTTATCTTGAGCTGTATTAAGTGCCGTCAGCATCACGACCGGTATATTGGTCGTGCGCGGATCGTCTTTCAGACGACGACATACTTCAAAACCATCAATACCCGGCATCAAAACATCCAGAATGACGACATCAATCTGCCCCCCCAGACAGATTTCAATCGCCTCCGACCCGTCATAAGCGGACACAACTTCATAATATTCGCGCAAAAGCAGAGCTTCAAGCAGCTTTACGCTCGATTCTTCATCATCCACGACGAGAATTCGTGCTGTCATGATCCCCTGCCCCCCTAAGATCTTATATCGCGAGCGTGCCTTTATTCAAAATAATCAGGCATCGCCGAGATAAGACTTTATCGTCTCAATAAATCGCGGAACAGAAATTGGCTTGGATATGTAAGCCTCGCAACCGCCCTGCCGAATGCGTTCCTCATCACCCTTCATCGCAAATGCGGTAACAGCAATGACTGGAATATGCTTGAGTTCCTCATCGTCCTTAAGCCATTTTGTGACTTCCAGACCCGATACTTCAGGCAACTGAATATCCATCAGAATGAGATCAGGGCGATGTTCACGGGCAAGATCAAGCGCTTCAAGACCACTTCTGGTCCTGATGGTCTCATATCCACTGGCTTCGATTAGATCGCGAAACAACTTCATATTCAGTTCGTTGTCCTCGACGATCATCACAGTTTTGGTCATCGAATATTCCCTGGTCTTATTCTTGTCCGCCAAACGACAGGTTTGTTGCGCCCATTACGCCCAAATGGATTCCATGTAGTTTAAGCCTATTTGATTGACGAATAGCAAATATTCTCCCAAATCCCGCATTGCAGCTATTTCACCCAAAAGCTGAATCTGCGTTGCATTTTAGCGTATAGTGCAAATCAGCGTGAATCGAAATTTCAGCGATTTACGGTGCAATGGATAAGCTTAGAGCGGAGAAAAATGAGATGAAAACTGTTATGAGTGAGACCGAGGCAGAAGCTCTTGCAGTAGAGGCACTCGTATGGATGGCTCAGGATAATGAACTAATGCCGCGTTTCCTCGCTTTGACAGGCATCGAGGTTTCTTCCATTCGCTCGGCTGCGCAAGAGCCAGGCTTTCTTGCTGGCGTATTGCAATTCTACCTAAGCCACGAGCCAACGCTGCTCCGCTTTTGCCAAGAAACAGGCCGCGATCCCGCAACAATAGAAAAAGCAGCGATGCTTTTGCCGGGCGGGATGACGATACAATTTTAAAAATATTGTGAAGCAACAGTCGGACGGGGAAAGAACTCGTCTGCCATTTCGTTGGCCACAAAAAGAAACCGAAAAAATCTTTGTGTTTTCTATGCCGTCATGTTCGGTTGACACGACCATCACTTCCATAAGACAAACGGCTGCGTGGCAAAACAGTTCCCTCACCTCTCGCATGACGCTTAAAATCTCGCGAATTAAAATTGATTATAAAACTCAATTTTAAATTAATGAGGTGTAGATCGTGCAGGGGCTTCTATGTTTCAGATTCTTATTCGGGCAATTTTTCTCTGTTTTAGTTTAGCCTTTATCAGTGGCTGCGTGACGACAGAGGCGGAGAAAGATGCTCAATATTCAACGCCCAAAATCCCGTTAAGCGACGGCACATTTTTCACGCAACGCGTGACACCAGCCTCAACATGCCGGCAGAAATTCGCAGAAGTTAAACGTGTTAATCGTATTCTGGATCAAAAGGACTTTGTTAAGCGAGGCAGAGGCGAGTTATTGGTATTCATGTATCATGTGAACGTCTTCAGTGACTTCATCGATAAATGTTTGCCGAAAAAACGAACAACAAAAGTCAACCGAACCAAGACTGTTTAAAAAAAGCCCCGGAAACGGGGCTTTTTTGCATTTTGTGAAAACCCGATCAAGCGTTCGCAGATGCAGGTTGAGAAACGCTCAGAACGCTGAGCTCATGTGCCTTCCCATCACGTGCAATCCACGACATCGACTGACCGGGTGTCAGGCCAATAAGCGCGGTACCAATCGGTGTGAGAATTGAAATTTTACCCTGCGCAATATCTGCTTCACCCGGATAAACGAGTGTTACCTTCCGTTCGTGGCCGTCATTGGAGCGAAACTCCACCGTCGAGCCCATGCAAACAACATCAAGCGGCAGCTTTTTCTGCGGAACAACCTTTGCGCGATCCAGTTCCTGTAACAGTTCCTCAGCAACTTCTTCCAGTTTTTCGGAAACGTTACCAGCCAGAATTGTCAGGCGTTCGTTGTCAATGTCGCTTACAACGATCTTTGGCTTCTTACGGTTCTTTACGCTCATGACGTTCTCTCACTGCTGTCTAGTGATGATTGCTCTCCGTGACGATTCTCGTCCGGAATAACTGATTATTTTTTTAGAAAGCGCTTTTAACAATTCCGCTTGTTGGCAAGCGGCAAACCGTCCCCCGGAATCCTCTGCGCTGAGCAGGATTCGAGGGTTGCTATCCCATGATCGGTTGGAGCCGATGGAGTATGGATGCGAAACGGTTGTTCATAATGCTAAACTTGGTGATATCCTTGGCAATGTCAAGTGCACAACTAACAGTGTGACCGAGTAACGGTGGTAATACCATAGTTTAATGGTATAAAGCGATGTTCCTTTTATGTTCACAAAACAGCATCCAGCTATGACCGATTCTCATGCCACAAATCACTCGGGGCAAGGTTTCTGCCGCGATTGCCTATCGCCGCAAAAATTTGCAACGACGCGACGTTGCAGTGCGTGCGGCAGTCCGCGGCTTGTGCGTCATGCAGAGCTTTACAAACTCACGCTCGCCCATGTTGATTGCGATGCTTTTTATGCTTCTGTGGAAAAGCGCGACAATCCAGATATTCGCGACAAACCAGTCATCATAGGAGGCGGTACGCGGGGCGTTGTTTCAACCGCTTGTTATATTGCACGCATTCATGGCGTGCGCTCCGCCATGCCGATGTTCAAAGCGCTGGAAGCTTGCCCTGACGCCGTGGTTGTTAAACCCAACATGGAAAAATACGCACGTGTAGGCCGTGAAGTTCGAAAATTGATGCATGAACTCACGCCGCTCGTCGAGCCCATCTCTATTGATGAGGCATTCCTTGATCTCGAAGGCACCGAACGCTTGCACCGTGCACCTGCAGCTTTGGTTCTTGCGCGCTTTGCCAAACGCGTGGAAGACGAAATTGGCATTACAATTTCGGTCGGACTTTCCTATTGTAAATACCTCGCCAAGGTCGCCTCTGATCTACAAAAACCACGTGGATTTTCTGTCATCGGAGAAGCCGAAGCAGTGGATTTTCTGCGCGATAAGCCTGTCAGCATGATTTGGGGCGTTGGAAAGTCGTTTAATGCGAAACTGGAAAGCGACGGCATTCGTACAATCGGCCAGTTGCAGACAATGGATGAAGGCTCGCTGATGAAGGCCTATGGCACGATGGGCCAGCGCCTTTTCAGACTCTCGCGCGGGCAAGACAGCCGTAAGGTCGAGCCAGAACATGACATGAAAAGCATTTCGGCAGAAACCACCTTCAACAAAGACCTCTCGCAGGCAAACGATCTCGTACCCGTCCTACGCGCTTTGTCGGAAAAGGTTTCACACCGCCTTAAGACAGCCGACATTGCGGGGCGCACTGTCATCCTCAAACTCAAGACACAAGATTTTAAACTACGCACCCGCAATCGCCAGCTCGCAGACCCCACGCAACTTGCGGATCGCATTTTTCGCACGGGCCTTCAGCTACTAGAAAAGGAAATCGATGGAACAAAGTTCAGACTACTGGGAATTGGTGTAGGGGAATTATCTGCTGACGATCGTGCCGATCCACCCGATCTGGTTGATACCGCGGCCACAAAACGCGCGGTAGCGGAAGGTGCAATTGACAACTTGCGCAACAAGTTTGGGCGCAATGCAGTGGAAACCGGCTATACTTTTTCCAAAGGCAATCTCGCACGACCACAAACCCCATCAGACCGCGACCCCGACGAATAATAGCGATTAAGCCATTTGATTAGAAAGCCTTGGAGAAAAAACGTACAATTGCCGGTAACGGCTTGACGAAGCGTGTCTGGATCAATATTGGAACTCATCAAGAGTGTACTGACTGATTTGACAGCGCTCTTCGGAAGGCCTCATGGCGGAGTGGTTACGCAGAGGACTGCAAATCCTTGCACCCCGGTTCGATTCCGGGTGAGGCCTCCAACATTTTTGTAAGATCATTATAAGCAATTGAAAACGCTTTGATATTTTTCAAGGTGTGGCAATCGGTTCTCAACGTGTTCCGCCACACCTAAGTCGGGTGTGGCAATCGGTTCACCTTCCAACCCTTCACGCAAAATAATTTTCTTCCGTGCATGCGGCGTATTGACTCTTTCTACTAGCATGAACAAAATAAGAACATCGATGGCGGTCGAGACTAACACAGATATACGATTGGCGTGTGTATCTGCTTTTTAACGGAGCAGTACAATGAATGCGTTTGCGCAAGAAAATGAATATGACAATGAAATTGAGCTGGTACTTGCATATCACAAGGGCGATGTGCGGGCAGCAATTGAAGCGCTTCTAAAAGACCGCGACTTCCTCGTCAAAGAGATCGAGTATGCCAGCCTTGCAATGTCGATGGGCTTTACTCGTGGCTGGAAACCAACCGTCATTAAATGAAAACCGTCCTTAAGAACCTGAGACACACCAATGTCGTCCGGTTCACCTGTGCGAAATGCAATCACCACTACGAGAAGACAGCGCCGTTAATGGCCGTGCGTTTTGGTGAATGGCAGACGCTGGAAGAACTGGAAAAACGAATCGTATGCAGCAAATGCGGCAATAGAACCGGAAACTTCATAAGCTATGGGAACCCGGAACGATGATTAAACTAGAATGGAAGCGCACCGTTATTGGCGGACAAACAGCCCCGGGGGATTTTATCGCCTATTGCGAACGAGGAACTTTTGCCCGACTTTTGAGAAATGAACATGGACCTAGTGCGGGCATGTGGGGGTGGTATCTGAGCGCTAGCCGAAACCCATTTTCCAAACTACCCTACGGCTTATGTGACAGTAAACAAGAGGCCATTGACACAATTGTCCTCATGTTTGAAACCTTGCAGGAACAAGGAAAGCTCGAGTTTCATCCCGAACCGCCTCAACGCCGATCTCTCGCAGATATAGCCTAAATCCGTAGTTGCCCTACCTTCTTGGAAAACAGGAGGATGCAATGAACAGACCAAGGCGCGAAGGCAAATATCCGGATCGTAATCTCGAATGTGAGGCAGAAATGGCGGCAAAGGTTGTCGATGCCTTAGACGAAGCCGAGGCCGCAGGGTGGGACCGATTGGAAGCAGCAAAGGTCATGCTTCAAGCGGCTCATGGCGTTTACATGGGTGAGAGCGGAACCGACCCGGACGAATAAGTTAATGCCCCTTCTTCTGTCCTGCTTCGATCCTCTGCAATATCTCTTTCACAACACGCATGTCGCCGCCAAGTTGCGCGAGCGTGTCCTGAATTTTACTGACAGTCTCAGACGTGTTTGACGTGGCCTGTTCGTTGGCTGCAACCCTGTAGGCAAGATTATCAGTGATACCAGTTAACTTACGCACATCGGCTTCGATACCTTTCATGCGCTCATCCTGCCGGGCTTCATTTGCCTTCACATCTGCGAGGCGCTCTTTGTGCAAAAGCTCATGATCGACGCGCCACGCTTGAAGCTCGTCAATATCTCGCTCTGTATTGGCCCATATGTAAATCCATCCACCGACAACCCCGGCAAGAGTTATCACCTGTAAAACGGTATTAAGATTTATGGTCCACTGAAATTTCGGGATTGTCATTACCAGCAGCCCCGCGATTTCCCGAATTGATTATGTCCTGCAATCCCCTGCCCCGCCTTTAGATCGTTACCGGCGAGATAGACGGCAGTGTCAGGCTTAAGGCTTATCTGCTTCCAGCCCGCGCAGTTCGTCGCATTGCTCGCGCACCCCGCCAAGGCGCTTGCACAGAGCAACAGCATCCATATTGATAACTTCCTCATCTATATCCGCCCTCTTTTGGATTGCCTTTGCGGTTGCTTCTGCTGCGGCCAATGCTGACCGCTGACGCTCTTTGATTGTTCCGGCCGCATATCCAGCAGCCAGACACAAAAATGCCGCCAGAACAGCGGCGGCGACGATCTTCAACCGGTTGGGGATTAGCGCCCAGATCATGATTTGATCTTTCGATATATGCCCCAGAGAGTAAGCCCGACAATTACAGCCGCAATTGCAACACGCACCCACTGACCGCTCGAAAGCTCATCCTGCTGATTTGAAATCGTGCTTACAATCTCTGGAATGACCGGCCCAACAGTTGCCGCCGCACCCGCTGCGCCCGTGCCGCCGATTGTTGCAACGTCTGTTTTGTTGGCCTTCGTCGTCGCTGTAACTGTGTTTGAAGAGACAAAGGCACCCTTGGCCCATAAGCCAGCTTCGGCAGCACGCCGGTTCACAAGCCCCTGCACCTTCTTGCCGCCGGCATTCACCCACTTGGCAAGCTCGCCCGGTACTGCATCGTAATCGCCTTTGTTCAGCTTTTTGAGCAACGTCGATTTGTGAAGCGCGCCGGTGTTGTAGTCGAAGGAGCTCAGTACAGCGAACTGATTGTCAGTAAGTGGAACCTTGACCAGACGTTCAACCCGCGCTTCAAACTTCGCTAGATCGTTCTGCAGAATGCGCGAAGCCTCGGCCTTCGTGATCGTCATTCCCGGTGTGACCGTTGGTGATCCAGCTGCGGACGTATGCCCGTAGCCAATCGTCCAGATACCAGCCACGTCTTTATAAGCGGTCAGCTTAAGCCCTTCCCATTGCTGGATGAGCGAAAGCCCCGCCGCGTTGATGCGTCGTGCCATTGTGTTTTCCTATTTTTGTGAGATGCTGCTATTGCGCTTTGATGCTACCCGCATCGTGCAAGGCGTAGCCCCAGATCGCCCGCCAGCATCTGGGGTTTACTTTTGAAAAGTGCGACAGTTACACCCACTTGTGACCACTACCTCACTGAAATATTGATGCCACGGTTAGGGGTTACGTGGGGGCGTGCATGAATATTTTAGAAAACATACAACCTGAGTTTTGGCTCTTGGGTTCAGCATTTTTTGCTTTTGCTTTAGCTAGCTATCTCATGTGGCGCTTGCCGAGGTGATTTCCTTTCGGCACAAAAAACCGCCTCAGTGGGCGGTCAGGCGAAAATTTTAAAAGAATTGAAGCTGTTAAATCAGCGGTTCTGAGGTAGGTGTGGCACGGCGGCACATTCTGGGCAGACCGTCGTTAGCTTTGGCACAAAAAGACAAAATCGCTAGCGCCGCGCCACAGATCGGATGACAACAGTTTTTATCTGAGGCGCCGACAAATCCGCTGGACGGGCAAGCCGACGCTGAATACAATCTCTCTATAATTTACCAGAGGATACTCATGTCCGATCTAAATGAAGCGATATTAGCACAGCGAAAATTACCGGTTCTCTCGTTCGATGACGTTTCATCGCTTCAATTAGAGGTTGGGCAATATATTTATCATTTCCCCAATGAGCCGCTTCCTCTCTATTTGTTCGCTCATATCAAGGACAAAAAGTTGCCTCTGACCATATTTGGTCAAGGGTACTTGGACCCGCCTGTTAGAAGCTGTTTTACCCCGATAACAAGCGGTGATTACTTATCCAATTGATCGCTTCACCCGTCAAAGTCTAATCTAAATCTCCATCGACATGTCATGGTGTCGCCGGACTGCACTGGTGTGACGGTTCCTGCGCCGACATTCCCGTATCGATCAAAATAAATTTTGTTATACCCGGGCGAATTCGATATGTATGACTTACGGTTAAGCTGATCCCATCCTTCAAGCATCTCCACTTCGGCAGAGTATCCGGTGCCTCCCCATATCCGGTAGCGATCAGCTTGCGTTATAACTTGTTCGAAACCAGCAGTCGAAACATCTTCTAGCACCCATTCAGGTGATCGTATTGCCGTATCTGTTACTTGCGTCACCCCGTCATTAGCTAAGCGCTTGACCGGTAACATTGCAAGATAACAAGCATCAACATCCAAATCCGCTGACCACGTCACGTGTGTGCTGATCTCCACCCAGGGATATTCAAACTTCCAGCGTTTCGAGACAATACCCACCGGCTTCAATGGATCGCTTCCGTATTCATATATTGTGGATTTAGAGACAACCTCTACCTGCTTAGCGGCAATTGTCGTGTCACCTCCGGGTGTCATGTTAGCCATCTTGCCATCCACGAGCATAAACGTGCTAAACTGTTTCTCATACCCATGAGCTAAACCGCCCATAAAATCAGGTTTCCCCGCCTGTTTTACGGCGAACTCAACCTCGGACTGTGCCTCAAGTACTTGTAATGCTGCGCCTATCGGAATGCTTAACGGCGACACTCTGGGTGCAATATAAACGCCAGAAAGCCGCCACACATCCGATTGTTTTGAAACACTTAAAAGGCGTTGCATACGATAGTTGATATACTGGTCGCTGTTGCTGTTAGATGACTTCATAGAAACGTATAATAGATCACCCTGACCGCCTGAACTGAGCCGCCGTACCAGTATCTGATCTTGGGGGTATTTGGGCACCTGCCTCCAATAGAGAACAGCAGCCTGTTCTGCCAATAATCCGATGAAAACTGGAGAAGATGAAGAATTCGCCAGCCCCAACAAAAGCACTTTATTGTCGTCAACGAACCCGTTCGGGCCATTAACTATAGTTGATACATAACTCCTGACACTGACAGGAATTTTACCATTAACAAGCGGCGCATCCAGATCGAGTACTAAACCGATATTCGTGGTTAAACTAAAAGTACCGCCACTGAACGCAGTAGCAGCTACGCCGTCAGAACCTTCCCATGCTCGACCATCGCCGATAGTGACGACTATTTGCGTACCGTCAAAGCTAACTTGACTGATATTAGCCTGCGCCTGCACGATGCCTTTTCGTTTTGCATCTATGCGAAGCGCGTTATAGTCATCAAAGCGCAGCCAGCGCCAACCGGCAGGCGACGTGGACCACGTATAGATGCCATTATTCTGGACCGTGCCACCGACAACCGGGTCCGTGTGTGTTCCGCTGTCAGCTTCGACATAACCACGTTGGCCGTTTCTTGTGCCTGCTACAGCTGAGAGCTGCGCCCATGTTGCCTTCGTAACGGTATCACCAGACACAGAAAGCTCATCAACTTGTCTGTCAATCTCGGATATAAATTGACGGATTTCGGCTTTCTTTGGATTATTGGCTCCACTCGACGGAACGCCATCATTGACGTAATCACGGAAAGCTTTGTCGCCGAGTTCCTTAATATTTCCCATCGATTGCTCCATAGCAAAGCGCCCCGCTTTAGCAGGGGGATTTTGGTCTAATTGTTTCAGTAAGTTAGCTATCCACTGCCGGTGTTGTTTCGACGGCACTTGGCCCATATGAACCGAGGCGTCCCTTTTCAGTGCGCAGCGCCATCTGGAATTCGTATTGCGTGGCTGCTGCAAGGTTCGGAATTGTGAGGCTTTGAGCTTCGTTTGCTAAGGGGCCGTAAACTGTCCATTCGGTGTCTGAGGTCTTTCTCCAACGCACCATATAGTTCAACAGAACACTTGAGCTTGGAGAGAAGGTCAATTCAGCGGAAGGGCCAGCCTTTATTGCAATGACTGGAGCGGCTGGGACAGGGATACCATCATCGACATCTGTCTCAGATGACACAGGTGCCTCGCCCTCTTGAGAGCTATCCCACTGATATGCGGTTGATGGCATGGACTGCACTTGAATGGTTGCGCCTTGCAGAATACCGCCTTCACCGATAATGAACTTGAAGTCTAGCACCTCGAAGACGCTATCGATCCCAAAAAGGGAATAATGAATGCGAATGAAGCGCTCTCCAAATGCTGCTAATCCCATCAGGTTAGTATTGAAGGTGCCAACCCAATTCGGATTTGCACGAAACCATTCAAGCTTCATCAAGCGACGCGCCTGACTGTGCGATGGAGCCATGTTGAATTGAACGTCTTTGGCCTCTTCACCGCGCTCTGATACAGCATCCTCATCCGCCCAAGGATCCGCATCCGTAGACTGATAATCTTGTGTAGGATCCAGAAACGTAGCGCGAATGGTGTTCGCAGTCGTCATAACATCTCGACCGCGACCCACATCAGAAAAGCCCGTAATTGCATCAGCTGTGAGGATGACTGTCGGCTCTGCCCATTCGCCTATGTCAAGCGTTAACCCACCGTCTGGAGTTGGAACCAAACGACCATCGCAGCAAGCCAGCATACGCCCCAGAACATCAGCAGGACGCTCATTGAGCTGGTATGATCCCCAGAGGCGATAACGCGGCTCAGTGCCACCAGCTGCGAGTTCAATGGCTTGTCCTGCGCGATTATACGCTGCGACCCAGCCGGCTTGAGCTAAAGGCGTTGTGAATAGGCTTTCCGGCAAGCGCATGCCGTCACTGTGCGTCATGAAATCCCGAATGATGGATGCTGCATTGTCATCCCATGCAACGACACCTGTGCTGGGGTTTTTCACCTTGGAGGCGCGAATAACCAGCCGATAATTAGTGTTCACGCCATTGGGGAAGTATGAAAGGTAATCATCGTCATTGACGGCATCCTGCATGGCATAAAGCGATGCAATGCCATCGCCACGATGATCAGACGTCCATTCTGTAAAGGTCGAAGTCAGGCTTTGATAATTTGTCTCAGTTGGCAGACCTAAACGCACCTGAATGCGCAAATCCCACCAATCTCCCCATGGCCCGGTTCGTACCCATCCATCCGCATCAACAACAACCTGATGGTCATCAATCCAGTATTCCTCGACAGCGTCAATCTCTCCTTGATTGACCGCCAGCACTTTATGGAAGATGCCTTGCTTGGCTTCCGCGAATATCCATGCACCAGAGGTTTTGACCCGACCATAGTGACGAACACGAACGGGCGTTGCTTGCCGCACCTGCTGTTGAACATCTTCAGGTTTTGGTTGGGATGGCCGAAAGAGGGAGGAGGCAAGATATGAAAAACCTAGCGATAGAGCCAACCCACCTAATGTCGTACCCGCAAACATAGTGATTGCCGCAAGACCTGTCTGCAAAGCAGCACCGATTACGCCAGTACCTGCAATCGCTGCAATCAATCCAGAAATCGCTACTGGCATTGAATTCTCCAAGCTTTCCAGATTGCATCGAGCGGTGCACCGATCAATCCGGTTTCATCATGAGAAAACCAGATCGTTTCGGCATGTATAGCCACACACAGTTTTTGATTATGGATAATCAGACCAACATCACCGCATACCGGCGATGCCGTCTTTTCAAACCCTTGCGAGCGCATGGCGCGGTTCACAAGTATGGGAAAGCAACCCCGCACAGACAGGATTGCCGAAGCTTCCGCTTCATCTCTGTATTGCCGACCCATCCACGCGAGAGGTGACAACCCGGTACGGTTTCGCACCCATCTGTCAGCAGTCGAGACACAATCGGTCTCGCCCCAGCGGAAGGGCTTTCGCGCTTCGGCAGCAACAAATTCATCAATGTGCATGAGATCAGTAGTCGGGATACTTAAAGGATTTAAAAAGCAGTGAACCGACAAACTGGCAGAACTTATCACCACCTGAACGGCGTTGCTGATCGCGGTCGGTGTATCGGCCAAAGGCCGGACGCGAGCGGTTGAAGAATGCATTTTCAGCAGTCATCGAAATTGACTGAATAGCGCCTTCAGATCCCTGCATTTCGGTCCGACTAATACGCGGCGGCTGCATGAAGCCCCACCAGATCGGAGCAGGCGTTCCCAAAGGTTGCCATTCCTCGTCAAATAGCTGGATCGACACGACCACTATGCGTTGATCGACCTCATCATTTGCGTTGAGCGCAGCGGCAAGGAAATTCAGCGTCGTATCCGGCAATCCGCTCAGTTGGAATGTCACATTCTGTGCAGCTGTCGTTGAAGACATTCCAAGCCCATCCACCAAACCAAAGCCATACATCGGCTCATATCGGTTCCCGCCTGTCTCAAGTGCGGTATTGCCGTTCCATACTCGCATGGTTTCAGAGGCAAAACGAAACTCAACAAGCAAATCCAGTCGCACTTGGCGCTTAGAAAATTCAATGAGTTCTGCGCTCGTAAAAAAAGCCATCACACGTCCTCAATGAAATTGACGGTGTGGAAAGACCATGGAGCGACTAAGTCTAGATCCATGTCCATTTCCGCATCGCTTGCGAGACGCATTCGGCAAATTGGATTATCGAATTCCATCTCAGTACCCGCAGAAACAGCTTCACGCGCAGGAGGCCTGAAAGTGATGGCTGCTGACTTGTCGCCCGTCATCTGTACGGTACGGATACGATACATGCGCTCACCGACTGAGAAATCCTGCCCCGGTTGCAATTGACCTGCCGTAACAAGGGCGACATTTGCTGTTGTGCCACGCAATGGAATGTTGCTGATCAAGCGAATATCGATGGCGCGAGAGCGATATAGGCCAGCGTCACTAAAGGGGCTGGTATCGGAATGCGGAACGCCCTTAAGCAGGCTGCTCCAATCCGGCTCGTATGGCTGATAAGCACCACAGCGCGGGAGAAGGATTGGATGCAACTTGCCTTCAAGCAGCATGGCTATCGCACGGTATGCCAGAACCGCTGATGAACCACGTTTGATGATGATATCTGCAAATGTTGCCTTCCATATACCAGCATCAGACGCGGAAACCTGAGATAAACCGGACACACTCGACGGCCCCGCCAATGTGCGCGAGGCAATATTGAATGATGCTCGTTTGGGCTTAAGCACAGAACGAGGCCAAATAGGTGTCACCATTACATGGCCTCACATGTTTCTTGTTTGAGCGTCGGCTATCATTGACGGTAGCGACTGCTGAACGGTTCGGGTGCTTTGCTGAACAGAAACCTGTACAATCGCACCGGATGCCGTCTGAATTCGCTGATCGGCGATTTTAGCCATTCGCCCACTGTCATCTTGCAACATGATGCGTATTGTTTCGTTTGAACCCTGCCCCCGCATACCTTTGATACCGGGCGCGGTCGGTGCATTTGATGTTGGCAACGGGCCGACATAACCACCGTTGGCATAGCCTTTCAGGCCACGGCGCATCGCATCCAAAGCGGCAGGCCCACCAGCTGCGCGAACCGCGTCTTGGTCAAAGACATATTCGCCTTTATGAACCACGCCAGCCGGTTCGTATTTTCCACCAGAGCCAGTATAGCCGCCTTTGTCGAAACCAAGCAGCTTGCCAATACCGCCGAATATCCCCGACCCACCGCCGCCGAAGATGCCAGCCAGTGGACCTTTGCCAAGCAAGGTTGCCTGCATGACGGCCTCAATGAGCGTATTCAGGAATTTATCAAGCGCCGAATTGCCGGTTTCAATGGCCGGGATCATCGACTGAAAAGCATCCATCATGGAGCCTTTCAAGAAGTCCGACAATTCACGCGCATGCTCTTGGCTTTCTGCGAGCTTATTAGCTTCAACCGTGGCATTGGCATAACCTTCTGCCAAACCCTCAATCTGCTCTTTCAAAGCTGGGGTAATTTCAATCCCAGCTTTCTTGGCAGCATTCAACAGTTCTTGCGTGGCGCGGGCCTTAGTGATTGCGTAATCGTAATCATCAATCAGTGGGTTAATCTGGGCTTGAGCTGCCGTTTCTGCCTGTAGGGATGCTGTGCGCTCTTTGATCTGCTCGATTTCGCGCTGTAGTTCATCAGGTCGAGACCTACCTCCACCTTTGCGCCCCTTGCCGCCACCAGACGATCCGCCTGCTCCACCATTTGACGAACCGCCGCCGCCTGAACTTCTTGTCGGCGCAACTAGGTCGTTATCTTTACTATTGGCAGTCCTTTCCCTCGCTCTGGCATTTGCAGACTGTCGCCAATTCTCGCCAAGCTTCCCAAGGTGATCTTGAGCGGCTTTTGTCAAAGCCTTGCCATATGCATCGCCAGCAGCCTTACCAGCTCCCGCGAATGAGTTATCAAGCCTACCAAGATTTACTGTCATATCTTCTGGCAGTATCGGTGCGACGCCGACAAACCGGTCTAGGGCATTCAACGCAGATGCAACGCGGTTGATGCCATTTAAAACTGTTTGAAGCCCGCTTTCTATGCCTGCAATCATCGAGTTCATGGCATTAATGACGGCTTCGGCAACAGCACCGGGCAGCTTAGTAAATGTCGTTACGGTGGTATCGTAGAGAAGGCCAACAGCACCGATAATGTTATTTGCTGCACCCTTGGTTGTTTCCCAAACATCTTCCCAGCTAACCTCATTGCCGCCTAATGCATCGGATATCAGGTTTAGCGCCCCTAGAAGATCATCGCGAACAAGTGACGCAACATCCATTGCGCCCTGACTGATGGTTTCCCATGCTACCGAGGCGTAATCCTGAAGATTAGCCATATCGCCTGCAATCGGCTGGATCTGGTCACCGAACGCCGAGAGAGCGAACGTAGCCGAGCTAATCGCGGTAATCAGAAGCAAGAACGGGTTAGTTGCAACCATCGTCGCGCCTGCCAGCGCCACTCGTGCCATCGCCGGAACATACTGCCCCAGAAGAACTGTCGCCGCTGCCGCTGCTGCTAATGCAACATGCTCGAAGTTATCACCGACAAAAACCAGTCCTTGCGCGATAGTAGCAGAAACGCCAGACGCCTGATCCATTGTCCCGACGAACTTCAATAAGCCGTTGGCGACCTTCTGAAACCCGTCAGATATAGTTGCAGGCATGCTCTCGGCTTCGGCTGTCAGTTCCTGCAAGCGCGTGGTCAAAGCCTTGTAGATCACGTCACCGGTGATCTTGCCTTCCTTGCCTGCTTCGCGAAGCTGATTGACACCAATGCCGAGCTGGGCGGCAAGCCACTTCGGCAACACGTCCACCAACTTCAATCACCGTATTCAGGTTGTCGCCTTGAAGCTTACCCGCCGCCATCGACTTGCCGAGAGCGTCAATCACACGAGCTGCGCGATCAGACTTAGCGCCTGACACCACGAGCGCGTTATTCAATGCTTCGGTGTAATCAAGCTGCTGATTGGTATTGTAACCAAGCTCTTTGAGAGCGCCCGCATTTGTGAGAAAGCTTTCAGCCGTGTTTTGCATACCGGAATAGGTGCGCTGCGCCATGTCATAGATACGCTCCATTACCTGAGGAGCTTTATCCATATCCCGACAGCAAGGCCTACACGAGGAGGACAAATCAGTCCAAGTGTCAGCCATACGCTGGATTTCACTTACACCAATGCCAAGGCCACCGATCGCAGCACCAGCACGAAGCATATTCTGAAATGAACGACTGATGTTGTCGTTCATCGTGGAAAAGCGCTTCTCGATCTGGCGAGCGCGTTGATTAGCAACGCCATTTGCCCGGTTGAGCGCCTTTCAAAAGAGGCCGTGCGGGCCTCCATAGCCACGACAAGGCGTTCAACGTCAGTCGCCATCAGAAGCCCTCAATTCCAGTTCTGCAAGTTGATCGTCGCTCATACCGGGAGCGGCTTTTTCTTCGGTCGCATTGGCGGCTTTGAAGCCTTCAACCGCACAGCGAAATTCCCAAAGCGTCATCTTGCCGATGTCGCGATGGATTATTCCGGCCCATTGGTAGAAGCGGTTGAATTTCCACTTTCCGCGCGGGAGCGGGTTCGGGTCTTCTTCGCCCCC
>NZ_JAVLAT010000003.1:300000-527449 GCF_032190615.1 Brucella pseudogrignonensis
CGAACGCGGATCACCGCTTCATGTCCCTGTGGTTCACGCGCCAGTCGCGGAATGAGGCTCGGCACAGAGCCAAGCAGGTCTTTGGTATATTGCTGTTGTGGCGAGGTTAAAACATCACGGATGGTTCCGCGCTCGACGATCTCACCACTGCGCATAACACAGACACGATCAGCAATTTCGGCAACCACACCCATATCATGGGTGATGAACAACACAGCTGTTCCGTGCTTTTCCTGCAACTCCGCAATAAGGGACAGAATTTGTTTTTGCGTGGTCACATCCAATGCAGTGGTTGGCTCATCGGCAATCAGAACCATCGGCTCAAGGATAAGCGCCATAGCGATCATAATACGCTGTCGCTGCCCACCTGAAAGCTGGTGCGGATAGCTTTGATAAATGCGCTCTACATCGGGCAGATGTACCTGCTCCATGATGTTGATGACTTTGGCACGCTTGGCCTCTGACGAAAGACTGGTATGAACATCGAGAACTTCCGTGATCTGCTCACCCACCCGCATAACAGGATTAAGCGCAGTCATCGGCTCCTGAAAGATCATGGAGATACGTGTTGCACGCATCTTTTTCATGTCCGCAGCCGAGAGTTTTAGCAAATCTGTGCCGTCGAGCCTGATCGCCCCTTCTTTGACCAGAAGTGCATCTTTCGGCAAGAGCCCCATTGCGGTGAGCGACGTTACCGACTTGCCTGAACCGGATTCGCCCACGAGACAGACGGTTTCGCCCTTGCGAATGTCAAAGCTTACGCTACGCAGAACTGGTGTGCCGCCCGGAAGCGCCACAACAAGATTTTCGACATCCAGAACGACAGGCTCATTTGTGAAATCACGATTTCGCAGTTCCATATCAGCCCTCTCGCTTTTTCAGACGTGGGTCGAGTGTATCGCGCGCTGCGTCACCCAAAAGATTGATCGACAAAACGCAGAGTGTCAGCAACAGACCCGGCCAAAGCACGATTGATGGCTTGATGCGGAAAAACTGGCGCCCCTCGGCCATGATGTTGCCCCAGGTCGGAATTTCTGTGCTGATACCGGCACCGAGAAACGAGAGGATTGCTTCGGTAAGGATTGCGGATGCCACAATATAAGTGCCCTGCACAATCAGCGGTGCCATCGTATTGGGCAGCAGATGCCGTAACAGAATCTTCGGTGTGCTTGAACCAAGTGCTAAGGCTGCTTCAACATACGGTTCCTCACGCGCGGTCAGAATGACAGAGCGGACCAGACGCACGACGCGGGGAATTTCCGGAATGGTGATCGCTATGATGACAGAACCAATCGATGGACCGTTGAGAGCGACCAGAGCAATTGCGATCAGGATCGATGGCATCGCCATCAAAGCATCCATCATACGCATGATGATAGCATCCGCCATACGGAAGAAACCGGCAATAAGACCGATGATCACGCCGACCCCGATAGAAGCTGCGGCTGCCAGAAGCCCGATCAGCAGCGAAATACGCCCGCCAAGGATCATGCGCGAAAACAGATCGCGACCATAATTGTCAGTTCCAAGCAGATATTCATCCGATGCAGGCTTAAGCCGCATCATGGGGTTCATGGCGAGCGGATCGTGCGGAGCAATCCACGGCGAAATGAGAGTGAGAACGATGATTGCAGTCAGCAATACACCTGCAATCATCGGCCCGATACCAACGCGTGCAACGCGCGGCAGCGAGAACATGCGGAGCATCCAATGCATACCCGCTGATGTTTTTTCTGAGCGCATCAATAACGAATCCTTGGGTCGAAAAGTGTATAGGAAAGGTCGATCAGCAGATTGACGAACACATAAAGCGCGCTTGTCAGCAGGATCATCGCCTGAATAACCGGATAATCGCGCGCGAGAACTGCATCGACCGTCAGGCGCCCTATGCCCGGAATATTGAAAATGCTTTCGGTCACGACCACGCCGGAAATCAGCAGGGCAAAGCCGGTGCCAACGATGGTCACGACCGGCACAGCTGCGTTTTTGAGCGCGTGAACGAAGAGCAGTCGGCGATCACTCACGCCTTTTGCACGCGCGGTGCGAATATAATCTTCGCCAAGCACATCAAGCATTGCCGCACGGGTCATGCGGGCAATCAGCGCAATGTAGATCGAAGCGAGTGTAAGAGCTGGCAGAATTGCGCGCTCCAGAAAGCCACCCAAGCCCGATGAAATCGGCTTGAAACCCTGCACCGGAAGCCAGCCAAGATTGACCGAAAAAATCAACAACAGCACATAGCCGACAAGAAAGACTGGAACGGAAAAGCCAAGAACCGAAAAGCTCATGACGAGATAATCAGCCCATGACCGGTGGCGCCATGCAGCAACCACACCCATTGGAATAGCGACAAGCACTGCGATGATAATGGTCAGCACAGCGATAGAAATTGTGGGGCCGATACGCTGCGAAACCATGTCGAGAACTGGCACGCCGGAAATCAGCGACACGCCAAGATCGCCCTGCAGAATATTCCCCATCCAGGTGAAATACTGGGTGAGTATTGGCTCATTAAGGCCCATTGCTTCGCGGATGCGTTCAAGCTGTTCGGTGGTGGCGGCATCGCCAGCCAGAATTGCAGCCGGATCACCCGGCGTCAGTCTCAGGAGGAGGAATACAAACACCGATACCAGCAACAACACCGGCACGAGTGCGAAGATACGTTTTAACAGATAGACAGCCATATGCGCGTCCCGCTTGAGGTGGGACCGGCAGCGTGCCGGACCCACATTGAACTGGGAGCTATCGCACGAAGGGCGATAGCTGCGGGCGGATTACTCTTCGGTCTTTTTCACATTCCAGAAGACTGGAACAGGCGAACCAAGCATATCAACGACATTGCTTCTGCGGCCCTGCGGCGGGTTATATTCACCGAGCGGAATATAGAGAACATTTTCCAGTGTCTGCGCCTGTATCTTTTCTACCGCAGCTTTCTGCTCTTCAGGTGTTTTTGCTGCGATATATTCCTTTTTCAGCGCTTCAATCTTCTCGTCTTCCGGCCAGCCAAACCAGCCCTGCTCGCCACGACCGTTCAGCATGACAGAATTCAATGGCGTTGATAGTTCTGGAATCTGCCAGTTGGTGAAGAACATATTCCAGCCTCCCTTGGAGGGCTCATCTTTCGATGCGCGACGGCCTACCAGTGTTTGCCAGTCCATCGGTTGCATATCGACAGTGAAACCGGCTGCACGCAATTGTTGGGCTGCAACGACGGGCTGTGGTGACAGACTGGAAACGTCGGTTGGCTGCATCAATACAACCGGCGTTCCGTCATAACCTGCCTTTTTAAGCAAAGCCTTTGCTTCTTCGACATCACCCTGTGCAACAATAGTTTCGGAGCCGACATCGGTCGCATTTGGTGTGCCACAGCCAAAAATTGCGCCGCAAACCTTATAGTAGTTCGGATCGGCCATAAGAGCCGCCAGTACCGGTTCCTGCGACATGGCCAGGAAGGCAGCACGGCGAATGTCCGGGTTATTGAATGGCGGATGTTTAAAGTTAAACCGTCCCATGGTTTGATAGCCGAGCGGATCGCGCTGTTCCAATACAACCGTATCATCGCCGTCAAACAGCGGCACCAGATCGACTGGAACCTGTTCAATGTAGTCGATTTCTCCGCTTGTCAGCGCATTTGCAGCGGTTTGCGCATCCGTCATAGTGACCCAGCGAACCTTATCGACATTGACGACCTTGCCGCCTGCCATCCAGCTGGCTGGTTCGCTGCGCGGTACGTAATCTTCGTTCTTTATGTAGGTCACGCCGACGCCGGGTTGGAACTCGGCGGGTACGAACTTGAACGGCCCCGAACCAATATGTTCTGTAATCGCTGTGTCAGCAGGCGTTGCCGCGATACGCGCTGGCATAATGAATGGCGGCAATGCGGACTGCTTGGCAATCGTATCGAGGAACGGTGCGAATGGCTCCTTGAGCGTCCAGACGATCGTTTTATCGTCGTTTGCTTTGAGCGAATCTGTGATGTCCATGATCAGCTGGCCACCCGTATCGCGCTTAGCCCAGCGTTCAAGCGAAGCGACAACGTCCGCAGCCGTTACCGGCGCACCATCATGGAATTTGAGACCATCGCGTAATGTGAAAGTATAGGTTTGGCCGTCATCTGAGACGGTCCAGTCTGCCATTTGTGGTTGAGGCTTGAAGTTTTCATCGACGGCAATCAGCACGTCATAAATCATATAGGCATGATCGCGCGTAATGTGCGCAGTGGTGATCACCGGATCGAGCATACGCAGATCCGAGTGCATAACAGCAGTTAATGTTGTTTCTGCTGCGGCATGTCCGGCACTCAATGCAATGAGCGAAGCTGCAATGCCATATTTGAACTTGCGGAGGATAGTCCCAGTCTGTGGTGGTTTAAAAAACGTCATATACTTGGTTCCTCTGAAGGTTGTTATTATTGTTTTATTTGAATGGTTCTCCGAGTGGCTCCAGCCGAATGCCCGAACGCAAATTCTTCCATGATAGTTTTGCAGGGCTAAGCGGCATTGCGCCTGGAGCGGTGCATACAAGAAGCTTTTCGGCAATTGGGGCAAAATCAGCGCGGAAATGAACCGAACTCTTATTGACCAGAATGGCTTCCTGTTCAGGCTCAATACCGACCATGCGATAAAGCGCACGATCCGCCATCTGTGCGAGATTTGTGGTCACGACAACCCTCGTTCCACCGAGCCGCAGACAGGCCGATGGCCCCATATCAAGCCACGTCCCACCATAATAGGGGCCCGTTGCATGCGCCTTACCGTCAGATAGCTTTTCGACGGTAAATTTAGCCTTATATGGCTCGTCACCTGCAATGCCCGACTTGCCGCCGAGTGCAATTTCGACTTCGGCCCCCTCGCCTGCCTGATGCGCGATCTTTGCTGCTTCAGGATCATGAATACAGCCAATCGAGGCTCGCTTTGCACCACTTGCAACAAGCGCACGTAACATGCCAGTTGTGTCGGAGCTACCACCGGCGCCGGGATTATCCTGCGTATCAGCAATGACGATTGGGCGGCTTGCATCGCGGGAAAGCTCTATCGCCTTCTCAACGCCTTCTTCTGGCAAATATGCTGTCCCTGAGAATGCAGGTTCTGCCGCAGCCAATGCTTCCAGTATCTGATCGGCATAGGCTTCAACAGCTTGTTTGTCCCAGCCATACGCAAACACCGATGGGCCACATTCGGCAAAATCAGCCGCCGGGAAACCCATAAACAATGAAGCCGTTTCAACGCCTTCCGGCAGATCAATGGTCCTGCCGTAAAGGCCTTTGGCGGGCTGTTCGTCCGTGCATTGCCAGGCAATCGGAATGAGATAATCACCTTGTCGCATTGCCTTATGCCAGCCGTGAGGCTTGTCCATCAGCGCCTGTAATGCTTCTGCTGCACGATAACCTGTTTCGGCCATATCAATATGCGGATAGGTGCGGAAGCCAACCATGACATCGGCATAGTCAAACATGCGCTTCGTGATATTGCCATGAAGATCTAGCGCTACGGATAGCGGCTCAATTGGGCGCACCGCACGAACGCGCTCAAGCAGTTCGCCTTCGCCATCATCAATATGCTCAGCAACCATGGCGCCATGCAGATCAATGAATATACCATCAAGCGGACCACAGTCTTTCAACCCTGCAACGATTTCGGAAACGATTGCCTCATAGGCATCTTTGGTAACGGGTGCGGAAGGAATAGCGCCGGCCCACAAGATCGGCACGACTTCCCAGCTCGCTTCCCGCGCAAATTTCAGCGCCCCGGCGATACCAAGATTAACATTCTGCGCATTTTTGAAAATCGCGTCGCCACGCGAAAGCGGGATATATCCGCCGCCCTGAATAAACGCTTCTAACGTTGCAGGACTGGCGGCAAAAGTGTTTGTTTCATGCAAAAAGCCAGCTACAGCCACGCGTTTTGACACGAGCGTACTCCCATCTTCCTGGTTTGCCCCCTCGGGCTATTACGTGTATCTGTCAGCGATACATCTATATTGATTTTTTATGATAGGGACCAACTTTGACGCTTGTCAATCATTGAATCTGGATTAAAGCTTTTTCTTATGAACACATTTCGGGACTTACGCGGCATTTCAACTTTTGATCCGGACGAAGCGGCAGCGTTTCAGGACGATCCGCTATTTTTGCGCTCCGTCGCAAGGACAGTTGCGGTCATGTCTGCTTTTCAAACTGCGAGACATCCATTGTCTCTTAGTCAGGTTGCAACTGCTGCGGGCATCGATAGAAGCGCCGCACAGCGCATTATTCATACGCTTCTTGCACTGAACATGCTCGCTCGTGACCCCGACGATCGCGGTTATTTGCCGGGGCTGCGTGTACTCGACATGACCCATGATCTTTTGCGTCTCAACCCGATGTTACAGCGTGCAAATCCAGTCATGCTGGAGCTTCGTCGCCGCGTGAGCGAGCGCGTTGATCTGTCTCTTTTTGACGATGTTCGCGTGATATACGCGTTGCGCATGCCCTCAAAACATGAGGTCTTTAGTGCAACTATAGTTGGTAATGCAGTTCCGACCTATTGCACGGCGGGCGGGGTAGCAATTCTCTCGCGACTGCCAGACGACACAATTGCCGATATTGTCAGCCGCTCGGACATGACACCATTTACACCGCATACCGTGCGGGATTTGGAAGGTGTGATGGAGTATGTTCGTGCCACACGCGAACGGGGACACTCTCTGCTGTGCAGGCAGTTGCTCAGCCATGAGGTTGTTATTGGCGCGCCCATCATGGATTGGAAGGGCGCGCCGGTCGGGGCAATTCATGTGGCTGGGAGCTTACAGGAATGGACTCCTGAAAAGTTTAGCGAAAGCTTTGGCCCACTCATCCAAAACGCAGCCCAAACTATTTCGGAACCCAAAAGAGTTTAGGCTCCTTACGATCTTCAAGAAAACGACAGAGCCAAAGGATCGATGGTGGTTCTCCGGCCGTAAGTCAACTCGCCGATCAATGCCACAATAGCGTTTCGATCAATTCTGAAGTGGCAATGATGATCACCAATCGTTCCTTTCTGACCAAAATGCTCCGCGGGTATAGCCAACTTGTTTGATGAAGACCCCACGAAGCCGTTTTGCTCGTTCTAATGCGGTCATTTCAGTAGTGTAGTCATGCCATAATGCAAATGCATCATTACGTGCATGACGGTAGGAACGAGCTGTGGGTTAATGGCGACGCGGACGGAAAATCAGGTTAATCTGATCGTGAGCGGCAAGAAACCTTTGTGCATGCCGCGCTGACTTGAACCGTCCAAATATCTTCTCGCGTTTTCGGGTTGGCCTATGCGAGACGTCGATGGCGTTATTCAGGCCGTTATGGGCTCGGTGATCCGTATCTGGTGAAAGGTTTTGTATCGGCTTAATGTAACTGCGCAGCTAATCCGTCACGACCACACGTGGTTGACCGAATTGCTTCACCAGTCTGCAGAAAAACCGATTGGCAGCCTTTGTGTTACGGCGCGTTTGAACCAGAATATCAAGAACATCGCCGTCTGCGTCAATTGCCCGCCAAAACCAGAACCTCTCTCCGCCGATCATCACGACGACCTCATCGATGTGCCATTTGTCATTTGGCTGTGGTCGGCACTTGCGGATACAGTCGGCAAAATGGCGACCGAAGCGATTAATCCAGAGGCGAACTGTTTCCCGGCTGTCAAGCACGCCACGCTCTGCAAGAAGATCGTCTACATCCGCCGTGCTCACGCAAATCGATGATAGGTCCAGACAGCGTAGGCTCAGGACTCATTCCTTTCCAAGCCAGAATATAACGGCTGCTGCGAGATCTATTGCTGCTTGGAACACAATCGGGCAGCGATCATAACGGGTAGCAATTCTTCGCCAGTCTTTCAGTCTGCCAAACATGATTTCGATACGATTGCGCCGTTTATATCGGCGTTTGTCATACTTGATAGCCTTCTTGCGGTTTTTGCGCCCCGGTATGCACGGCTTTATCTCTTTGTCTTTTAACCGTTTTCTGAACCAGTCAGCATCATAGCCTCTGTCTGCAAGAAGCCAGTCAACCTTCGGCAGTTTATCGATTAGAACTGCTGCTCCTTTATAGTCGCTGATTTGCCCTGCCGTGACATGGAAACAAATGGGACGCCCCTGCGTATCGGTGACGGCATGCAACTTGGTATTTATGCCACCCTTCGTCCGACCGATCAGGCGTCCAGCGCCCCCTTTTTTAACCGTAGGCTTGAAGCCGTACGGTGTGCTTTCAAATAGGTCGCATCCATCATCACAGTCTTGCCGACTGATGATTGTGAAGACAGGCCTTCAAATATCTGCGCAAATATCCCCTTGTGACACCAACGGTTCCAACGATTATAGAGCGTTTTACAAGGCCCGTATTCCCGAGGGGCATCACACCACCGTAACCCATTGCGAAGAATGAAGATAATTCCACTCAAGACACGCCTGTCATCAACGCGTGGACGTCCATGGCTCTTGGGAAAAAACGGGCGAAGGCGTGACATTTGTCCTTCGCTCAGCCAGTAAAGATTACTCATTGATCAGCCTCCTCAAACGAAACTGAATCACCTCTCCTTTCTGAAATCAATGGGTCCTGAGCCTAAGCGCGTAACACTGACGCTCGACACCGCTTCGTCGGTTCTTGATCTGCCTGTGCGTCAGCCAACTGCCGATGACGCAAAGGTCGTCTTCCAGAAGCCAGCGCATGGCCCGGCAACACCAATGACCCAGCTTGATCCGGGCAGCGTGCGCCGCTGGACCGAGCAGGATCATGTCACAGGCGAAACGCTCTATGTGACAGAAGGTATTGGCGGTTTGTTTGGCGAAGGCATTTTGCGATTTGATGATATCGGTACCGAACTCAGCCATAGTCTGAAACGAGAATTTCGGGTGCGCGACGACAATCCGCTAACCGCATCCTATGTGCTCACACAGGCTTATCGTATGGGACGCGAAGGATGGATGATTGATATTGAAACAACGACCAGCCTACGTTCGGATCATCAGAATTTCTATATCTCGGGAGTTTTAAACGCCAAAGAAAACGGCAAAGACGTCAAACAGCGTACCTGGGAACAAACCATTCCGCGCGATCACCTTTAGACCTGTTTAAACACCAGGTCAGTTTTCATGGCCTGACATTATTCATTATAAGATGAGTGGAGTTACTTCGGAACACTGGAAAAAGAGATTGCGGTAATGACGCAATACTTAAAACATTTTTTCGGCGCAAAACCAACATGAGGCTGCTCAATATTGAACAGCCTCATGCTTATATTTAACGATCAGAACGAGCGCTGGAAACGTAGTTTCAAACCAAGCGCATCCTGTCCATCCAGAGCGATACGCTTGTTGTTCCACTGAACATAGGTAACTTCAGGCGTGATGTTAAATCCTGGTACTAATGCATAACTGACATTGCCAGTCGCCATCAGGGTTTCGCTGGCATCATAGCCAACTTGTAAATTGATTTTAGCTTTCTTGGTTGCCTGATAGGCAAGTCCACCCCACAAAGCCCAATCGCCACCCCATGTACCATAGAAACTATCTACAATACGATAGACTTCTCCATTGGCATTAGCTTTATAATGATCATCATTTGATTTATAGGCGAACTGTGACCAAAGAGAGAATTTGTCATTCAGCTTGAGATCAACCTTGACCTTAGCAGCCCATTCTTCGTTACGCGCATCATAGGCAGCTACGCCAGCAATACTGCCCCATGATTGAGCATATTTTAGCCCTCCGACGACATGCGGCATATAATCATCGATGGTAACATCAACGTCGGCGTCTGAATTACCGCCTTGTTCAAGCGACAAAATGGCCGAGAAGCCTTCCTTGTTTTTGTAGGTATAGCTGATGAGATTTGTGCGATACCCACCGGCCAGAATGACGTCATCGTTCAGCACATTGCCGAGATAATCAGAGAAGGTGACGAATGCAGACTGGTCGAGACCAACGCGCAGACCACCAAGTTCGATAAAGCCGAGACGCAGGGAGCCAGACGATGAAGAATCTGCGCCATTGTACCACTGATAGCGCGTTTCGGTGACTGTCTTGAGGGTGCCGAGTTCAGTTTCGCTCCCAGTAAATGTGCGGAAAGTAAAACGGGTCAGCTGCCCGTACGTATCCATTTTTTTGGTGCTTGGAACGCGTGCATAGGCATAGTCCCTGCCGCTGATATCATAACGCACATAACCAGCAAAACGCAGGCAGGTTTCGGTTCCGGGAATATAGAAATAACCCTTGCCATAGGCATCGCAAACGCGAACATATTCAACAGCTTCAGGCTCGGGTGCAACAATGGTATCGGCAGCCGATGCAACTTGCGACATTGCCAGAACAGCGACCGATGCAGCTAGAATATTCTTCATTTGAGTAGGTGTCCCCTTTGATTTTAGACAATAAGAGTTTTTCGGCGGAAAGAGACTTTCCGTCGTGCTAAGAACAGACTGCCGGAACTCGCTAAAACCGGCTGCCTGCTATAACTGTGAATGCTGGATTACGTGCCTGATATGGACAAAGCGCCCCGCCACGTCATCAACCCCAATCCCCCATCTGAATTTCTAAAGCTTGCAATGACGCGCCATCATCTCGGCAACGTCTTCCCGCCCCTCTTCGCGCAGTTTTTTGATCGCAGCACTCATATCTGCCGACCGTTCGTCCTGCCCGAGCTTGAACTTGATTTCCATCTTCTCAATCGGCATTTCGTAGCCGACGATATTGGGCAGACGCCGCTCCAGACCACCGGGACCGAGTTCCTTCATCTGCCAAGGCTTATCACGACCCTTTTCCATATGTTTGACGAGCTCGTGGAGATGTTTGGCGGTCGCTGCTTCCGACAGGATTTTGGGCGCGCCGTGAATATGAGCAACCATAAAACTCCAAGTCGGCGCGCTGTCCCTTTCTGGATAACCCGGATACCATGACGATGATACATAGTGACCAGCATCCATCAGGATTGCGATTGATGGCAGGCCGCGTTGCAGAAATTCAACGTGATCGTTAGATGCAGCAACATGCGAGACCAGCGTGCCGTTTTCGCCGCGTGTCCGATCCATCATGAAGACGGGGTGCGATATAGCAACGCCTCCCTCATGGCTGGTGATCAAAGTACCAAGCACCGTTCTATCAACGAGATCGAAAACCTCGGTCGTATCGGACGGCTGGAAATAGGGCTTTGTATAGAGCATCGCTTGTCTCTTGATTTCAGGCGTGAATAGCGGGCAGTCGATCAGACCATGGGCACATGGCTTCCAACTGACCTGCGAGTTCGAATAGCAAATTTTCGGCCCCATAAGGAGCAATGAACTGGCTACCGATTGGCAAACCATCAGACGTTTCATGGAGGGGAACACTCATCGCAGGCAACCCAGCAGCGTTGACCGGATGGGTGAAGGTTGTCAGTTCGAGAAACTGCCGGGCAAACCCCTTCCAGTCGGGTGAGCGCACGTCGAGCATCCCAAGCGGAAATGATCCAACCGGCATGATCGGGCTTAACACCACATCGCATTCTTCAAACAGGCGACCAAAACTGCGCGCGGTACTGTTGGCGGTTAAACGCGCCTGAATGACGTCTGTGGCGGTCAAGCTATTGCCATAAGAGGCCAACCCCAGATTTGAAGGCTCAAAATAGAGATTATTGGCAGGCTTTGCCATTGTCGCGGCAACATCCGCCACTTCAATTGCGGTATAAACAGCGATCAGTTTTTGTATGGCATCTGCAAGCTGAATACCATCAAAATCTGGCTTTACCTGAACAACATTATGTCCGAACCGTTCGCACAACGCAATCGTCGCCTCAAGTGCTGCTACTGTCTTCTCGTCGAGAGCTTGATTGAGATCAGACTGTTGCCAAACTCCAATACGAAGCTTTTGCGGTGCCGTTCTGACACTGTTGACGAACAGGTCCATCTTGGCCGGGGCCGCATAAAGCGAACCCGGTTCAAGAGCATCTGTCAGATCAAGCATCATTGCGGAATCGCGAACTGAACGCGTCAAAACATGATGGCTGACCATTCCGCCCCAGTTTTCTGTCGAGACCGGACCGCATGGGACACGCCCGCGCGACGGACGCAGCCCGAAAAGCCCGCCACAAGATGCGGGGATACGGATCGAGCCTGCTCCGTCATTACCATAAGCCACAGGCACCATACGCGCGGCAACTGCCGCTGCCGCACCGCCGGAAGAACCGCCAATGCTGCGTGTCACATCCCACGGATTAAGTGCCGGACCATGAAGCGAAGATTCCGTTGCGATATTACAGGAAAACTCAGGCAGATTGGTCTTGCCTATCACCACCAAACCAGCGGATTTATAGCGTTTGACGAGTTCATGATCGCGCTGCGAGATATTTCCCTCTGCCGCACGACATCCAAAGGACATTGCTGCACCGGAATAGGAAGGGCAATCATCCTTCAATAAAACCGGAACACCCTTAAGCGGACCTTCTGGCAGCGATTTAAGCTGTTCTTCCGCTTGATCGCGCATCTCATGGATCACAGCATTCAGCTCGGGATTGCAGCGATCAATGGCTGCAAATGCCTCATGAATAGCCTCATGCGGCGACAGAATTTTGGCGCGAATGGCCTCTCCCAGACCGACCGCATCGGCCCGGGTGTAGTCAAACGATTTAGACGTCATGGGGTTATCCCAATGCTAAGCTCACCAAGCGGAGCGTTTTAATGTTCCTTGCTGATCATCCAGAAGCGATCTGTATCGCCTGCCCAGCCTTTGTAATCATTCACTTTCGGGCCCGTCGCCGTGATAGACGGCAAATTGACCAGACCAAGGATTGGAACCTGTTCGGCCATCAGCGTATTGAGCTCGTTGAAAAGCTTCTTGCGTTCTTCGACATTGCTTGTCACTGAAACCTGCTTGAGAAGCTCTTCCGCCTCGGCATCATCCCACTGGCGTGCAGCATCCGCCTTCTTGTCACCGATCATTGACTGGAAAGACAAAAGCGGATCAAGACGGGCGGAATAAGCGAAAACGGCAAGTTCATAGGCGCCACGGCGATACTGGTCGAGTTGTGTCGCCCAATCACGCACCTCAAGCTGTGCATTGATGCCGGAAGCTGCAAGGAATGCCTGAATAATTGTAGCAACCTGTACACGGTTTTGGCGGTTGGCGACCAAAAGGCTGATCGGTTCACCCTTATATCCCGCCTTCGTCAACAGCTCCTGCGCTTTGGCTGGATCGTATGCCGGCCATGCGGCTGCCTGATTATCGGAATAGATGGTGTTTGGTGCAATAACCGAAGGATTAGGCGCGTACATCCCCTCGCCGATGGCGGCCGCAAGCTGATCAAGGTCAATCGCATGCGCAATCGCCTGACGTATCTGCGGATCTTTGAGCTTATCGGAAGTAGATTGTATCTGAAGCACCATCCATGCTGGCGTCTGCTGCACATTGACCTTCATGCCTTTTGCTTCCAGATCTTTGACGCCTGTTGGCTCCACTTCATCGATGAAGTCGATCTCACCGGAAAGCAAGCCATTGGTGCGTGTGCTTGAATCAGGAACAGTCATGAACTGAATGGTCTTTACATGGCCTTTCTTGTTCCCCACCAGACCGTCGACATCGCCTGGCAGAGCCGCGTAATCATCGAAACGGGTCAGGTCCAGATAACGACCACGCTCCCATTTGGAAAAAGCATAGGGACCAGTGCCAATCGGCTTTACAAATTTGCCATCTGCATCAACGGATTCCGGACTCAATATCCATGGCGTGCACTGGATGGTAGACATGGTAATGACGAAGTTTGGCGCAGGTGTCGCAAAACTAAAGCGCACCGTGCTGTCATCAACAGCCTCGACGGACTTCAATTCCGAGTCTACCTTGCCATTATAGCGATTGACGCATTGAAACGCTGTATCCGGCTTGAGATAACGCTCGAAATTCCAAACGACATCTTTGGCAGTCAGGTCTTTGCCATTCTGGAACTTGACGCCTTTGCGCAATTTGAATTCATAGACCGTATGATCGGCATTCGAGGTCCAGCTCTCTGCCAGCATCGGCTTGATTGCGAGGTCGTCGCCATAAGCGACCAGACCTTCGGCAATATGGGCAACAACCATATCGGCATTGGCATCGCGATTGACGCCCGGATTGATGCTCGCAACATCAGAGTGAATGGCGACGCGCAAGGTCTCATCGTCTGCAGCATATGCTTGGAAGGATGTGGCGCTGAGACCAAGAAGCGCCATGCTGAGTGCAGAGCGGATTGAAATTGGATTGAACATTTTGGTTTCCCCTTTTTGTTTTTGATTTAGCGCTATGGTCAGCTTTGTGACCTCAACACGTCCGCGAAAAATGCTTCGACCGGCTCCAGCACTTTGAAAGGCTCATGAGCCACGCCCGGCACCCTGTCCCTGCGAACCGCGATGCCATGCGCCTCAAAAGACTTGGCCAGTGCTTCAATGCGGTCGATCCGGCAATCGCCCTGCAGATCGGCGCCGTCCATCCAGAAGGCGCTTTCACGCGGGATGGCGATTTCCCAAGTTGCGATATCTTCCTCACCGATCACTGTATGAACCGTAACAGCCTTCATTGCTTCAAGCTCAATGCGGCAGCCAAAACGTGCTTCAACATCGCGAACGCCAACCCACCAGTCATAATTGGAATTGAGCAGAGTTACGACGCCCGGTGCTCCGATAGAGACGGCCTTGAGCCTGTGAGGATGCAACATGAAAAAGCGCTGGCAGAACTGCCCGCCGCCCGAAAAGCCGTACATTATGGCGCGATTGCTTTTGAGGCGATACTTGGCGGCCACTTCGTCGATCATCGACAGCAGAATATGATCAAAGCGAATGCCGTGAAACTCGATGCGCTTGTAGTTGGCAAGATCGCCCTGGACGACGATGCCAGCAGGAAACAGCGGCGCCAGAACAATGCAGCGGTTCTTTTGCGCAAAACTTGCAAAGTGATCGCGATATTGTGCCGCCGTCCGCCCCGTCCCGTGAATGATGACGATTAATTCGTGCGTTTCGGTACCGTCCTCATCATAGTCCTCGGGGACATAAAGGCAGTAACTGAAACGCTGATCAAACTGACTTGCAAAAAACGTCGTCGCGCCGAAATCGTAGAAGCTGAGTTTTTTGCCATGGCCCTGCCGCTTGGTGACAGGCTTTTCCTCAGTGATGGACATGACCGCCCTCCTCTCCGGATTTCGTATTTGCACTATCGCCGCGCCATTTGAGTTTGACGCCACCCTCACCCGTCAGTTCGAGCATTGGAATGGCTGACAAAAGACGTCGGGTATAGTCGTTTTGCGGCGCGTCAAAAATATCGTCGCGCGTTCCCTGCTCTATAATGCGACCGTCATTCATCACGACCACACGATCGGCAATTTGTTCAACCACGCCCAGATCATGAGTAATGAACAGGCAACCGAAGCCATAGCTCTGCTGCAGCTTGGCGAAGAGATCGAGAACCTGCGCACGCACCGTTACGTCAAGCGCCGAGACTGCTTCATCCGCAATGACAAAAGCGGGACGGCGAACGAGCGCACGCGCAATCGCCACACGCTGACGCTGACCGCCCGACATTTCATGCGCATAGCGATTGGCATAGTCTCCACCGAGGCCAACGTCCTCCAGTGTTTCGCGAACACGATCCACTTTCTGGCTTGACGAAAGCTCTTTCGAGAAACGCAGCGCCTCACCGACCAACTCGCTGACTTTCATACGCGGATCGAGTGATGAATAAGGGTCCTGAAACACCATCTGCGTGTGATAACGATAATCCTGATAATGGGATGAACGTCTCTCGACAGGCTGTCCCTTGAACAGCAACTTCCCTTCGCTCGGCTTGATTAGTCCAGCCATCACGCGCGCGGCCGTGGTCTTGCCCGAACCGGAGCCGCCAACCACGGCAACAACCTCGTTGGGCAGGACATCAATCGTAACCCCGTGCAGAGCTCGCTTGCCACCAGCTTTCTTGAACCAGCCACCCCGGCCTTCATAATCGACAACAAGATCGCGCACGCTGATCAGCGGATCAGCCTTTGGAACCACGCGTGCAGGCCCACGAACCGGTAATGTCGAAAGCAGTTTGCGGGTGTAATCATGCCGGGGCTTTGCCAGAACATCCGCGGTATCACCCGTTTCAACCACTTCACCATGGCGCATCACAACCACACGTTTGGAATAGCGCGCAATCATTGGAAGATCGTGGCTGATCAGCAAAACGGTCGTGCCACGTTCCCGCGTGAGATCGACCAGCAACTCCATAACCTCGCGCTGGATAACGGCATCAAGCGCAGTGGTCGGCTCGTCGGCGATCAGCAGATCAGGCTTCATGAGCATCGCGCAGGCGATCATGATGCGCTGGCGCATTCCGCCTGAGAACTCATGTGGGAACGCCTCAATCGCCCGATCAGGATCGGCAATACCAACACGCAACAACATGGCTCTGATCCAGTCGGCATGTTGTGCCTTCTCGGCTGGAAAGTGCAGTTCCAGCCCTTCTTCAAGCTGCCGCCCGATGGTCAGTGACGGGGTGAGCGAAGTCATCGGTTCCTGAAAGATCATGGCAATGCCATCGCCACGCAGCCCGCGCAAAGCGGTCGGCGACATCGTTGACACGTTCTGCCCCTTGAAGCGGATCGCACCATGACTTGTTTTAATGGACGCCGGAACCAGCCCCATAATGGCCCGCGCGAGCATGGTTTTGCCGGAGCCGGATTCACCAACGATGCCGAGAATTTCGCCAGCTTTTATGGAGAAGGAAGCGCGCTTGACGATCTCCAGCGCACTGTCGCCAACACGCAGGCTGACATCGTCGATTTCAAGCAGGGGTGCGGAAGTCATGAGCGCTTCCTCATGCGTGGGTCGAGGCGGTCGCGCAACGCGTCACCAAGAAGATTAATACCAAGCAGCGACAGCGAAATTGCAAGGCCGGGGAAGATACCAAGCCAAACGGCCTGCTCAATAAAATTACGGCTTCCCGCCAGCATATTGCCCCAAGTCGGCGCTGGCGGCGGCACACCCAGACCCAGAAAGCTGAGCGAGCTTTCTGCAAGAATTGCCCAGCCGCACATGGACGTTGCCATAACGAGAACAGGCGCCAGACAGTTGGGCAGAATATGGCGCACCATCGTATAGATTTCCGAGTTTCCCATGACGCGGGAGGCCTCAACGAACTCCCGTTCACGCAGGCTCAAAACCGTGCCACGGACCACGCGGATCACGGAAGACATATAGGCCAGAGCAAGTGCCAAGATGATTCCGTTCTTGTTGGCACCAAAGACGGCCAACAAACCAAGCGCCATCAATATGCCGGGGAATGCCAGCAAAGCATCATTGACCATCATCAACAGCCGGTCGAACCAGCCACGCAAGAAGCCGCTGATCGCCCCGATAAGCACTCCACCGAGGGTAGCAAGAAAGACTGTGAACACGCTGATTGAAACACTGGCCGATGCGCCTCTCATAAGACGGCTCAGCTGGTCGCGCCCAAATTCATCCGTACCCAGCCAATGCGCAGCACTTGGCGGCGCAAGACGCGCAGCAAAGTCGAGGGCCAGCGGGTTGTAAGGCGTCCAGAAGGAACCTACCACCGCTATCGTGAGAAGTGTTGCGGTCAAGGTTCCGCCAATAATCGCGTTGAGAGAGAGATTTTTCATTTCGCCGTCACCTTCGGGTCGAAGAACGGATAGAGAAGGTCCACGATCAGATTGACCAGCACATAAACGCAGGCTGTGAACAGCAAACAGCCCTGAATGACGGGATAATCGCGAGCAAAGATCGCATCAACCAGAAGCCTGCCAAGTCCGGGAATCGTGAAAACCGTTTCCACAACTGCAATACCGCCAAGCAGATTGCCAAGGATCAGCCCCAACAATGTCCAAGTCGGTCCAAACGCATTACGGAAAGCGTGACGCCACATCACGGTTGCTTCCGGCAGTCCCTTGGCGCGGGCATGGGTGATGTAATCCAGATTCAGCACTTCAAGCGTCGAGGCGCGCGCCATCCGCAGAATTACGCCGATTTCATGAAGAAACAGTGTGGTGATCGGCAAAACCAGATAGAGAAACGCTTTCCATGGGTTCTCACCAAAGCTGACATAGCCGACAATCGGCAACCAGCCGAGCTTGAGGCCAAAGGCCAGCAACAGCAGCAAGCCCATCCAGAATGCCGGAACAGAAAGCAGCAAGGTGGCACCGGTCACAAGCGTCAGATCGGTCAGGCTGTTCTGCTTCCAGGCTGCGATCATTCCAAGCGGAACAGCGACAAGCGTAGAAAGCACCACCGCTGACACGACGATACGCGCGCTGACCGAAAAACGCTCCAGAACCAACGGAAGCACCGGCTGCTGGTTGGCAATCGAAACGCCAAGATCGCCATGTAAAACATTGCCACCCCAGATCAAGAATTGGGTGAAGATACTGTGATTGAGGCCTAGCTGCTCGCGCAGCGTGGCCAGCGTCGCAGCATCCGCAGAATCGCCCAGCATCAGGGCTGCAGGATCGCCCGGTATCAACCGGACAATCACAAACACAGCCACTGCCACGATCAGCAATGTTGGTATGGCCATGCCTATTCTGGAGAGCGCAAAGCGCAGCATTTCTTTAGCCTTCGATAAAGAGGGATTTTGCGCGTGGCGCGGCATCAGACGGTAGCGGCGTATAATCCTGCAGACAGTAAGTCGCAAACTGGCGGTTCAAAGCAGGCAGCGGCGCGATTTCCATCATGCCCAGCGCTGCTTCCATCACCACCATCGCAACTGTGGCCGTGATATTGTCGTGATTGCCGGGACGCGGCGGGCGGCAGACTGCATAGGGTGTCAGGAAGTCATCGAAGAGTGCTTCCTTCAGCTCCTTGCGGCCAATTTTTCCACCATGTGATTCAAGAGACTGTCGAACGCGCCAGTCTCGGTAGAAGCTTTCAGGTACAAAAGGGATGCCGGTGTCGCGCAGCTTCGTCAGCGCAATTGGGCTAACCCAATGATTGGCATGAACGATCAGATCATTCTCCGGCAGGATCGGGAAGGACTCATCCGGCGCACATTCAAAATCGATGCCGAAACCGGCGCTCGTCGCAATCATGATATTGTTTGAGCAGGATTTTGGTGTCGAAGCCACAGCCTTGATTGCTTTGGCAAAATGCTCCTGCTCAAGCACCTTGCGGCGCACAAGACCCAAAGGAACGCCCAGCTTCATATAGTCGCGCTCGCATTCGAGATAATTGGCCGTGATCGAGATTCCCGCTTCATTGAAGCCGCTGCGCGCCAGCCCACCAGCCTCGACAAACGTCACAAAATCGGGACCGTTATTGTTGCGAACACGCAGCACAATACCGGTTTCCACACATTCAGAACGCCAGTCCCAGTTCTGGCCATGAACCAGATTACCAGAAGCACTTTTCGCAGGCATGATGAGAGCACCGGTGCAGCCGTCATCCTGCTCTTCGGGATCAGGCGAACCCGTTTCCGCACGCGCCATCGCAACGACTTCCGTGCGTGCATTGATCATGACGATCTGCTCAAACGGCACATCCGCACCTTTGGCGATGCCGCGCATTTCCTCGACATAAGACGCGTCGAATTCCTCGATCCGGCCGGCAAATTCTTCGATAAGACCTTGCCTGCGCTCAGGCGAAAGACCAAACGCGTCGAGCGTGCCGGAATAAAGACCCGCGCTGCGCCGGATGCGTTCCGCCGCCAGCACCCCATATTGGCGCCCGCGCTCTTCCGGTACGCCCGAAACTGTAATGAATGGAAATGGGGTAACTGACATACTCAATCCATATTTTGTATTTTGTATCTTCTTAATACAATTCACATTCAATCATTGCGGAGTCAACAGTTTTTTATTGGAGTATGGAACAATTTGATTTATACCCTTCCTACAGAGAGTCAGTCTGTCATTCCAATGAGATAGGCTATACGAGAAAGAAATGGCCTATTACGAAATATCCCGTATTCTTTGAGCATAGGTTCATGGGAGAACGCACATTCAGGGGGCGCTGCGCGTGAATATGGACGTTAAGAGATCAACGGAAGGCGAATCCGGCCTGAGCAGTCTTCAGGCGGAAGTCGCACATAAAATGGTCTCGCTCATATCCGCTGCACGCTGGAATATCGGCGACCGGCTGTCGGATGCTGCCATTGCAAAGGAGCTCCGTGTATCGCGGTCGCCCGTGCGTCAGGTGCTCAATCTTCTTGTGCAGCAGGGTATTGTCAGCCAGACACCCAATCGCGGATATCAGCTGCATCGCATTCCAGACCCGGACGAACTCAACGACAATCTGCTGCCGCCATCGGAGGCGGAAGAGCTCTACCGGCGTCTGATGAGTGCGCGCGCCTCGGGTGCTGTTGGCGACGAAGTGTCGGAAGCCGAACTTGCCGATCAGCTGGCTGCAACGCGCGGCGCGGTGCGCCGGGTTTTGATGCGTTTTGCCACCGAAGGTCTCGCAGAGCGTCTTCCGGGCCATGGCTGGCGCTTTGCCGAGTCACTCGATAATGAGCGCGCGGTCAATGAAAGCTACGCTTTCCGCTTGGTGATCGAATGCGGTGCGCTTTCGCAACCCGACTACGCGCCTGATCTCAGCCAGCTCGCAGTTCTGCAACGCGAGCAAAATGAAATATCGGCCTTGCCGATCCAGAGCCTCACACGGGATCTCTGGTTCAACGCGAATGCAAATTTTCACGAAACTATTGTTTCCTGGGCGAATAATCGCTTTTTAACACAATCGGTTCGCTGGCAGAACCATCTGCGCCGAATGACGGAATATTCTGACTTCGATCGCCTGGGCGAAGAGCGCATTCGCAAGGCTTGCGAAGATCATTTAAACATTCTCGAAGCCATCGAAAACAAGGATTTTGAATTCGCTGCAGCGCTACTAAAACGCCATATCAGTCGCTCGGGTGCCGAAGACGTATAATTGAAATAGGCACTGTTACCTTAATTTAACGTAAGCCTGAGATGTGTTAATCAAGGATGACTGAAACTCATTCTTCGCTTTATCACTGCCATCGTTATCCCTCTGAGAGGCACTGTTACGTTAAGCAGAGTGCAGACGTAACGTATTCTTTGACGCATCTGTTATGCGGATTTCAGGCATGCGATCTCACGCCACATGTTTGTGGCGGATTGCCGTAATTCAAGGTGATCGGTGGCGTTGAATTGGTTTCGGGGGGAAGTAATTTAGATTGTAGATCGGATCATGTATCGACGTAAAGCGTTACACATGTTTCGCTGATTTAAAGCGCTTTATACCACGCTTTCGTCGTCGGATTGGTTGATGCGAATTTTCTGCACGATTGTTCAAACTTTATGCTGGCGATGATCGCAAACACCAAGGCCTATTGCTCGCCTAGAAGCGTCCTATAATATCTGCGTGATAACGATGACGGTGATAAAGCGAAGAACGAGGTTCGGTCATCACCCGTTATCGCCAACGATGTTTACGCTTAGGGTAAGGTAACAGTGTCTCGCAAACGCTTATCTTAACGAACATTTTTTTCGAGAAGTGTTTTAAACCTCTTTAAACGGCCCTAATAAATTCCATGCATCACAGCATCATAATGATCTTCTATGGCTGTAGTGCAGTTGCATGACTTTTTACGCAATGCGGCCTCATCCTCAATGGTAACAACACCGCGCTTTGTTGAAATTACCCCTTCTGCGCGGAGTTGCCCTATCGTCCTTGTTACAAACGTTCGTCCTACACCAAGCATTTCGGATAACTGATCATGGGTGAGTTCAAAATGATCTGAATTTGTTCTGGCAGATGCAGACAGCAGCCATTTTGCCGTTCGCTGGGTAATTGTATGGGTTGCGTTGCAGGCTGCCGTTTGAAAGACTTGCGCCATCAGGCAATCTGAGTATCGCGCAAACCAGTGGCGTAAAGTGATCGATTCCATTTTGACCTGCTCAAGAGCAGACGTTTTAATCCTGTAGAAACGACCGGCATTACGGACTATTGCTGTTGCATAGGCTGGAAGGCTACCATTTGAAACGATGCCACCTATTGCACCTTCTCTGCCGATTAATGCGATTTCGACAGCACTATTGTCCTCATCTACCCATCTTTGAAAACTGGCCATCGCGGGTCCGCAAGGAAGGCGTTGTCACGTTAACTGGGCTACAGTTGCCTTCCTGACGGTTTGGGCGTAAATTTTGGCGATGCAGACATCAGATATCATCTTCAAGCGTCACCGTTTTCCGCCACAGATCGTTGCTCATGCGGTGTGGCTTTATCTGCGGTTCAACCTTAGTCTGCGTGAAGTTGAAGAAATGCTGCTTGAGCGTGGAATCGACGTATCATGCGAGACAGTTCGTCGTTGGATCGCCAAGTTCGGCCCCCAGATCACACGCAACTTGCGGCGGCGTCAGGCGCGCCCCGGCGATATTTGGTATTTGGACGAAGTGGTCGTCAAATGCGCTGGAGAGAAATTCTGGCTCTGGCGTGCGGTGGATCAACATGGCTCCGTTCTCGAAGAAATCTTGCAGAAGCGGCGTGATAAAAGGGCGGCAAAGCGACTGCTCGTGGCGTTAATGAAGCGCTATAGCTTTGCTCCCAAACGGATCATCACCGATAAGCTCCGCTCCTACGGTGCAGCAAAGGCAGAAGTGGCACCCGGCCTTGACCATTGGTCGCACAAGGGCCTCAATAATCGGGCTGAAAATAGCCATCTGCCGTTTCGAAAACGGGAGCGAACCATGCAAGGTCATCGGTCACCTGGAGCGTTGCAACGGTTCGTCTCCATGCACTCAGCGACCCGCAATTGTTTCTCTGTTCCATCTCGTCGCCGAGCCGCACAAACAATTCGCTACCATCGCCTCGAAGCATTCGATGCATGGAAAATTGCGGCCAGTGTCGCATGAATATCTACGAGCCCCTGGTCTTTCCGGCCAGAGAAACTTAACGTGACAACACCGCTGATACTTGTCGTGAAGGTCCGGGTTGAAGCGGATGGCGACAAGTGCGGGCATGTAGATCGCGCGCCGAATTGATGACCGCCCCCCGGTGATTCGCTCTTTGCCTTGCCACTTTCCAGATTGCTGCGTCATTGGCGCAAGTCCTGCTAAAGCAGTGATCTTCTTGCCGTCGAGGTACCCAAGCTCTGGCATGTCGATCAGCATGGTGGTCGCGGTCAGTCGACCGATCCCCGGGATGGTCATCAAACGGCGGATGCGCTCTTCAAGGGTACCCCGCTGCTTGGCGATCTGGGCGATGACCTCGTCAAGCGCTTGAATATCGGCACTGATATCTTCAATGCGGCGACCAAGTTGCTCTCGTACGAGCGGGTTCAGCGCAGTAGCAAGCCGCGTCTTTGCGGTTACCTGATCTTTGACCAAAGCGCGGCGGGCAGTCAGCAACTCTCTGAGATCATGAACATCTTCGCCCTCAACGACTTGAGGCGTCAGGTCAAGCACAACGCCCATGCGCGCCAACATTTTGGCGTCGACACTATCAGTCTTTGCCAGTCGCCCGATGGCCTGCGCAAAACGCCGCGCCTGCTTTGGATTGACTTTTATGAAGGGGAGCTCTGCCAGGCTGAGATGTCGCTCAAGTCCCCGGTGATAGGCACCGGTTGCTTCGAAGACGATGAGAACGTCTTCCTCTTTTGCCAGCCAGTCGCACAATTGCCCAAAACCTTCGGGCGTATTGGGTAAGCAGCACGCCTCCGTCCGGGAGTGCCAGAATGCGTCAAGACGGTCTTTCGACACGTCAATACCAATGGTATCCTTAGCCATCTTTTCTTCCTACCTATGCTTGTCGTTCGGGCCCGCAGCCCACGTATCTGTTCAGGTCGTTAGAAAAGACGGGGGCTCGTCAAACTCGACCGCGGTCCTGCAAGACCAAGCTCCGCACGACGCCACCCCCGCCGCTGCCCCGCAATTTGCGGTGCTGGGCAGCGGCTCCTTTTTGCATCAAGAGCCAAGAATTCCATAAGACAAGCTCCGCCTGGGCAAAATACGCCGAGGCTTTGCGTAAAATCTCATTCGCCTGACGAAGCTCGCGGTTCTCCCGCTCCAGTGTCTTCATCTTCTCCGCCACGTCACTCGGCAAACCTGCACGCTTGCCGCTGTCGACCTCGGCCTTCTTCACCCATTCATAGAGGGTATGCGCCGAGCAGCCGATCTTGGCCGCTATCGATGATACCGCCGCCCAGCGCGATGAGTGTTCAGCTTCATGTTCCGTCACCATCCGAACGGCGCGGGCGCGGACTTCAGGAGAAAATTTGTTCGTCGTTTTGCTTGTCATAGACCCTACTTCTCACGAGTTGGGGTCTCCGGCAAAGCCGGGGCGGTTCACTTCGCCCCTAAAAATATTTCAAAGGCATAGGTAGCCGATTTGCCATTCTGTGCAAAGATGGATGCGAGCCCATTGTCAAAATGTATCGTAAAATGTATCGTTAAAAATATCGAAACGGGCAATGAAGTCAGATAGTTACTGAAAAAGCGTTGAAAATCAGTACATTGGGAAAGAGTCCCACCCTCTCCGCTATTTTATTTAATGGAAATCAGATATTTGCACTGAACACGGCTTAATATTGTAATTGTGGCTGTGCGGCTCTGCGCTTGCGTTCAATCAAGGGCCACGCCCCCGGCACTAAGCCGTATACTCGCTCAGCTCATACCCCTTCTCTTGGCCCTTCAGACATAATGTTAAGAGATTAGATTTTTCGACAGCCCTTCCAACACTTGATGAATCGTTGTCATTATGGCCTATAATGATAACGAAGCTGAACTTAGGGATGCGGAAATGTCGAACATGATGCGTTCCCGGTTAAAGTGGACAGCCTGCATTCTGGTGATGTGGCTTCTGTGTATGGGGCTTTATCTGGCGCTATCCGTAAACCGATCACTGAAACATGAAGCTAGCGAATTAAATGAAGCCGGCTTTCTTTTGCATCGGATGATCTCGCAGCGCGTCGCTCAGCAGGATGCGCATATGACCACACTGGCTTCGCTCATTCTCGCAGACGGCGATAAAAAGCCTGAACTGCTAAAACAGGTCAGCGATAGCATCATGCGGTTTTACCCGCGTATCAAAGCTATTCAGGAAGTTGAGATAACGTGGCGCGACGCTTCCGCCTCGACAAGTGTTAAACCAGTTTTCTCAGCGCCATCCGATGCTGCCATTCCTGATTTCAGTTCGCTTGGCAGAGACATTTTCGTACAGCACGCAGGCGAGGTTAGAAGCTATGTCAGCCCAGCTGCTCAGCACGAATATCTACTTGCCAAAAAGCTCAAAGTCAGCAATCCGGCGCTTGCGCTGATTATGCGTATCGATCCGGAACTGCTCATCGATATGGACGAATTGCCAAAATGGGCCAATTTCACGCTGGTGCTCGACCGCTCTGTCGTCATGGAACAAAAAGCCCCGCAACAGGCAACCGGATGGCTTGCCTCGCCAAAGTTCAGCCGCGCCATTGACAGCCAGTCGCAACCGCTGCTGCTCACAATGGATTACCCCATCTCTCTTGCCGATCTTATTGATGGTGTTTCGCTGGCTGTGGTTTCTGTAACCAGTCTTATCGTACTTTTGCTGCTCGGATATAGTCTGCGACACCGACGCGAAGTGCGCCGCCTGCAAACTTCAGCCAATATGGCTGAACAACGCAGTTTAGCACTTGAGCGCGAGACACGGCTGGCACACGCGGCGCGGGTTAACTCCATGGGCGAACTCGCCTCCGGAATCGCACATGAACTGGCGCAGCCTTTGACAGCACTGATGAGCCAAAGCCGTGCAGCCGAACGCATTATCGAACAATCCGGCATCGACAATGCGCTTTTAAAGAAAGCAATGGCTGCCAATGTGCGCGAGGCGAGACGTGCCGGTGATATGCTCAAACGGATGCGCGATTATATCAGCAACCGCCCGCCAAAGCGCGTCTCTGTTGCAATTAACCGCATCATCCATGACACGGTGGAACTGCTGCATTCCGATCTGGAACAACGCGATATTGCCCTCAAACTGGACCTCGCACCCGATTTGCCGCAGCTGATGGCAGACCCTGTTGAGCTTGAGCAGGTCTTCAACAATCTGATCCGAAACTCAGCCGATAGTCTTCGGGACAGCAGCACTGCTGATTGTATGATCACAGTCGCAACAACACATGAGAACAAGCAGATCCGGATCAGTGTTTCTGACAATGGTCCGGGCATTGCTGATGATTTGCTACCACGCCTGTTCGAGCCTTTCTTCACCACGAAGAAAGATGGCATGGGGCTGGGGCTGACCCTTTGCGCGACCCTGATTGAACGCATCGGCGGCCACATCGAAGCCCAGAATAATGAAACAGGCGGCGCATGTTTCGTGGTTAAGCTTCCCCTTCATACAAAGGAAACCGACGCGTGAGCGAGACGACAATCTATCTGGTTGATGATGATGAAGCCGTTCGTGATGGACTTTCGATGCTGCTCTCTACCTATGGTATGGCTGTCGAGACCTTTGCTGATCCGACAACATTTCTCGCTCATATCGATGAAAGCCGCCCCGGCATTCTGTTGCTCGATTTGCGAATGCCATTAATCAGCGGATTGCAGGTGCAGCAGAAACTGACCGAGCGCGGCATCAACTGGCCCATCGTGATGATAACCGGGCATGGTGACGTCAATGCATGCAGACGAGCTTTCAAAGCGGGTGTCAGTGATTTTCTGAGCAAACCAATCGACGAAGATGTGCTGCTTGATGCGATCCATTCGGCAAAAGACCTGCTGGACAAAAATCTTGAGAAGCAGGAAGCAGCAGTACTGCTTAAAAGTCTGACAATCCGCGAAAGAGAAGTGTTCGACCTAGTCTGCGAAGGCTATTCCAGCAAGGACATTGCTGGCGCACTCGATATATCGGCACGCACCATTGATGCACATCGCGCAAATATTGCGGAGAAGCTCAGAACAAGCTCCATAGCGGAGTTCGTTCGCCTGCGTCTTGCCACATCTCAGTAGAACTACCTATTAAGCTTGGTGCGGTCGCGGATTCAGTCGAATGCCAAATGCCTGTAGAACAGTGATCAGAAAGCGACGACTTTCAACGAATTGTTCCACAGGAGACACAATTATGAAGCGCATTTTTCTTGCTGTTACTGCCGCTGCCCTCATGACCTCAGCTGCCTCCGCGCAGGTTCTTGAAGAAAAGAACATCGGGATGGAACTGGCTGGCACAATCGCCCGTGAAGCTGTCGCAGCCTGTGCAGCCGATGGCTATAATGTTTCCGCCGCTGTTGTTGACCGTGCCGGTGTGCTTCGTGCGCTTTTGCGTGCTGACAATGCTGGTTCGCATACACCGGAAGCAGCGCGCCAGAAGGCTTATACGTCTTCATCCTCACGCACACCAACCAGTGTCATGGCTGAAAACATCACCAAGAATCCGGCAGCAGCACAGCTTGCATCCATCGACGGCTTCCTCGTTCTGGCTGGTGGCGTGCCAATCAAAGTGGGCGATGCAACAATCGGAGCAGTTGGTGTTGGCGGCGCACCGGGCGGCCAGTTTGATGAAGCCTGCGCGATCGCTGCAATCAATAAGGTACAGGATCAGCTGAAGTAAGCAGCCTCTGCATTCTAAATAGAAACGCCGTGCATCCTATGCAGGATGCACGGCGATGATGTGTTTATCAGAGGTTTTTCTGCGCAAACTTGTCAAACGCCTTGAGGGGTACTGCCAAGTTGTTTGAGGTAGGCTGCACGAAGCCGTTGTGGTTGTGCTCATGCGGTCATTTCAGCCGTGTAGTCATGCCATAACGCAAACGCATCTGTCCGTGCATGACGGTAGGAATGAGCTGTGAGTTTATGGCGACGCGGGCGGAAAATCAGGTTGATCTGATCGTGAGCGGCAAGGAACCTTTGCGCATGTCGCGCTGATTTGAACTTGCCAAATATCTTCTCGCGTTTTCGGGTTGGCCTATGCGAGACTTCGATGGCGTTATTCAGGCCTTTATGGGCTCGGTGATCCGTATCTGGTGAAAGGTTTTGTATCGGCTTAATGTAACTGCGCAGCTTATCCGTCACGACCACACGTGGTTGACCGAATTGCTTCACCAGTCTGGAGAAAAACCGTTTGGCAGCCTTGGTGTTACGACGCGTTTGAACTAAAATATCAAGAACATCGCCGTCTGCGTCAATTGCCCGCCAGAGCCAATACTTCTTTCCGCCAATCGTGATGACGACCTCATCAATGTGCCATTTATCATTCGGCCTTGGTCGGTCCCTGCGGATACAGTCGGCAAAATGGCGGCCGAAGCGATTAATCCAGACGCGAACGGTTTCCCGGCTGACAAGCACACCACGCTCTGCAAGAAGATCTTCCACATCCGCTGTGCTTAACGCAAATCGATGATAGGTCCAGACAGCGTAGGCAATAATTTCACGCGGAAAACGAAAACCCTTCAACCGGGGAAAGGAGCTAGGTAATTTCATGCCATATCGATACCGGAAACGCCAGCCTCAAACAACTTGGCAATACCGTCCTTGTTTCTTGTCTGGAATCAAGTGAGTTACCGATCCCGAAAATCGCGGTGTCGATATTTTCCATAATAATTGCCAACAATATCGTTGACAATATATCAGTGAATTAAGATAGTTCAAAAAAATTCGGATAAACGGATCTGTCGTTATTCACAAAGGGAACAGCATGACGCGTCTTAATAAATTTCTTCTATCAGCACTGAGCGCTGTGGCCGTTACTGCGCCACTAATGGTAGCATCGGCTGACGCGGCTACGTTGCGATGGGGGAGCCGGGCGGACATTTACTCGCTGGATCCGAATTCCGTTCCATCAACGTCTAACTTGGCGTTTCTCAACCACATTTATGAAGGGTTGATCCGATACGGCCCAAATTTCGAGATTGAACCAGCGCTTGCCACTGAGTGGAAGCTGATTGATAATAATAAATGGCGTTTTACCCTGCGCAAGGGTGTTAAATTCCATAACGGCGCCGAATTTACGGCAGATGACGTAGTTGCTTCCATGAACCGCGTGTCCGATCCGACTTCGCCGCTGCGGGGCAATATCCCGCTTTATGTCGGGGTCGATAAGGTCGATGATTACACGGTCGACATTGAGGTCTCCTCGCCAAGCGCACTTTTCCTGAACGATATGACCAATATCTTCATGTTCGATGCAGACTGGCTGAAAGACAACAATGCAGAAAAGCCAACGGACATAGCTTCAAACACTGAAAATTTTGCGACGCACAACACCAATGGCACTGGCCCATTCAAGCTGGATAGCCGTGTCCCGGATTCCAAAACTGTTCTACTGGTCAACGATCAGTGGTGGGACGAAAAGAAACATAATCTTGACCGTATCGAATATGTACCGATCTCTTCTGCGGCTACACGCGTTGCTGCACTTTTGTCAGGTGAAATCGATCTGGTGGATTCTGCTCCAATTCAGGATTTGCCACGATTAGAATCGTCTCCGGGCATTAACGTGAACAAGCGCACAGAACTCCGTACGGTCTTCATTGCCTTCAATGGCAAGGAAAAGCTTGAGGACGGTCGTCCCAATCCATTTCTCGATGAGCATGTGCGGCAAGCTGTGGAAGCGAGCCTTGATCGTGATCTTATCAACCAGAAAATCATGCGCGGGCTCGCACGTCCTACAGGGTCACTCATAGCGCCCGAAATTGCCGGCTATGCTGAATCTCTCGATGTGTATCAGCCCGCCGATCCCAAGCAGGCACAGAAACTGTTGGAAGATGCGGACCAAAAAGGTTTGGCATTTACCTATCTGTGTATGAATGATGAAAGTATCAACGAAGAAGATATATGCTCGGGTATAGCCAATATGCTTAAGCGTTCGGGTTTTGAACCAACAATAGACATGGGGCCGAGGGCTGTTCAGCAGCCTAAACGCACCAACGGCAAGGCGGACATGTTCAATTTGAGTTGGGCAAACGAGCCGACACTGGATGCCTATTCGCTTCTGTCACAAGTTCTTTCGACGCGCAGTGGCTCCACCGGTGTTTCTAACTACGGTGGCTGGTCTTATCCGGAACTCGACGATCTGGTCAAAAAGGCAGCAAATGAGCCGGACACCGCCAAACGGCTGGCTCTGGAAGAGGAGGCTCTAAAGATCGCCAAGGATAAGGCGATTTTGATTCCTTTGCATCAACAGCCGATTGCATGGGGTATGTTAGAAAAAGTTAAAAGCGTTGACTTCCGTGCCGACAACAAGCCGCGTCATTGGCACACCATGATGGCCGAATAACATTATTGTCCGTAAATGTTAGAGCGTCCAACAGTAAAGGACGCTCTATTGCATTCATACTCAAAACAAGCCCTGAGGAAAATTGAGTTGGGCGGTTCGTCAACTTCAGGGCAATTTTATTACAGTCATGCTTTTTAAAATGCAGCGCTGATGACGACAAGAAATAGGTATTTCTCATGTGCTGGAGACCATCCATTGTGCACCTCATTCAAACGGTAAGAAACCAATCAGCCCGTCACAATCTCCTGACAATCCTTTGACAATTCAGGCTGGTTTGATCGTGATGTTGACTGTTATCGTCGACTTTAGATGCGAAAAATATTCAAATATTGTCTACAATCTCGTTGACAACTTTTTGCTAATATAGATACTGTTATCAATGGCCAATGAAGAAGCCGCAAAGGCTCAGGCCCCTGATGCAGGGAGGAAATCACATTCAGCATACTTCGTGTTTAGCACGAAGAAATGACATTTTCGTACTCGTCTTGGGTATGATGGTGCTTGAAGAAAAGATCCCCAAAAAGGGGACAAAATTTCCAGAAGCGGAGCAATCAATGTTAAAGAAATTGGGCCTTGCGGCCACTATGCTGGTGAGTCTGACTTTGTCGGGCCATGCGGAAACACTCAAATGGGGGGCTGCACGAGACATTTATTCACTCGACCCCTATTCGTATGGCGATAGTTACACGCTGTCTTTCCTCAATCATGTTTATGAGGGGCTGGTTCGCTACGATGCGGATTTAAAGATCGAGCCTGCACTCGCACAATCATGGGAAAATATTTCGGATACGACGTGGCGTTTTCATTTGCGAAAAGGTGTGAAATTCCATGACGGTGCCGAATTTACGGCTGATGATGTTCTGGCGTCGCTCAAGCGGGTAAGCGATCCGGTTTCGCCGTTGCGAGGAAACTTGCCTGCCTACAAGTCCTCCAGCAAGGTTGATGATTACACCGTCGACATTGAACTCAGCGGCCCTTATCCGCTCCTTCTCAACGATCTCACAAATATTCATATTTTTGATGAGGGTTGGCTCAAGAAAAATAATTCAGAGAAGCCCACTGATGTTGGGGCAAAAATTGAGGGTTACGCTACCTATAACACCAATGGAACCGGGCCATTCAAGCTTGAGAGCCGTGTCCCGGATTCAAAAACCATTCTTGTGAAAAATGCGGATTGGTGGGATGAATCCCAATCCAATATCGACCGTATAGAATTCACACCTATCACCTCTGCTGCAACGCGAGTGGCAGCGTTGCTATCGGGTGAAATCAACTTCACGGAAAATGCGCCTTCGCAAGATTTACCGCGGTTGCAAGCGCAGCCAGATTTGAATGTTCTTGAGCGTACTGATCTTCGCACAGTGATGATGGGCTTTAATCGTAAGCCGGAACTTGCTGACGGTTCTCAGAATAAGTTTAACGATCTGCGCGTGAGACAGGCCTTTGCTCATGCTCTTGATCGGGATCTGATCCAGAAGCGTATCATGCGCGGAAAGTCACGCACCGCAGGCGCGGTCGTTGCTCCGGAAATTCCCGGATACACTGCGGAACTGGATACAACTTTGGCATATGACCCGGAGCTCTCCAAGAAGCTTTTGGCTGAAGCAGGCGCGGTCGACTTTCCATTCACGCTGGTATGCACAACAGATGCTTATGTGAATGAGGAAGAGCTTTGTCAGGGTATGGTGAATATGTTGAGCCGTGGCGGTTTCAAACCACAACTCGATATTGCTCCAACGGCTGCGCAAGCGCCGAAACGTACCGGCGGCAAAGCGGACGTCTATCTCATTGGTTGGGCGACCGAGCCAATGCTGGACAGCTATTCCATCCTGCTTCAGATGATTGCCACAAAGACTGCAAATGCTGGCGTTTTCAACTGGGGCGGATGGAGCTATCCAGAGATCGACGAGCTCATTGTACAAGCTTCTACTGAAATGGATCGTCCTAAGCGTGTCGCACTCCAGACCAAAGCGTTGGAGATGGCGAAAGACGAAATAGTGATGTTACCCCTGCACCAACAGCCTATGGCCTGGGTTATGTCGAAGAATATCGACAAGATCGTGCAGTTGCCTGACAACAAGCCGCGTCATTGGCTGACGCGTTTTGCCCAATAATCTGATGATGCTGTCCCGGGGATGCGTCCCCGGGCGTACCATGTTGTTACCGAGGAAATTTCATGCTGGTTTTTATCATTAAGCGCCTGGCAAACGCTGTCATGGTGATGTTGGCCGTCGCTTTGCTTGCCTTTCTGATTTTCCGCCTTGCGGGCGATCCAGTCGAGATGATGGCCAATGAACAAATGACACAGGCCGACCGCGATAATTTGCGCGAACGGCTGGGTCTCAATGATGGCCTGCTTGTTCAATATTCGCGCTTTGTTGTGAATGCTGCGCAAGGGAATTTTGGTATTTCCTACCGAAATGGTCAGGATGTATTGGGTCTGATAAGCGAGCGATTTCCCGCAACGCTTGAGCTGGTTTTCGTTGCGACGATCATTTCACTCTTAGTTGGATTGCCTTTGGGTGTGCTCACCGCCATCAAACGCGGAAAATGGTACACGGAGAGTCTCCAGTTTCTTTCCATCGTTGGCGTATCGCTACCCAGTTTCGTGGTCGGTATTCTGCTTATCCTTGTTTTCTCTGTATCAATTGGCTGGTTTCCCGCCTTCGGACGCGGCGAAGTTGTTTATATTGGCGGTTGGTCCACTGGCCTTCTCACTCCGTCGGGAAGAGCTGCAATTATCCTCCCGGCTATAGCTCTTTCGCTTTATCAGGTTACGCTCGTGATGCGTCTGGTACGTGCTGAAATGCTGGAAGTTCTGCGATCCGACTACATCAAGTTCGCGCGCGCACGGGGTATTCCGAGATGGCGCATTTATTTCAGGCATGCATTGCGTAATTGTCTTATGCCTGTCGTGACCTTGACGGCGATGAATATCGGTTCGCTGATTGCTTTCGCACTGATCACGGAAACGGTTTTCCAGTGGCCGGGGATGGGTATGTTGTTCATTCAGGCTGTCACGTTTCTCGATATTCCCGTGATGGCGGCTTATCTTTGCATCATTTCCTTCATTTTTGTCGTGCTGAACACTCTGGTGGACGTTGCCTATGCGGTAATCGATCCTCGATTGCGCACGGCTCGCTGATCAACGGGAGTCTGTCTTAATGAGCACCCCATCCTCACAAGCCACCCCCGTCACGCGTCTTTCGCTTGTTCAGCGAGTTCGTAAAAGTGATCTGTGGTGGTCCTTCACACACAGCAAGACGGCGATGATAAGCGCAGCCCTGCTTGCCGTTCTGATCTTGAGCGCATTGTTCGCACCTTTGATCGCACCACAAAATCCCTATGATGGTGCGGCACTCGACATGTGGAAAGCAGAGCTGCCTCCACTATGGGAAGAGGGAGGTGAATGGCCGTTCCTACTGGGCACCGACACGCAAGGCCGTGACATGCTTTCGGCCATTCTTTACGGCACCAGAATTTCTATCGTCATCGGTATCGCTTCGGTGTTGCTTTCCCTGCTGATCGGTCTGACTGCTGGATTGGTCTCCGGCTATTTCGGTGGCTTTATCGACAATCTGCTGATGCGTTTCGGTGACGTGACCCTTTCAATACCAACCATTCTCGTGGCCATTCTCGTTTCAACGGTTGTGCGACAGATGTTGCCAGTGAGCCTTCGTGAGATTGGCGCGTCAGCAGTGCTGATCCTGGCAATCTCACTTTCAGCATGGGTGCAATATGCCCGTACTGTTCGAGCGCAGGTGATTGTAGAGGCGGGTAAGGATTATGTGTCTGCGGCACGGCTGATAGGAGTGCCGTCGCGTCGGATCATGACAAAGCACATCCTGCCCAACACACTGACACCCATTATGGTCGCGGCAACGCTTAATTTCGGTATGGCGATCCTGACCGAAGCGACCCTTTCATTCCTTGGAATAGGCATGCCGCCGAGCCAGCCGTCGCTGGGAACCCTGATCCGTATCGGCAATCAGTTCCTGTTTTCCGGTTCATGGTGGATTGTGGTTTTCCCCGTCATCCAGCTCTGCCTGCTTGTCGTGGCCGTCAATATGCTCGGCGATTGGCTGCGCGATGCGCTTAATCCGAAATTGAGGTAAGTTAAATGAACAATCTTTTGCTTCGCAACATCCGTCCTATGGCAGGCGAAAACTGCGACGTTTTAATCAAAGATGGAAAAATTGCGGGTTTCGGACAGTTTTCGGCAGAGCCTGGTGTGGCTGTTGAAGACGGGAATAATTCTATCCTGATCCCGGGATTGATTGATGCTCACACGCATCTCGACAAGACAACCTGGGGCATGCCGTGGCACGTTAATAACCGTGCTGCAATTTTACGGGAGCGTATCGATTTCGAACGCGAGCACAGGCTGGAAATCGGGATAGACCCCCATCGTCAGTCGATGCGCCATGCTATTGGTCTTTCGGCCCATGGCGGTACCCATATCCGTAGTCATGTCGACATTGACCCGATCCACGGTTTGACACTTGTTGAAGGTATCTGGGAAACACGCGAAAAGCTCAAAGGCATCATCGACATTGAGGTTGTCGCTTTTCCCCAGTCCGGCTTGATGGTCATGCCGGGCACTCATGATTTGCTTGATGAAGCATTGCGTCAGGGTTGCGAAGTTCTGGGCGGGATTGACCCATGTGGCATCGATCGCGACCCAAAAGGCCAACTGGACACTCTATTCTCACTTGCAACAAAACATGGTGTGCCGATCGACATTCATCTGCACGAGACGGGTGATCTTGGCGCCTTCACAATGGAGCTTATCTTTGAGCGAATCCGTGCAAATGGCATGGAAGGCAAGGTCGCAATCAGTCATGCATTTGCGCTTGGGATGAATGACTATCTACGGGTTGACCAACTTATCGAACAGCTGGCAATTCTGGATGTTGCAATTCTAACCACTGGCGCACCTTCCGCGACGGTCCCATCAATCAGACGCTTGAAAGAAGCCGGTGTGCGTATCGGCGGCGGTTGTGACGGCATTCGCGATACGTGGGGTCCATGGGGGCAGCCTGATATGCTTGACCGTGCCAAGATCATCGGCATGAAAAATGGCGTTCGTTCCGATCATGAACTGGAGCACGTCCTTTATATCGTGTCTCAGGGTGGAGCAGATGTCATGGCGCTTGAAAATTACGGTCTTGATATCGGTTGTGATGCTGATTTTACCCTTTTGACCGGCGAAACGCTGGCGCATGCGGTGGTCGATGTAGCGCCGCGCCCGCTGGTCGTAAAAGGCGGCCGTATTACAGCCCGCCAAGGCGTATCTGTGGTTGAAATGCCATGAAGAATGCTGTTCTGAATTCTCTTGTGTTGGGTGCGCGGCCGTCTGGCCGCACTCTTATCACGGCGCGTTGGGTGGTCGGGCATAAAGACGGTGGCCATCGCCTGCTCAAAGATGGTGAAGTGGTTTTTGAGGGTGGTCAGATCCTCTTCGTCGGGCACCAGTTTCCCGGAGAAGTCGCACGCCGAATAGACTTTGGTAACGCACTTATCAGTCCCGGCTTGATTGATCTCGACGCTCTTTCAGATCTCGATACGACTATTCTTGGAATTGACCATCATCCCGGCTGGGCGAAAGGTCGTGTTTGGCCGCGCTCCTATGTCGATGCCGGACCCTACGAGATGTATGATGAAGGTCAATTGGGCTTTCAAAAGCGGTTTGCTTTCGGCCAGCTTTTATTGAACGGTATCACAACTGCTGCTCCGATTGCTTCGTTGTTTTATCGCGAGTGGGGAGAAACGGTTGCAGAGTTTGATGCTGCCTCAGACGCCGCCGGCGATTTGGGCCTGCGTGTTTATCTAAGCCCCGCATATCGCTCAGGTGGTATGGTTCTTGAGCAGCCGGGCAAAATTGTTCCTGTTTTCGATGAAGAACGCGGTTTTCAGGGGCTCAGCAATGCAATTGCGTATATTGAGCGTCAAAACGGTCGTCATGGTGATCTTGTGCGTGGCATGCTCGCTCCCGATCGGGTGGAGACTTCGACGCTCGCTCTTATCAAACGTACAGATGCGGCTGCACGTGATCTCGGCTGTAAGTTTCGACTTCATATGGCTCAAGGAGCCATGGAAGTCGATACCGTGCGCATGTTGCATGGTTCTACTGCACCGGTTTGGCTCGCCAGCCATGGGTTACTGAGCGAGCGGCTAATTGCTCCACATGCTACCAACGCCACCGATGAAGATCTCGATCTTTATGCGCAAAACGCTGTGTCAATCGTGCATTGTCCGCTGGTTTCAGGTCGTGGCGGTTCAATTCTGAAGTCGTTCTCCGACTGTCGTATGCGTGGGATTAATGTCGCCATGGGTACGGATACGACTCCGCCCGATATGCTGATGAATTTGCTGGCTGGACTTATTACCGGACGGGTGGCTGACAATGCACCTGATCGTCTGCGTACTGCTGATCTGTTTGACGCAGCGACGCTTGGTGGTGCGAAGGCTTTGGGCCGCGCAGATATTGGTCATTTATCACCCGGAGCGCGGGCCGACATTGCTGTTTTCCGTTTGGATGACACCTTTATGGCTCCGTCGATTGATCCTATCACAACGATTGTTGTCGGTGGATCTGGAAAGATAACCCAAGCTGTCTTTGTGGATGGCCGTGTTTCAATGATTGATCGGCAGTTGGCGGGCTTTGACATGGAAAAAGCACGAGAGCAGGCACAGACCCAGTTTGACAGCCTGATTGCGAAATATCCTGAGAGGAGTTGGAATAATCCTCCGGTCAGCCAAATATTCCCACCAAGCTATCCTGTTGTAGCGCCAAGAGAGGAAAAAACACATGGTTGAGATGCAGGAACCCGTCGTTGATGTTCGCAATCTACGTGTTAATTTTCCCGGTCGTCACGGTACAGTTACAGCGTTGTCGGATGTATCCTTGTCGATACGTCCGGGAGAAGTTCTTGGTGTCGTAGGCGAGTCGGGAGCCGGCAAGTCTATGACAGGACTGGCGATTCAAGGGCTTCTCGAACGGCCCGGTCATATTGCCGGCGGAGAAGTATGGCTTGGCAAACAGCGTATTGATACTCTTGATGATCGCGCCATGGAAAAAGTCCGTGGCCGGGAAATCGGTGCGATATTTCAGGATCCGTTGACTTCCCTCAACCCACTTTTCACAGTGGGGTCTCAGTTAATTGAAACCATCCGGCAGCATCTCGGTCTGGGCCGGGCAGAGGCGCGTGCCCGTGCTGTTCAATTGCTGCGTGACGTGGGTATTCCATCGCCTGAAGAGCGGGTTGATCAGTATCCTCATCAGTTCTCCGGTGGGATGCGTCAGCGTGTAGTGATAGCTCTCGCGCTTGCTGCATCTCCTAAACTGGTGATTGCTGATGAGCCAACAACTGCGCTTGATGTTTCAATTCAGGCACAGATCATTTCGCTGCTACGAAAACTTTGCAAAGAAAAACAAACGGCAGTCATGTTGGTTACGCACGACATGGGTGTCATTGCCGAGGCGGCAGATCGGATTGCGGTTATGTATGCGGGGCGTCTCATTGAGGTCGGACCGGTGGAGCAGGTGCTCCATCAGCCATCTCATCCCTATACACAGGGGCTGATGTCGTCGATCCCTTCACTGGGTGCGCGGGTCGACAAGCTTAATCAGATCGATGGCTCTATGCCCCGTCTGGACTCCATTCCTGACGGTTGTGCATTTAACCCGCGTTGCAGCAAAAGTGGCTCTCGCTGTCGGCGCGAGAGACCAGAACTCGTGTTTTCGGGGGCGACAGCCAGTGCATGCTGGCTCAATGCAGGAGGCACCGCATGACAAACTATTTAAGTAGAACTCCGGCTTTGACCGTTGAACGGCTCGTTAAAACATTTGATGTATCGGCACCCTGGCTCAACAGACTGGTTGAGCGCAAACCCAAACAGTATTTAAAAGCCGTCAATGACATCAGTTTCTCCGTTCCTTCTGGTGGTTGTTTAAGCATTGTTGGGGAAAGTGGTTGCGGAAAATCCACTGTCGCCCGTCTTGTCACCGGTCTTTATCCTGCCACCAGTGGCGGTATGCGCTTTGCAGCGGGCAAAAGTGGTGCACCTCTATCGGCACAGATGATTTTTCAAGACCCCTATGCGTCACTCAATCCGCGCTGGCGGGTAAAGAACATTATCGCGGAGCCGCTACGCGAACTCAAGCTACGCGACACAGCGGCCGAGATTACTGTCCGAGTTGAGGAACTCCTGCAAATTGTCGGTCTTTCTGCTTCGGACGGCGAGAAATTTCCGCATGAATTCTCAGGCGGTCAGCGCCAGCGTATTTCGATCGCCCGTGCATTGGCAAGCGAACCGGAGTTCCTTGTTTGTGACGAGCCAACATCTGCACTTGATGTTTCTGTTCAGGCGCAGGTTCTCAATCTGATGCGTCGCCTTCAGGATGAATTGGGTCTTACATACCTCTTTATCAGCCATGATATGAGTGTGGTCCGCCATATGTCTGACCGGATTGCGGTCATGTATCTGGGGCGCATTGTTGAAGAAGGCGATACAGAAGAACTATTTGCTGATCCGCGACATCCATATACCCAACTTTTATTGCAAACTATCCCTAATATCGAAGAGCCGAACCGCAATCGTGAGCCTGCAAGTGGGGAGGTACCTAGTCCATTGAAGCCACCTTCAGGTTGCACTTTTCATCCGCGTTGCCCGCTTGCTATCGAACGTTGCTCCAAGGAAGCCCCGGTTATGCAACTTCTCCCCAACCGTACGCGGGTGGCCTGCCATCTGGTGGAGATGAAGGTTGACTAAAGTTGATCGTGAAAACTGTGAAACGGCTTTTGACGACGATGCGCGTTAATACGAATTTCAAAGTGCAGACTGGTCAAGGAATTGAAACGTGCTCTGGTGGCGAAAGCAGATGATCAGAGTTCGTTGCGCGCCCGGAGCTTAGGCTAGAGCCGAACGCAAATCATAAGAAAGTTCACGTATTTCGCTCAGATCAAGTTCGGATTCCACATGCTCAAGATGATGTGCCATCAGATGAATCGCCTTTTCTGCTTCTTTTGCAGAAATCGCTTTTACGATTTCTGCATGCTCATCTGGACCGCAGTTGAAATGATCGGTTTTGCGATAAATGGCTGTGATCAGCGAGCTGCGAGAAATAAGGTCACGCATGGTGGTAAATAGAAAATCTGACCCTGTCAGTTCGGCCAGCAGAAGATGGAAGCCGCCCGAAAGTTTGATGATGTCAGTTGTAACATTGTCCTTATTGGCAATCCTCTCCAAGTTGACATGGTCGCGGAGACGTTTCACATTTTCTTTGTGCAAAGAGTTGCAGAGCCGTTCGACGATACAGCGCTCTACGGCTTGCCGAACCGAGAAAACATCGCGCGCCTCCTGCACTGTCGGCTTGCTCACAAAAGCACCGCGATTAGGGATCATGCTAACGAGCCCATCACGCTCAAGAATGGTCAGGGCCTGGCGGATGCGCGCGCGGCTGACGTTGAAGATGGTGGAGAGTTGTTCTTCTTTAAGCTGGATTCCGGGCCGTAATCGCCTTTCGGCAATCGATAGCCAGACTTTCTCGACGATCTGTTCGATTGATAAGGCCGTTGGTGCTTTCATAAAGACTACTCCATGTTCAATTCGACAATCGTCATGTGCGAGAAAAAGTCAACTCATGGATTTAATTACTTGATTTATTGTATACAATAAATCATAGATTTGTTGATCATTTTTTACAGTTTGGGCAACTTATGGAATTTGACTTTGAGACCATTGATCCGCAAAGCCGCTATCGCCTGCTGACCAATTTCATCGGGCCGCGTCCTATTGCGCTGGTGACAACGCGTTCAGCCACAGGAAACAACAATGCGGCACCCATGAGTTTCTTTAACGTCTTCTCGCACGATCCGGCGATTGTTGTTTTGGGAATCCAGCCACGTCTATCGGGGGAAGAGAAGGATACTATGGTCAACATCCGTCAATCAGGAGAGTTTGCTATCAGCATGGTCGATATGGCCTTATCTGAGCAAATGTTGATCTGTGGTCTTGGTTTTGACGCGGAAGTTGATGAGCTTTCTGTCGCTGGTCTGACCGCTCAAGCCTGTACTAAAATCAATGCAGCCTTTCCGCAGGAAGCGCCCTGTGTTTTTGAATGCCGTGTTGAGCGGCTCATCGATTATCCGCGACGCACGCTTGTTTTGGGGGAGGTCGTGCATATGCATGTCCGGCGCAACTGCCTCGATGCTGCGGGGCACTATGTTGACCCTGAATACTACCAGCCCATTGCACGTCTGCACGCAGATAATTACGTGACATCAGACCGTCAGTTTGAGTTGAAAGCCCCGCCTATTGGCGATTTTAGCAAGCGTAATCAGTAGGTTATATATCAGAGGCTTTAATTATGCATATTCATCTGATCAATCCAAACTCCACCGCTTCCATGACAAATCAGGCTATGGAAAGCGCGTTGATTGTGAAGCAGGCTCAAACCCACATTACAGCGACAAATCCCCTTGAGACGCCAGCAAGCATTGAGGGCTCTGCGGATGAGGCGATGGCTATGCCCGGAATGCTTGCAGAAATTCGCAAAGGCGAAATGCAAGGCGTCGACGCCTATGTTATTGCTTGCTTCGATGATCCTGGCTTGCACGCAGCTCGCGAAGTGGCAAAAGGACCTGTAATAGGTATTTGTCAGGCGGCGATCCAGGTGGCCATGACAATCAGCCGCCGCTTTTCGATTGTTACCACACTTCCGCGTTCGGTTGCTATTATTGAGGAGCTTGTCAGTAATTATGGAGCTGAGCGCTATTGTCGTAAAGTCCGGGCAATTGATTTGCCAGTTTTGGCTTTAGAAGACGATCGTTTTCGTGCTGAGCAGCTTCTGATTGCGGAAATTGAGCGAGCGAAGGCCGAAGATGGGGCGGAGGCGATTGTACTGGGCTGCGCTGGCATGTCCTCATTATGTGAGCGCCTCAAAGAGGTGACTGGTTTACCCATCATTGATGGTGTTACAGCAGCAGTCAAAATGGCCGAAGCTCTCATTGGTGCAGGCTACGCAACATCGAAAGTGAACAGTTATAACTATCCGCTGCCGAAAAACATGCCTTCTTGTGGTTTGATAGCATGAGGAATGTGTCGGCCGACAATTGTTGATAGTTTCGCTTTCTTCGTACTGCCTATATAGGTGGCCTTTATTTCTCTTTCAGCTTCTTTTAGTCGGACTGATATCAGTTGTCTTTACTCATTAGAGCCTGACTCATAATGTTTGAAATGAATTCAAAGGCTTAAAATGTAGCCCAGAATCGCCATCAACCCGGAGTTCAATAGGTTTAACACGCGTGAAAATGGTAGCATTAGGATAGCAAGCGCATAACTCATTGAAATAACTTAAATCATTTTGGAACAGGCTCTTAAATAATGAGTGAGAATACATTATGTTAATTATTATGCGCAAAATTTTCTACAGCACCGAATGTAATATTTTGTCTCATATCATGACTAATTAAAATTATCATCCGACTTTCGTGAAGTGGGGGGGGGGGGATTTGAGAGTGCACTGATTGTTGATATAAATTAGAAAAATATAATAATATTAATAGTACAAATTAAATCAAAGTGCATTATAATACTTTAAGGGGTGTTGTCACGTTAACTGGGCTACAGTTGCCTGCCTGACGGTTTGGGCGTAAATTTTGGCGATGCAGACATCAGATATCATCTTCAAGCGTCACCGTTTTCCGCCACAGATTACTGCTCATGCGGTGTGGCTTTATCTGCGGTTCAACCTTAGTCTGCGTGAAGTTGAGGAAATGCTGCTTGAGCGTGGAATCGACGTATCATACGAGACAGTTCGTCGTTGGATCGCCAAGTTCGGCCCCCAGATCACACGCAACTTGCGGCGGCGTCAGGCGCGCCCCGGCGATATTTGGTATTTGGACGAAGTGGTGGTCAAATGCGCTGGAGAGAAATTCTGGCTCTGGCGTGCGGTGGATCAACATGGCTCCGTTCTCGAAGAAATCTTGCAGAAGCGGCGTGATAAAAGGGCGGCAAAGCGACTGCTCGTAGCGTTAATGAAGCGCTATGGCTTTGCTCCCAAACGGATCATCACCGATAAGCTCCGCTCCTACGGTGCAGCAAAGGCAGAAGTGGCACCCGGCCTTGACCATTGGTCGCACAAGGGCCTCAATAATCGGGCCGAAAATAGCCATCTGCCGTTTAGGAAACGGGAGCGAACCATGCAAGGTCATCGGTCACCTGGAGCGTTGCAACGCTTCGTCTCCATGCACTCAGCGACCCGCAATTGTTTCTCTGTTCCATCTCGTCGCCGAGCCGCACACACAATTCGCTACCATCGCCTCGAAGCTTTCGATGCATGGAAAATTGCGGCCTGTTTCGCCTGAATAGTAAGCGGTCAGCCGATTGCGTTAGAGTTGAAGTTCCAAGGCATAAGGCCTTCGATTTCGGTTACAGGCCAGCCTTTAGCGATGCGGCTCAGGGTTTGGGATAGCCAGTCGAGCGGATCGACGGCATTCATTTTGCATGTCTGGAGCAGTGTCGCCCAGGTCCTTCCGCCGCCTTCGCTTCCGGCAAACAGGCTATTTTTCCTCGTGATTGTCTGTGGCCTGATCGCACGCTCGACAATGTTGCTATCGATTTCGACCCGGCCATCGGTGAGGAAGCGCTCCAGAGCCTCGCGCCGAGTGAACGCGTAGCGGATCGCCTCGGCGGTTTTTGACTTGCCAGAGACCTTACCCAGTTCCTTTTCCCACAGGTCGAAGAGGCGGGCGACAATGGTTTCGGACTGTTCCTGACGGAACGCGGCGCGGATGTCGGCATTCTTGCCGCGAACCTCATCCTCGATCTTCCACAATTTGGTCATGACGATGACCGTATCTGTTGCAGCCTGCGAGATCCCGCTGACGTGCAGATCGTAAAATTTGCGGCGCAGATGTGCCCAGCAGCCTGCGAGCTGTATCTGTTCATTGCGCCCAGCCTTGGCTTGCGCCTTGATCATGCTCGTATAGGCGCCATATCCGCCCACCTGCAGGATTCCGTTGAACCCGGCAAGATGCCGCGCCACGCATTCTGCGCCCCGACTGTCTTCAAAGCGATAGGCCACCATTGGTGGACTGTTCCCACCATAGGGGCGATCATCGCGTGCATAAGCCCAAAGCCATGCCTTGGTGGCTTTTCCAGAACCGGGAGCCAGAGTGGGCAAGGTCGTCTCATCGGCGAAGACCCTTTCACCTTCCTTGACCCGTTCCAGGATATAATCGGCGCATATCTGAAGCTCGAAGCCCAGATGCCCCATCCATTGCGCCATCAAACTCCGGCTGATCTCGACGCCATCGCGCAAATAGATTGCCTCCTGACGGTAAAGTGGAAGGCCATCGGCATACTTGGAAACGGCTATATAGGCGAGCAGGCGCTCTGTCGGCAGACCACTCTCGATAATATGTGCAGGCGCAAGCGCCTGAACCACACCATCATGGTTCCGGAATGCGTATTTGGGGCGGCGTGTCACGATAACCCGGAACTTCGGGGGCACGACGTCCAGGCGCTCGGAGCGATCCTCGCCGATCAGGACCTTTTCCAGCCCCTCGCAACCAGCCGGAATCTCCGGTTCGATGACTTCCTCAATGCGTTCGAGATGAGCCGCAAAACCCTTGCGCGGACGTGATGCCCGTTTCGGCTTGTCACTGGCCGCATCGTCAAGTTCGCTCTGGATCGCCGAGAGACCGGTTTCCACTTCCTCGAAAGCAAACGATACCTGTTCATCGCTAACACCAAGGCGTAATCGTTCGGAGCGCCGGCCGTGCTGGGTGCGCTGCAATACCTTCATGATGGATGTCAGGTTGGCAATCCGTTCGTTGGCGCTCTTCTCCACTGCCTCCAGCCGGGCAATCTCAGCTTCAGCAGCCTTCAAGCGGGCTTCCTTTTCAGCCTGCTCACGTGCCATCGCGAGCACCATAGCTTTCAGTGCGTCAACGTCATCCGGCAGATCGTGCAGCGGTAAATCCATGAGGCTGAGTAGAGCATAAAAGCGGTCGTTTTCCCAACCTGAACTGCATCATGAATCATCTTGCCGCAGGCGCTGTCACCCCGTCAGCAAAGGGCGTCTTGTCCTGTTCGGGCGGATCTTTTTCCAGTCCATTCCAGCCAACAAGGCCATGAGCTGGGAATGGTCCAGACGGATCCTCGCTGCCGACAGGCCCGGCCAGCAAAAGCCACGCTCCTCAAGCGTTTTCGAATAAAGGCAAACGCCACTTCCATCCCACCACACAATCCGGACCCGGTCAGCACGTTTTGACCGGAAGACATAAAGCGCACCATTGAACGGGTCGAGACCGCCATCACGGACAACTGCCATAAGCGAAGCGGCTCCCTTGCGGAAGTCGACGGGCTGACAGGACACATAAACCACCACACCGCTGGAGATCATACCTTGCGAGCCGCCCGTAGAACCTACACCAGATGATCTGGATCGAAGGCTGAACCGACGCGAACCACCATGTCGGCGACAACTATATCGATCGAAGCGCTACACGTCGTTTCAACACGTGCAAATCTGGCCGGACTGTCCGTTCCCGCCGTTGCTGGCGAAACAACACCAGACGCAAACGCCTTGCGACGCCATCCGTAAAGCTGCGAAGGATCCAGACCTTCAGAGCGTGCAATCGCCGAGACGTTAGCCCCGGGCTGCAATGACGCGGCAACAATCCGCGCCTTCTCGTCATCCGACCAGTTACGCGGCCGTCGTCGGCTTCGCACGGGTTCCGCCGTCAAAATCTCAAATATCTGGGAATGATTCATATCGTCATTCATAGGACTCTCCGCATGATTCAAGCAGAAAATCACCCATCAAGCCGACAAAAGATACGTGGGGTGGCTTACCCGCTTACTATTCAGGCGAAACAGGCCGCAATTTTCCATGCATCGAAAGCTTCGAGGCGATGGTAGCGAATTGTGTGTGCGGCTCGGCGACGAGATGGAACAGAGAAACAATTGCGGGTCGCTGAGTGCATGGAGACGAACCGTTGCAACGCTCCAGGTGACCGATGACCTTGCATGGTTCGCTCCCGTTTCCTAAACGGCAGATGGCTATTTTCGGCCCGATTATTGAGGCCCTTGTGCGACCAATGGTCAAGGCCGGGTGCCACTTCTGCCTTTGCTGCACCGTAGGAGCGGAGCTTATCGGTGATGATCCGTTTGGGAGCAAAGCTATAGCGCTTCATTAACGCTACGAGCAGTCGCTTTGCCGCCCTTTTATCACGCCGCTTCTGCAAGATTTCTTCGAGAACGGAGCCATGTTGATCCACCGCACGCCAGAGCCAGAATTTCTCTCCAGCGCATTTGACCACCACTTCGTCCAAATACCAAATATCGCCGGGGCGCGCCTGACGCCGCCGCAAGTTGCGTGTGATCTGGGGGCCGAACTTGGCGATCCAACGACGAACTGTCTCGTATGATACGTCGATTCCACGCTCAAGCAGCATTTCCTCAACTTCACGCAGACTAAGGTTGAACCGCAGATAAAGCCACACCGCATGAGCAATAATCTGTGGCGGAAAACGGTGACGCTTGAAGATGATATCTGATGGCTGCATCGTCAAAATTTACGCCCAAACCATCAGGCAGGCAACTGCAGTCCAGTTAACGTGACAACACCGTGCCAAGTCATCTGCTTGTTGTATGGTGAGGGATGGCAAGTGCTTCTTTTGTGCAAGTCACTTGCCAGAATAGAAAAGTGATTTTGGGTATGGCTATTTTAAGCCTTCCCAAGACGTTTACGCAGTTCTGCGTTTTCTGCGCGCAGCTTTTCAGCAAGCTCTTTACGAAGCTTCATATTTTCTGCTTCAAGAGCGACTAAGCTTGTGAGATCATCACCTGAAGATACTGTTGAAGATATGGTTTTAGTCCTGCCGGCGGCGTTCTTCCAATTGTAATAGGTCTGCTCGCTCACATCGGCCTGTTGCAATGCTGCCTTAAGGGTGGTTTTGCCATCTTTAATTGTTTTTTCAATGGTGGCAAGAATAGACGAGCGCTGAGCCGGCGTGTATTTTTTACGCTTGCCGTCAGTTGGTTGTTTTGCGGTCGGTGTTGCAGGTTTAGGGTTCTTTACAGCTTTAGCTGCTGCTTTGGTTGTCGCTGGTTGAGAAGCGTCTATTGTTTTTGGTGTTTGCTTTTTCCGCGTAGCGCGGGTTTTCTGCTTACTATCAACGGGCTCAGCAGATGTGATTTCAGCTGCCGTTGAATTCGTATCTGCGATTGTTTCATCAGCCATTTAGTGTTTCTCCGGTTGTATTTGTCTGTTGTTTTTGTGTGGTATAATATACAGATAAATGATAATTATGCGAATAACATCCAAATCATATAATTCTATCTTAACAGTCAAGCGTTTAACGGAATTTTATAATGATTGGACAGTATGTCAAAATTTGAAATAAATATTCAGAGTTTGAGTTTAGCCTCAAGAAATCTATAACTCCAGTTGTGTTTAATAGGGATTGTAAAACACAGTGAAAAATCCAATCCGAAATGTTGTTGTCGAATATAAGAATAAGCGCACGCGAAAGGGGAACTCATCCCTGTGGGGAGGTCTCGATTTAAAATCAATTTCTCGCGAAGTGGAAGCTACCATTCTACAATCATCGGATGAGGTCGCCACACAAACGGGAGCCCCTGATCTCCGTCTCAATTTAACAAAGTACACTGTTGCGGAGAAATTGCGCGGGACTGCGGTGGCAAAAAATATAGATGAGTATCAAGCTCAAAAAAAAGCCTCTGTCGTTGAAACTTTAGAACTTCAAAAAGGGGTGCCTGATACTGGTCCGTTTCCACCATCAGAGCTTACACCACATATCACACCCAAAAAGAACGACAGGCCTGTGCAGGACAGGGCGAGAGTTGTACAGAAGAAACAACAGAGAGCCGTCATCTATTCAGCCGGAGATGAGGATGTTGTCTCTGAACTATCGTTTCTGGAAAGAGAAAACGCTTCTTTGAAGCGCGAATTGATTGCTAAACTGCGTTTAGAAAACGAGAACATGGCGGCGATGATCGCGCGGGCGGAGCAACGATTGGCGCAGAAGAGATAAAGTCGCTTAACGTGATCCGGCCATAAAAGCGGGACGCTCTGATCTTGCAAACAGAAACAAGTGAGCTCCAAATTCTGGTCATGAGCTTTCGTTCAGTTTACCATGACGCGCAGTGTCATTATCGGGATGCAGGCATTTTGCATTTTCTCGTGCGAACAGGGAGGTTTATTGACGATGAAATTCTGGGGAGCCCGTATTGTTGAGCGTCTGTTTAGATTAAAAGAACATAAGATAAATGCTGAAGTGGAAGACGACAGACCGCCGGTTAAAAACTCGGTTGAATCCAGCCCACCGCAGCCTCGACAACTGTCCCGTGCGGAGACACCAGCGTCGACTGTTCAGAAAGCTGATGATAAATCCGATAAGCCCGCAGAGTTGATAACCGCTCCCGAACTGCCGACAAGGGTACTGCAAAAGGAAGCACAACAATCAAATCCTGAGCCAAGCAATGGTCGAGACACCAACACAGCTGAGAGGCTCGTTGACGATAACGCAAGCGACGAACAATCTGCTGTCAGTAAAGGTGCACGCACCCTCAGACATTCCGCTCGCAAACCTGATAGCAGCACGACCGCTAGCAAAAAGCCATCAAAAGCAAAGCTCAGATCGCGCGCCTCTCTTGATGCGGGAAAAACCGACAATCCGGTTTTGAAATCGGATGAGCCTTACAAAGATCTAGACCAGGCAGAAGTTAGTCGTCCGGCAGTTCTCCATGGTTCAAAGCAAGTGTCAAATCGTTCTGGAAAACAAAAATTCAAACCTGCAGACGAACCAGTGACCGATAAGGAACTCGCAGAACTGGAAGCAGAAAATGCTCGTTTGAAACGCCTTCTTGAAGAAAAGCTGAACTCTCGGGCTGCGTCGCAAACTATTGAATAGGTGAATTCTGACCTTATCTTCATAACCACTTATGCCGCAAGTTCCAAATTTCCTCAAACAGTGAGTGATTGGCAGGTGCGCGTCGGTTCTTACAGTTTATTTGCACCCCTTCGATGCTGGCAATTGTCGTCGAGGCTACGCGGACACTGTTACTTTAATGAGAGTGCAGACGTAACGTATTCTTTGACGCATCTGTTATGCTTATTTCAAGCGAGCGATTTCGCGCCACATGTTTGTGGCGGCTTGCCGTAACTCACGATAGTCAGCGACATTGAATTGGTTTCGGGGGGAAATAATTTAGGTTGTAGATCGGATCATGTATCGACGTAAAGCTTTTCACATGTTCCGCTGATTTAAAGCGCTTTATACCACGCTCTCGTCGTCGGATCAGCTGATGCGAATTTTCTGCCCGATTGTTCAAACCTTTATGCTGACGGTGGTCGCAAACGCTCAAGCCTATAGCTTGTTTGGCAGTGCCATAGGATCGTAGTTTATCGGTGACCATAACCCGCAGTGCACAGCCCTGAGCAGAGACAAGCTTGCGCATGAAAAGCTTGGCGGCCTTGGTATTGCGGCGTTTCTGGACCAGAACATCCAACACAAAGCCATCCTGATCAACCGCTCGCCAAAGAATGTAATGCGCACCTTTGATGGATATCACGCACTCATCCAGATGCCATTTATCGCGAAGGCGCGGTCTGCGGCGACGGATATTACTGGCAAAGGTCCGTCCGAACTTCTCAGCCCATTCGTACACTGCCTTATATTTGAGGATGATCCCGCGATAGGCCAGCATGTCTTCGACCATACGAAAGCTTAACGGAAAGCAGAAATACAACCATACGGCTTCTGCTATAATCTCAGCGGGATAACGATGGCGGTGATAAGTGAAGAACGAGGTTTGGTCATCACCCGTTATTGTCACGTAATATTACGCCAGAGTTAAGGTAACGGTGCCACGTCCTTGATAATCAAGTTATCGTCCGACCCATGGTACCCCTCCTAGACCAACCGGAAAATCAATTCCCATGGTCAGCCCCGAGCTGGTTTTACAAGCAGTCTTCGCGAAATGTTTCGCACTCAACCTGAGTTTAACGCATGACTCGAATTCATTCCGTAAAACAGAAGCCGACTGATTGAAAAGGTCCCTTCTCTAGCCTTTTGGGTTAAAGACCGTAAATACCCTCCGGGCGAATTTATGGTCGCTAGTTTCTGAAGGATCCAAGCAATAGCGCTCGATGTAATTTCTATCCCCATAGAGGTTATGGCTTCCTCATAGGCTGAGCGGCTGATGCCAAGGAATTCAGAGACTATTCGTGACGCACCATGGAGATCGCGCCATGAAGCAATCCCGTTTGCACAATATTCGCGGATATCTGGGCATGTTCGAAGTATCTGATCGAGAGAAATGGAAGGAGAAACCCGTACTCGATTGCTCATTTTAAGTTTCACAGAGATAGGGCTATCAGGAGAAGGTCCTTTCAAATCAATATTTTTAACATTTGAAGATTCAAATAGGGATTCTGATTGAGATTCAATATGCTGCCGCTCAGATTGAGCGACGCTGCCGCTCAATTCAGGAACATTTTCTATATTTTTTAATATGATAGCCAATTCATCGCCAATAGCTGTAAGATTGGCCTTGATAATGTTCAGTTCACCGAATGATGCGCGGCGCGGAATGCCATCCACAACTTCACGGAAACGGATGAATAGCTTTTGGAGGTCAGCACTATGCTTCCCGGAAATATCGGTGTTGTCTGCAAGTGCCGACGCAATATCTCTTCTTATGACGGACACTTCATCGCGAAGCCGTTTAAGAGCGTTTTGATCGCTGATAATTCGGTCCGCAACGGTGGCGATTTCTGAGGCACGATTGAGCAAAGGGGCAAAGGAAAAGCCGAAAGCGAGTTCAACGCTCCCTTCCCTATCCTTATGCGCATAGCGTTTGCGGGTTGGGCTATCCTTGCGTGCGATGATTCCTGCTTTGACGAGTGAAGCGAGATGGCGGCGCAATGTTGATTCCGGCATGCCGTGGGCACGCAGTGAAAGCTGACGATTGGATGGAAAAACAACGAGACCGGCTTTCTCATTCAAATTATCGTCTGGGAGAAATGACAAAAGCGAACTGAGCACTGCTAGACTTCGATCATTTAGATCAAAGGCTGACTTTGCCACGCAGAGCTGCTTATAGATCACCCATCTGTTCCCCCCCCCTTCCCGAGTCTTCTGCAGATCAGGATTTTGGACAAACAACTTCATTCGCCCACGCAAAGTGGACGTTACAGTATGCAGAATTTGCATTCCCTTTCACCTTTCAAAAGGCAAAAGAAATCCACCCGCCAAAATGACGACAATGACTCTTGACAGTTATTCCGAGAAATGCGATTCGTATCTTGCTACAGAAAAACGAAATAGCCTTCGCAGACTGACGTTTGTGGGGGCTTTTTCTTTTGCGGATTAATCTCCAATATCGGGTTCAGATAGTCTGAATTCCTCATAAAGGCCTTCTAGACGGGTTGACAACCACTCACCAAAAATTTCGGCATCATCGCTCTTCAGAGAGATATCGACCTTTTTGGTTTTGCGATCCATGGAAAAGGCAACTGAACCGTCCTTGGTTCTCCAGAACTTTGTTGGTTGCCGCTTTTTATCCTTAACCGTATTATGCTCAGTTATTCGCTTTGAGCGGGATTTGATGGAATTGAGAATCATCAAAAAACGATCATCGGATGACGCTGAGTAGAACTCGTCTTGGTGTGTCGTCGTGTCAACATTAGTTGCAGTTCCATCTTTGAATGCGACTGAAAGATCATACCAACGATCTCGACCAATACCTTTAGATGGTCCTATTTTTAAAATGAGATCAGATGGCACATAGTTGGTCACTGACTGCATTTTTGAGAGAACAGTCTTATTGACACCTAGTGCAGACATTACCGTTTCGTTGTCGAACTGCTCTGCAAGCTTTTTGGCAAACAGTGCACGTTCAATAAAACTGAGATCAGCACGAGCGGTGTTTTCCTGGCCTTGTGCAATAGCATGGTCTCGATCAGAGAGTTGTTTCACAGTGGCCTTGACCGTGATATTCAAAGCCTTTGCAGCTTTCGCTCTGCGATGACCGAAAACAATCTGGTATTTGCCTGCAGCCGTTGGACTAGGACGAACTAATATAGGCGTATCCTGACCACGTTCATGCATTGCTGTAATAAGTTCTTGAAGGCTTGTATCGTCATCATCTTCTAAGCGATCAACGACAAACGAAGTCTCCAAATCGTTCGGATCTAGCTCAATGATGTGCGTGCCGTTTTGAAGCTGTTTTTCAATTTCTTCAGCAGCGGCGACTTTAGATGCCATTTCATCGGCGGCACGCGACATCATTCCAAAAGCACCACGGCGACCCGATGGCTCTACTGTTGGGGTGGGGGCAGGTGTTTTGGGTTCGGAGTTTACCGCCGTAAACTCTGCAGCCGTGAAGTTATCTAGCAATCCGGACATGATGCCTTTACGTGCCATTAGATTGCCCTCCCCCAAGCTTTGTGGACGAGATTAACGACCTCACCGTTTACACCATGCAAGCTTTCTACAGCGCGGTCATATGTCGAACGCGTGAACTGCGACCGCTCGACTTCGTATAGCGTCTGTTTCGTGATGCCCGCGTCTGAAATCGCAGTTGATTTTAACATCTCGTTTTTCAAAACAAAACCGCCAAACAATGAACGCATGAAGTGTACCATTTGACTTTGTGGGATATCACCAGGCTCGTATCGAGTGATGAGATATCGCATCCAATCAAGAGACATGTTGCCGCCGCCGCGTTTGATCGGGTCCAAGATTTCGCCAAGCATGAGTAGAAATTGACACATCGACATAACGTCCAGCATCTGAGGGTGCACGGTTACTAAAACGGCAGTCGCCGAAGACAACGCAGTAAGCGTCAGATATCCCAGCTGCGGAGGGCAATCAAGAACGACCACATCATATTGATCCTCGACTTCAGACAGAGCGGCGTCGAGGCGAGTGAAGAATGTACGCCCCATATCTCGGGTGCCCTTCTCGCTCAGGATCAACGGTGTATCGTATTCGAATTCCTGCAGATCAAGATTGGCAGGTACGATATCGAGACCGGGAAAATTCGTTTTCCGGATAAGTACGCTGAGTGGTTTTCTATCGTCATCATAGCGGATTGCTTCGTAGAGCGAAGGTAACTTATCAAGTTCTGGTTGGATTCCATGAAGCGCCGTCAAAGAAGCCTGGGGATCTAAATCAATGGCAAGTACACGGTGGCCTGTTAGCGCTAAGTGCTGTGCAAGGTGAGCTGTCGTTGTTGTCTTGCCTGAGCCACCTTTAAAGTTTACGACACCAATAATTTGCAGATGTTCGTCATTTTTACGGTGAGGAACATACATACGTGAATCGGAACGGCCATTGGCATCGAGATACTGGCGCATTTCCAGCATCTGCTCTGCGGTGTAAGACCGACGACCAGTGGCGGTGACCGCGGGCTGTGGCCCCTTGCCATTCAACGAGAGGTTTTTTAGATGCCCTTGGCTGACACCTATATACTCTGCTGCCTCAGCAAGTTGAAATGAGCGAAGCGTCTTTACCGCATCCGGGGGGAAATTCTCTTGGCGATGCTTTTCCAATCGACCTGATAACGCTGATCCCTGCTTCAGGATGAGCTGATCGAAGTCTGAGAGTGGCTTGTCGGCATCAAATGCGATATTCATAGAGTAAGGCCCTAAAGTGCGATTTTAGTTGCGGAAAAACGCATTAACCGCATTTAGCTCCGATTCTCCCGATACTGCAAGGAGTTTTAAGTTAACGGAAGGTTAACGCTTGTCGGCAATCTCAAGTTTACGGCCGTAAACTCCGTAGCTGATAGATAGTCAAGAACGGAGATGAGGGCGACCGCTGATGACGCGATCAGTCGGCTTGGCGCGACTTAAAGATGCGATGTGGATCCCCAAGCCATAATTCCCATTACTTATTATTCTTTGATGCAGTTATCGCCAATTTTAGGCATTACATATTCTTAATTTTATAATACTGTATTTTAGGGGCCTCTTTTTAGGGGTGCAATTGGTTAGTTGAGTTTTGTGGGGCGGGCATGTTTTCTTTTAAAAATGGATTGAAATTTCTGCTGTTATCAACTGCGCTTATGACGCCGAATTTCGCTTTGGCGCAGAATTCGCCTCAAGTCTCCTCAAATCTAGCTGATGCCGAATATTATGCTAACTGGGGGCTTGATATGATCAACGCCTTACCAGCGTATCAGAAAGGCTTTACGGGCAAGGGTATAAGCGTCGCGGTTGTCGATACCGGATTTGATGTTAATCATCCTGAGTTTTTTGGTCGTATTTCACCTTTCTTGTACAACTTCGGCAACGATCAGGCCCCTGATAATATCTTCCCTGAGCGTAAATCTGACGGATCGCTGAACGGCCATGGTGTGCATGTTGCAGGGACAATTGGTGCTGGCCGCAATGGATTTGGTATGCAAGGTGTTGCCTATGATGCAATGATTATGCCTCTGCGCGGCGTTGAAGTCGCGAGCAGAAGAAACGATGTTTCTGCTACAGACGAGGCTATTGTTTACGCTGCGGACCATGGTGCCCAGATTTTAAACGGCAGCTATGGCCCCAATACCTACCCAAATCCGGTCATTAATAAACGGCCTAACCCCAACTATCAGGTTCTGGACTATCAGCTTATACTGTCTGAACCCGGTGAGCTTGAGCAAACGTATGAAGCTATGAAATATGCGGCTGAGAAAGACGTGGTCATGGTCTTTGCCGCTGGTAATAGTCGGCAGGATCAGCCGGGCTATGCTACGTCTATTCCGAGCGGCAATGGTATGGTTCCGCTGATCACCCCCGATTTCATCCGTAGCGGAAAAATCAGGTTTATCGACTACGATAACCCTGACTTAAATATAGAAGATCCATCCACTTATACGTTTCTCGACCCCACAGGCCCTGATTTCGATGATATGGATTTCTCCGAATTGAAAGGATCGCTTATTGCTGTTGTTTCCGTTGGGCCAGATGGGAAAATGGCACCATACAGCAATGAATGTGGTGAGGCGGCAGAGTGGTGTCTGGCCGCGCCCGGCGGGGCGATGACAAAAAGAGGGGATCCAAATGGCATCTATTCAACCTGGCCAGCTGGTGATCCGACCAATGACTACCAGGAATATCAATATTTACAAGGTACCTCGATGGCATCGCCGCATGTTGCCGGGGCCGCAGCCGTTGTGCGATCAGCATTTCCTTATCTGAACGCCCGTCAGACGATTGAAACAATCCTCACAACTGCCACCAAAGAAGGCTTTGAGGACGAGGCAAAGTTCGGTCAGGGGCTGCTGAACCTCGGTGCTGCTGTCGATGGCCCTATGGCTTTTCGGTATACCGGCGTTTTCGATGTCGATACGAAGGGCTATTCCTCAATCTGGTCGAATTCGATCTCTGGCATAGGCAATTTGACCAAGCGCGGTGAAGGCATTCTGGTTCTTGATGGTAATAGCAGCTATCAAGGCGGTACGAACATCGTCGGTGGTGTTCTTGAGGTGAATGGCAGCATCACGTCACCTACGGACGTTTCTGAAGCAGGCACGATTGCCGGTCTTGGATCTGTCGGTGAACTGACTTTGCTTGATGGTGGTAGGGTTGCGCCCGGCAGTGCGTTCAATCCTGAAAATTCCATTGGCACACTAACCGTTAATGGAACATTCACGCAGCAAAGCGGGTCAACCTATCTGGCTGGTTTGGTTGCAGGAAATGGGCAAGATGCTGGTGTCGATCAGATTTTCGTCCATGGTGCGGCTGATCTTGAGGATGGCAGCTCGCTCGAATTGGTACATCAAGGATTTTCTTCTGGCGCACAGGCATACTCGCGTTCCGTGTTGCTGAGCGCAACGGATGGCGTTAGCGGTACTTACGGCAAAATCGCTGGTTCGTATGTTCAAGACGCGCGTTTTATTGATTTTGCACTCGACTATGATGCGAATAATGTTTTCCTCGATACAAGCCGGTCGGCTGTCGCATTTGCGGATGTTGCAAACAGCCAAAATCAGTTCTCAACAGCTGTCGCATTGGAAAGTCAGGGGAGTGGTGGCGCGCTCTACGATCATATCCTGTTCCTGACGCAACAAGATGCCCGTCTGGCTTATGATCAACTGTCTGGTGAAGCCTATGCTTCCATTCAGTCAACTCTTATCAATAACAGCGCCTATACCCGCTCGGCAGTTTATAATAATCTTGTACAAGCTTTTGCCTCATCTGCTGCTACCGGCCAATCTCCGGAAAATGGCGGTGCACCGACATTTTGGGGACACGGATTTGGTGGATGGACGAACCTGTCTGGTGATGGCAGTGCCGCACGCTCAAAATCCAGCATTGGCGGCTTCATTTCCGGTATCGATGCGCAGTTTTTTGATAACTGGCGCCTCGGTGTACTGGCAAGCTACAGCCAGACAAATTTCCGTCTCAATGAACGCATGTCGTCCGGGAAAAGCGATGATTACACAATTGGTACCTATGCGGGCACGCAAACGCCTGTTGCGCAGGGTATGGTCGCATTCCGGTCTGGCCTGTCCTATACGTGGCATAATATTGAAATGAACCGGGGAATTTCCTTTGCGGACTTCGATGACAGGCTGTCGGCTGATTACAATGCCGGAAGCTTTCAGGTGTTTGGTGAGATGGGCTATAAGCTTCCGCTTACGGAAAAGGCGAGTTTTGAGCCCTATGTAAATTTTGCTTATGTTAGCCTGAAGACAGATTCGTTCTCAGAAACGAGCACTCAAGGCGCAGGGCTGAACGTCGAAGAAAATTCGATGAGCACCACGCTCTCGACCTTTGGCTTTCGTGCGACAGCAACGTTAAACGAGAAGGTTATTCCAGTCAAAGCAAGGGCAGATATTGGATGGCGCTATGCCTTTGGCGATGATAAACCGACATCTGCTGCAAACTTTGCTGGCTCCGATGGTTTTATCGTTGGAGGAGCCAGCATTGGCAAGGATACGGCATTGGTTGCGGGTGGTTTTGATTTTAAACTAAGCGAAGCAGCTTTGTTAAATGTCTCTTATCAAGGACAGTTTGGCTCAGGTCTGACGCAAAACGGCGTTGACGCCAATCTGCGCGTGAGGTTTTAACGCAGTCTATGTCTTGAATCGCTGGATGGGAATTCTGCCCTTATCTTTCACTCCGACAGGGACGGAAACCAGACAGACGCGAGCTGATTTTACAGTTGAGCCAGCGTGCTGGATTCAAAATCCAGCAGTTTTACCAAACGGAAAACTGATCGCATTCACACATCGCGGTCAGATTTTCCTGTCAGATGATGATGGCGGACTGGCGATACCGATTTCACCCGCTGATAAATATAGTTATAGCGTTGTCTGGGACCCAGTTTCAAAACGCTTTGCCTTCGCCTCTGATGTTGACGTTGCAGATTTTTCCAGCAAACTGCAATGTATGACTTATTCGTCGGCAAAAGAATTGGTTATGTCGCAAACTTTTCATGCTTGATGATCTGTGCAAGGGATCGTGCCGATTTCAGATCGAAGCGAGGCATCCAGCATGGTCGATTTCAAGGGAACGCATTTCCCCAAAAGTGTCATCCTGTATGCCGTTTTTATATGTTCGTTATTCAGTTTCGTATCGCGACCTTCAGGAAATAGTCGGCGAACGAGGCGTAAAGATTGAGCATGCAACATTGAACCGATGGGTCGGTAGATAATCGACGCAGATTGCTGTTCAGGCACAAGACGCGAACGCCCAACACTTGGCTCGGAGCGTGTTTATAAAACCTATATAAGGGATAAGGGAAATAGACCGATCTGTATCGAGCTGTTGATCAAGCGGCCAACCCCTTGATTTCTTGCTGTCAGAGCGGAGAAATGTCGGCGCCGTACGACGTTTCTTTATGAAAGCCAGCAAAAGCAATGGTGTTCTACGCAAGATCGTGATTGATAAAAGCGAGGCCAATTTGGCTGGTGCGCAGGCTGTAAACAATGTCCTGAAAATCACAGGTACGGACAAGCTGATTGAAATCCTATACGTCAAATGCCTGAACGATATTCTTGAACAGGATTATCGTTTCATCAAGCGGATCACCAAACACACGTTAGGCTTCAAAGCCTTTCATTCAGCGTCTGCTACAATAGCTGGTATTGAAATCGCTCACATGATCCGCGAGAAGCAATTCGCAAACGACAATCGTTCGCCCTTCGAGATGTTTGCGCAGCTCGCAGCATAACTGTGTCCAGAGATAAGGCCGCTTATAACCCACTCAAAAATTTGCGACAGAATCACCGAGATTGCCGGAATGAGTAGATGAGTATTGCTCGTTCAATCGAAAACAAGCAGTTCGAAAGAGTGGAAGTTGAACACCATGATAAATGCAAAGATATGAGCCTCAGCGAAAGTGTTTGCATTTCTTCAAGGTTGTCACTGACAACTTGCTTTAATAATAAACCATGAAAGCAATCGCGATGCGAGTCCGCTACGCCGTTTGGCATTGTTGTAATAGTCGGACGCTTGTTGCACGGAGCGATGCCGCGATTGGCGGCTTCGGTGAGATAGCCGGAGCGCAGGTCATGTACAGAAAACTCCTTTGGGTTAAGCCCAGCCATTTTTGCGCGCTGCTTGACGATCCGGTTGATGGCACTAGGTTCCAGCGCGCGCCGAAACATTGCCCCATCGATCGACTTTTCGAAACACGTTGCCTTTGTCGATTTTGGCCGCTTCGAGCCATTGGCTGAGGGCGTGTACAGGACGCCCGGTCAGATAAACGATTTCAGCGTGATCAGCGCCACGTGTCTTGGTGCGGCCAAGCTGCATCGTTAGCGAGGGGAGGGGGAGCCGTCTTTCGCGGTGACAGGCGCCTGTTTGACAAGTTGTTCTGTAGGAAGACTTGCTATTTCGCTCCGACGACGGCCACCGGAGGCAAGGACCCCCATAAGGAAGGATGGCCCTGTCTCGAATGTCGGTCACGTCTCCTCCTGAACACGTCCCCAGCAGTTCGGTCAGAATATCGCCGGTCATCGCATTGCCACTCTTGCGGCTGCGCAGCCGGTTCACGGCGCGGACCGCAAGCCGGATGGCAGACTTGACGGCTGGCGAGGAAAACGCACCCCCCAACCCGCGCCATGGTGTCAGTGTTGACCAGTTGGCGAGACGGCGGCGTACGGTGGAGGGTGCATGCGGTCCGGATACGCGCAGAAAACCTTGCTGGCGCAATTTTTCTTCAACGCCTGCTGGAATACCGTGATTGGGTTCGATCTCACGCTGTTGTGGCCGCCAGAGATGATGGACCACGAATTTAAGCAACAAAACTTCAGACGCCGGCCAGGACAGGGGACTATCGTTTGCAGCCATCGACCAGGCCTCAAGATAGGCCAGATCGGACGTCAGCGCGCAGGGTGTTTTCGCCCATGCCCTCACTGACCAGATGACGCAGCATTTCGACGTCGTTCTCCGTCAAAATATCGGCCAGCATGTCGCGCCGGTTCATCGGCACGACGGCGGCAATCGTATCGAGTGTTTCGGCGCGGCGTTCGATAGCTTGGTTGGATGTTGCGCTCAAAAATCCATCCTATAAAGGGTCGAAAGCGCTTTGTTCGGGCGATGCCTTGCTCCAACTTTCGCTGATTTGCGGCCTGAAACCAATAAGATGCGATAGCCTTTACTTATCAAAGGTTATAAATCAACACTAGAAGCATCACAAGTGCTGAAACATAAAGACCATTTAGCTTATAATTAATACGTCATTTACCATAATTTCAACGTGTTACGCTCTCAACCAAATGCCTCTGAAGACCTTGCTATCGCCGCTGGCGCGCGCCAGTGAAGCCTTGGCACGCCTCGATGAGCGTCTTGCTCCTTCGCCGGTCGGCACGGGGCTGATCGAACGGTTGCATTTTGCCGATGCCTGCGCCTCGCTGTGGCTCGATGGGGAGCTGGTCGTGATGGAAGACCTCGTTCTGCATGAGGCGGCGCGCGATATCCGCTCACCGAGCCATGCGCTGACCATTGCTCGCGACGTGTTGCAGACAAGGCGACGCATTGTGGCGCAGCAGCCGGATTGGGCGCTGAGCCCGAACGGCTTGCGCAGTCTCTGGGTTGGCGGGCAGGCTTGGCCTGTACCATCAGCTGGGGATGGCGGCATCGATGCCGATAGCGAAGGCGCCGTGTTGCAAGATGCGGCTGTCGGTTTGCAGGATCAGGACGGGGAGGGGAGAAAACATCGTCTGGATGATGGGTTCGACCTGCCCGGCATCGATCTTGACGCCATCGACGCGGTGCTGGCACGGTCCGAAACTGGGTATTGCCAAGTTGTTTGATGTAGGCCGCACGAAGCCGTTGAGCTTTTGCTCATGCGGTCATTTCAGCAGTGTAGCCATGCCATAATCCAAATGCATCGGTACATGCATGACGATAGGAACGAGCTGTGAGTTTATGGCGACGCGGGCGGAAAATCAGGTTAATCTGATCGTGAACGGCAAGGAACCTTTGCGTATGTCGCGCTGACTTGAACAGCCCAAATATCTTCTCCCGCTTTCGCGTTGGCCTATGCGAGACTTCGATGGCGTTATTCAGGCTTTTATGGGCCCGGTGATCCGCATCTGGTGAAAGGTTTTGTATTGGCTTGATGTAACTGCGCAGCTTGTCCGTCACAACGACGCGTGGTTGACCGAATTGCTTCACCAGTCTGGAGAAAAAGCGCTTGGCAGCCTTGGTGTTACGGCGCGTTTGAACCAGAATATCAAGAACATCGCCGTCTGCATCAATTGCCCGCCAAAGCCAGAACTTCTTTCCGCCGATCGTGATGACGACCTCATCGATGTGCCACTTGTCGTTTGGCTTTGGTCGGTCCCTGCGGATACAGTCGGCAAAATGGCGACCAAAGCGATTAATCCAGAGGCGAACGGTTTCCCGGCTGACACGCACGCCACGCTCAGCAAGAAGATCTTCCACGTCGGCCGTACTCAATGCAAATCGGTGATAGGTCCAGACTGCGTAGGCAATAATTTCACGCGGAAAACGAAACCCCTTCAATCGGGGAAAGGAGCTGAGTAATTTCATGCCAGTTCGATACCGGAAACGCCAGGCTCAAACAACTTGGCAATACCCTCGCGTGTGTTGATAATGAGCTCGTGAAGCAGATGCGACCTAACGACATTATTATTATGGAAGATTCAATCAATCATCAGCTTGGTTCTATCGAATTGAGGTGGTTTGCGCAGAACCATGGTCTTTCCGTTCTGCACTTGCAATTTCAATGCGATCGAATTGGTGTGTTTTAAACACAAAGCGCACCCTCACGCAAAAGTAACGCAAGACCGTTATTTGTAATCTCGCTGACATAGTGGAACTTCACTAATCCGTTGATGCAACGCGGAAAGAAATTTTTGTTCTGCGCGATTAAGAGCCGTGTCGGGATTATGGACCACATAAATGTCAATTGCTGGGGGACTTTCATATGGTGGCAACCGCCAGAGAAGGTTTGTATCAACATCGGGTTGAGCAACGTGAAGAGGCAGCGCTCCTATCCCTAATCCTGCGACGATCATGCGTCGAACCTCTTCAGCATTTGCCGACATTCCAGTAATCCGTGAATTCAATTGAGCTTCTTCACGCAAAATAGCGACCGGTCGCAAAGCGTCCGTCAGCATATCAGTTTTAAATGATACTGAAGCCTCTCCACGCAGATCCTTTAACTTCAGATCGGAAAGTCCGTAGAGGCGGTGAGACGGTCCGCAAAAGAAGCCGAAATACTCACGGAACAGTCTCACATATTCGAGCTTATCATGCTTCTTGTGGACTAGGCAGATTCCGATACTTGCTTGCTTTTGTAACACGCTCGTTGTCACCACACTGCTAGTCATCACTTCTATGCTGAATGTCACTTCAGGATTTTCACGATGGAAATTTTTGAGTACTTCATCAAAAATTGGAGAGACCACATAGCTGGCTAGAGCGATGGTGACATGCCCGGTTATCTCCTCTTTCATATCACGGATGAGAACATCAAGTCGGGAAACACTCCCGAATATTCCAACCGCTTCTTTATAAAGAAGCAGACCCGCAGCCGTAATTTCAAATCGGCCCATTGCACGATCGATTAATCGTTTTTGAAGTCTGTCTTCTAGTCTTTTCAGAGCGTTGGATACAGTAGGCTGTTTCAACCTCAAACGGTTTGCTGCCGCTGTGATGCCCTTCTCTTCCACGATCACAATAAAAGTCCGCAGCAAATTCCAATCAAGTTCCCAAGGGAGCTTTTTGATGCGGTTTGATGAGGAGGGTTCAGCTGCAAACATGACATTCTCTAAATCTATGGCCAATATTTTTATTATCTATTTTGAAAATGCCCCCACTTCATATCACAATGCAAGTGAAATTAATCAAAACAGATGTGAGGGAAATCTGAAATATGGAGGACCGCGCTTCCTTGATGCGTCCATGGCTTTTATTGACGCCGGCTTTAACAATGGTCGCTTTATTGCTCGTCATACCTGTCGGTTTCATCGTTGTTTATTCGTTCTGGCTACGCACAAGTACCGGGACGGATTCAGTTGGTTTTTATCTCGATAACTGGGCGGAAGTTTTAACGGACCCATTTTATAGAGACATTCTTCTCAAGACGCTGCGTATTGCATTTCTAACGACTGTTGCTTGTGCAATATTGGGATACGCGCCTGCCTATTACATCGCGACGTCGAACAGCCGCTATAAGCCGCTGTTGCTGTTGTTGCTTATCCTTCCATTCTGGATTAGTTACATTATTCGGACCATGTCCTGGATCAATATTCTTGGTGTGAGTGGCGCAATTAATTCAGCGCTACTTTGGGCGGGGCTGATCAGCGAGCCGGTACAACTGCTCTATAATGAGGGCACGGTCATTCTCGGTCTGGTGCATTATCTGCTGCCATTCATGATACTCAATGTTTACGTAAGTGTTGAAGCCATTGATCGCAACCTGGTCGATGCAGCGCGTTCGCTTGGATCAACGAGCCTTCAGGCGTTTCGTGAAATCACTTTACCGCTCTCTCTGCCAGGCTTGGCCGCAGGTGGATTGCTTTGCTTTGTGTTGAGTGCTGGAACCTATATTACACCAGCTATCCTCGGCGGCCCGCGTGATGCCATGTTTGCCAATCTGGTTTTTGATGCTGTCATCACGCAGCTCGATTGGCCGTTGGGCTCCGCACTTTCCATCATCCTGCTCATTGTTCTGAGCGTTGTCGTTGTTATCTATAATCGCTTGGTTGGCATTGGCCAGCTTGCAAAGACTTTTCAGTGAGGCCGCAATGACAACATCATTCTGGCTTCGGCTCTATACAATCGCTGTTTATCTTTTCATGTTCTTGCCGATCGTCGTTGTTGTGCTACTGGCATTTAATGCCAACCAGTTTGGCACATTTCCGATGGAAGGGTTAAGCCTGCGATGGTTTATCCGTCTATGGGAAAATGACGCGATTATGCGCGCCTTTCGGGTTTCGCTTTTACTGGCATCATTGACCGCGATCATATCGACCACACTTGGCGTACTCGCCGCTCTTAGCCTTGTTCGGTACCGCTTCAAGGGCAAAGAAGGCATAACAACTCTGATGATTGCTCCGATATTAGTGCCCGAAGTGGTTCTCGCTGTTGCCTTGCTGCTGTTTCTGCAATGGCTGGATTTGCCGAAGAGCTTTCCGCTACTTTTGTTGGGCCACGTCGTATTCACGTTGCCTTTCGTCCTTCTCGTGGTGCAGGCGAGACTCGCAAGCATCAAGCGCGAGTATGAAGAAGCGGCCATGAGCCTTGGCGCAGGCCCCATTCAAACCTTCTTCGTCATCACTCTGCCATTGCTTATGCCTGCAGTATTGGCCGGTCTTTTATTTGCTTTTACCATCTCATTCGATGATGTGACCGGTACTTTGTTCTGGAAGCCGGGGGGGATTGAGACCGTGCCCACACAGATTTTCGCAATGCTTCGGAACTCGATCTCACCAGAAATCAATGCGCTGGGAACGGTGATGATTGTAGTGACTGTCACTCTTCCGGTGATTGCTCTCGCCTTTGTACGTTGGTTGGCCATGCGGCGAAGTTAGCGCGTTTCATGTTAAAATTGGGTTCGACTAATAGAGCTAAAAATTAAGAAGCAAATAAGGGGAATATCAATGGATGATACAAAACGCTACGAACGTTTGTTGGATCGCTATCGTCATGGTGATATCAAGCGCCGCACATTTTTGGGTTTGATCGGAGCATCTGCCGCAGCATTCGGTGTCATGGGCAAACCCTTCACAAGCTACGCATTGGCCGCCAAGCCTGATGAAGTTCGCTTTGATGGTTGGGGCGGGGTAGTTTCCGATGCCTTCCGGAAACACGCCTTTGCGCCCTATACTGCAAAGACCGAAATTCAAGTTGTAGATGGAACATTTGGAGGAGCCGATGAATATCTGGCTCGAGTAAAATCCGGACGTCAGGGCGAGTTTAACATTGCACATCTTTCCGGCGTTTTCGATTATGCTCGCTACAAACAGCAAGGACTGGCCTCGGAAATCAACGAGGCCAACATCCCAAATCTCGCAAATGTCATTGTTCGATTACAGGACGCGCTGCGTCCAATAACAGGCGGTAAACTATCAGCCGTTCCCTACAATTATGGTACCACGAGCATTGCTTACAACCGGAAACACATTTCCGATGAAGAGGCCAACGAAAAGGGCGCAAAGCTTCTTATTGATACGGCCCATAAAGGTAAGCTGGGTGGCTGGAGCGAATGGAAAACCCGGATCTGGTACGCCGCTTTGCAAACCGGGCAGGACCCCAACGATATCCAAGACGAAGATATAATGTGGGATAGCGTTCGCACAAGCCGCGACAACGTCCTGAAATATTGGAGTTCCGGCGCTGAATTGATGAGCCTTTTGGCTGGAAACGAAATTTACGCAACGGAGGGCTGGTCGGGACGCATTCGCGCTTTGCAGGATCAGGGCCATGATCTGGGCTATCTTGATCCGGAGGGTGGGCTCGGCTGGCAGGAGTGCCTTTTCGTTTTGAAAGGAAGCCCGATGGAAGCGTGCGAGGAGTTGTTGAACTTTATGCTTGAACCGGAGGTCGCAATCGCTGTTGCCGAAGGACAAAGCTATCCGCCGGCGCTTGACCCGCAAAAGGTCGACCTTGGAAAGGTGGTGCCGACGCTCCCAGCCTTCGATCCCGAAGGAAAGTTGACGTCGCTCAATTTCTTTAATCCTGACTATTGGAACGCAAATGAAGCCAAATGGTCCAAAGCCTACAGTCGTGTAGAGGCTGGCTATTAACTCAATGCAACGGATGGGGCCGCAGTCCCCTTCATTGACGATGTTTTTCCAATTCTACCAGGATCAAGCGAGTATCGTGTTGAATATACCTAAAGTTGCTGTCGAACTAAATAAACTCGTTAAGCGCTTCGGTGATGTTACCGCAGTGCATGAAATCAGCCTGGAGATAGAAGAAGGGAGTTTTGTGACTTTGCTCGGTCCGTCCGGTTGTGGCAAGACGACAACATTACGTATGATTGCAGGGCTGCTTTCGCCAAGCTCTGGTGGCATCGCAATTAAGGGCAAGGATGTTACCACGACACCGATCCATCGGCGCAACCTCGGCATAGTCTTTCAGAATTATGCATTGTTTCCGCATAAAACGATTTTTGATAATGTTGCTTTCGGTCTTAGATATCGTAGTACGCCAAAAGCTGAGATCGTGCGCAAGGTACGCGACGCGCTTGAACTTGTGCAGCTACCGGATGTTGCAGAGCGGTTTCCAGCACAATTATCTGGCGGCCAGCAGCAACGCATCGCGCTAGCCCGCGCGATTGTCATTGAGCCGGATGTTTTGTTACTTGATGAACCTCTTTCGGCGCTTGACGCTAATCTTCGGGAAAATATGCGTGTCGAGCTCAAACGAATCCAATCAGAGCTGGGTATTACAACAGTATTCGTGACGCATGACCAGGCGGAAGCGCTGGCGATGTCTGATCGGATTGTAGTGATGCGGAAAGGCTATGTGGAACAGGTCGGCGTGCCTGAAGAGGTATATAATCAACCCAGAACTGAGTTTGTGGCCAATTTTCTGGGCAACTCAAACCTAGTACCTGCCCGAATAGTCGAGAGACGCGGATCGCATTTTATTGCTGATATTGAAGGAATTGGAATGCTGCCAATTGAGGTTGCTCGATCCGGAACGCTTTCTGAAGGCGACAAGGCATTGGTCGTGATCCGTGCCGAACGGCTTTATCTCACAGACGGCAATGGATCGACTCCGTTGGAGGACGACATTCTGCAATTTTCAGCCCGTGTGACCGATGTCGATTATCAAGGTCAAATTGCGCGCTATTTTCTCGTTTCAGGTAGCAAAACCTATGAGGCACTCAATATGATTGATCGTTCGCCCTTCAAAAAAGGATGCGTATTAAAAGCGACTATTCGCGGTCGAGATTGTGCGCTGATTCCAAAACCAGAAAATTAGATAGCTATTTCAATGGGATGCTATCAAAGCCCACATTATTTCGCATGCACTTGACACTTTTATCAGGCTTGATCGATGAATTTTATTTTCTCTGAAGCTCAACGTTACCATGATCCTCGCCACTTTCTATCCGCAGGCACCCGTAAGCAAAACCCTGAGGTTCCTGAGCGTATTGATAGATTATTAGGGGGCGCAAAGTCTGCAGGCCTGTCGCCAAAAGAGCCTGCTGATTATGGGATGGGGCCGATTTCGGCGATTCATACGCCAGAATATATCCATTTCTTGCAGAATATTCACGCTGAATGGCGTAAATTTCCGAGCGCAGCAGATGAGGTGATCCCGAATATTCATCCGGCAAGGCGTGATATTTCTTATCCAACCTCGTGGCTGGGTCGTGCGGGCTATCACATGGCTGATACGTCATGCCCAATATCAGGCGACACCTGGAATTCGGCTTACTGGAGTGCACAAACGGCGGTGGAAGCTGCGCGTCATGTCCAAAATGGCAGCAGCTCTGCTTATGCGCTTTGTCGTCCGCCGGGCCATCACGCATTCAGTGACATGGCAGGAGGCTTCTGCTTTTTGAACAATTCGGCAATTGCCGCCCAACAGTTACTTCAGACATGCGCTCGCGTCGCTATACTCGATGTAGATTTGCATCACGGAAATGGAACGCAGGGCGTATTTTATAATCGTAAGGACGTACTCACATTATCAATCCATGTTGACTCATCATCATTTTATCCGTTTTTCTGGGGGCATGCCTGCGAACGCGGAGAAGGCGAGGGTCTTGGCTATAATTTAAATATTCCTCTGAGCTTGGGATCGGGCGACGACGTTTTCCTGGATGCACTAAAGGTGGCTATTGCTCGCATTTATGCATTTCAACCTGATGCACTGGTAATAGCATTGGGACTTGATGCGTCGTCTGACGATCCCTTTGGTGGCTTGACCGTCACCAAAGATGGATTCTGTCGGATTGGGGAGACTTGCGGCAGCATAAAGTTGCCGACAGTTATTGTTCAAGAAGGTGGATATCTTTCGGATGCGCTTGGAGAAAACCTTACGGCATTTCTAAGCGGCTTTTTATCAAGTTAAGTATCACGAAACCAATTTGGCAATGCTAATTGCGAAGCGTATCTGCAACAAGAGCATTGGCATGTCCGTGGCCCAACCCGTGTTCAGACTTCAACCATGCGACTAGTTCCCTGTGGTTCAGTTCGGGCCGCGTGCGGATCAGGTCTTTCGGCTCATTGATGGGCCGACAGTATGTTGCCTCAATGGGCGGAAAATAAAAGGCGGGCCCTTTGATTTTATTTTTCAAAAATTGTGCTCCACTATGTCAGTCAGAGTTCAGGGCGCAACCCTGCCAGCTTTTCGCCTGTGCTGACTGAGACTTAGAAGAAAAAGCATTACTGAGTTTATCTGCAACGCCACTCGTAGATGAGGGACAAAGCAGAAGGTCTCTTAGCGTGTGCGTCTGTTATCCCTCTCGAGGGTATTGCCAAGTTGTTTGAGCCTGGCGTTTCCGGTATCGAACTGGCATGAAATTACTCAGCTCCTTTCCCCGATTGAAGGGGTTTCGTTTTCCGCGTGAAATTATTGCCTACGCAGTCTGGACCTATCACCGATTTGCATTGAGTACGGCCGACGTGGAAGATCTTCTTGCTGAGCGTGGCGTGCGTGTCAGCCGGGAAACCGTTCGCCTCTGGATTAATCGCTTTGGTCGCCATTTTGCCGACTGTATCCGCAGGGACCGACCAAAGCCAAACGACAAGTGGCACATCGATGAGGTCGTCATCACGATCGGCGGAAAGAAGTTCTGGCTTTGGCGGGCAATTGATGCAGACGGCGATGTTCTTGATATTCTGGTTCAAACGCGCCGTAACACCAAGGCTGCCAAGCGCTTTTTCTCCAGACTGGTGAAGCAATTCGGTCAACCACGCGTCGTTGTGACGGACAAGCTGCGCAGTTACATCAAGCCAATACAAAACCTTTCACCAGATGCGGATCACCGGGCCCATAAAGGCCTGAATAACGCCATCGAAGTCTCGCATAGGTCAACGCGAAAGCGGGAGAAGATATTTGGGCGGTTCAAGTCAGCGCGACATACGCAAAGGTTCCTTGCCGTTCACGATCAGATTAACCTGATTTTCCGCCCGCGTCGCCATAAACTCACAGCTCGTTCCTATCGTCATGCATGTACCGATGCATTTGGATTATGGCATGGCTACACTGCTGAAATGACCGCATGAGCAAAAGCTCAACGGCTTCGTGCGGCCTACATCAAACAACTTGGCAATACCCTGTGGGTATATGTAGATTTCCTGACGTACTTTCACGAATGCATGCGGCTTCCAAAGTGGGAACATTTGCTGCTAGCTTAGCACTTATTGCGGCTGCAATTCACATTGGAACCGTCAGTGCAGCGACAAGATCTTTATTGGCGATTGTGTTCTTGCTCCTTACAGCACCAATCGGCGCGCATCTGTTGGGACGCGCGGCAGCATGGCGTTCGTATCGTTTAACGTCCGAAGAAGGTAAGAATTCAAAACGCAGAAGAAATGATCTCGATTTAAAGAAAAGAAAATCATGAATCTCAAATACCCGATCGCGGCATTGGGAATAATGATTGGTCTGAATGCCTATCTCTCTGGTAGGCCAGTTCCCGTTGAGCATTATACCGACAATGATGAACATAGACAGATCATGCTTAGAAAATGCGCTGAGGGTCAGGAAAGGGGAAAGAATTGTGATAATGCGCGTATGGCGGAGCTTATTGTTAACAAAAAATCCCAAAGCTTTTAATTAACATATTTTTCAACGCTTTTAAGATTGTATATTGTTATTTTAATTAGTGCCAGAAAAGGCGGGGTATACCTTCCCCGCTCTATCGTTGGCAAATAAGATAGTTCATGAACATCAATTCCGCATGTTGCTAACCATGAGAAATTGTCACGGTCTTTACATGAGTAAAACCATATAAGGCTTCGAAACCCTTTTCACGACCATGTCCAGATTTTCCGACGCCGCCAAAAGGTAGCTCTATACCGCCGCCAGCGCCATAATTATTGATAAAGACTTGACCCGAGTGAAGTTTGCGAGCCAGACGCAGCTGCCGACCACCATCCCGTGTCCATACGCCTGACACCAGACCGAATTCTGTACCATTGGCAATTACTAGCGCTTCTTCTTCTGTATCGAATGGAATGAGAACCTGAACGGGTCCGAAAATTTCCTGCTGGGCTAACGAATGGTCCGGGGAAACTTCTGAGAATAGGGTAGGTAAGATATAATTGCCTTCTGATGGAGCATCTTTATGCAGTTTTCCTTCAGCAGCACACATTAGCTCTGCTTTACCGCGCTCGATAAAACTAGAAACGATCTGCTTTTGTTTTTTGGACACCACGGGGCCAAGATTATGTGAGTCTACCGCGGGGCCTACAACAAGGCCCTGATAAATGTCGATCATACGACGCTTAACTTCATCATAGATGCCGCGTTGAACTAGCACTCGAGAAGCCGCTGAGCAGGTTTGACCAGCATTCTGCATACAAGCTCCCACTAGAACTGGCATGGCTTTCTCCAAATCGACATCATCAAAAACAATGTGAGGTGATTTCCCGCCCAGTTCCAGCGTGACGGGAACGACATTTTTCGCAGCGGCTGTTTGGATGGCTATGCCTGTTCCAACCGAGCCGGTAAAAGATATGTGCTGTATATCCTTGTGGCCGGAAAGTGCAGCGCCAACGTCAGCACCAAAGCCGGTGACTATATTCAGTACACCAGCTGGTAAACCGGCTTCGTGTGCGATGGCCGCGAAGGCCAGCGAAGAGAGGGATGCATCTTCGGCTGGTTTAACGACGCATGTGTTGCCTGCAGCAAGGGCGGCACCAACACCACGGCCAAGGATCTGCATCGGATAGTTCCACGGGATGATGATTCCGCAGACGCCATGAGGCTCACGGAGGGTGTAGACAGTAAAGCCATCCTGATAAGGAATCGTCGTGCCCATCAATTTGTCTGCAGCACCGGCATAAAACTCAAGGTAACGTGCGAGAGCCATAGAATCGTTGCGCGATTGGTTCAATGGCTTGCCGACATCAAGCGCCTCCATCATCGCAAGCTCGTCTGCACGTTGCAGGACCAGCTCTGACATCTTCATAAGAATACGACCGCGCTCCGTTGCAGTCATTTTCCCCCATACGCCGTCCATTGCATTGCTTGCGGCATCCACTGCGGCATCGACATCCAAGGGGGTACCTCGACCGATTCTCCCGATTATCTCCCCTGTCGAAGGGTTCTCGACAGCAATACACTCATCATTTGCGGGCGATACCCACTGTCCGTTAATAAAAATCTTTGTGGAATCAAACCAAAGTATATGGTCAAGTGTCATTTTTTCCTCCTGTGTCGACGCTGATGCAAACGACACCAACGCTCATGGCGTATTATATTTGGTCAAAGAAAGGCTCTACTCTTTGACGCGAATTGTAGATGTGTGCGCGCATTGAATCTCGCGCTAGTACGGCATCTTTTGCACGTAGGGCTTCTAAAATCGCGCGATGCTCGGCGACGGCCTGTGTGGTGATCGTTTTGTGATAGCGAATTCTAAAAAGATTGACATGGATATAGAGGCGATCAAGTGCCTCGGTTATCACCTGGTTTCCGGCTATTTTAGTAATGCTTGTGTGAAACGCATGATCGCATTTTGCAAAGTGCCCGAAATTCTCTTCGCTAATGACTTCAGAAAGGCGGGACATTTCGTTGCAAAGGTCCTCAATCGCTTCAAAGTCGGCAGTTGTCGCTTTTATTGCGGCAAGTGCTGCCATCTCCGGTTCGAGTAGGTCACGGGTCTGATAAACATCACGGAAGTGTTTACCGTCTGGAAGCTGTGCAACGGTAAAGCCGGAATTGAATTTCTGAGTGACCAGGCCGCCCGTCTCCAGCCGGATTAAAGCGGCCCGAATGGGCGTTTGTGAGACGCCGAAATGACGAGCAAGAGCATCAACAGATAACCGCTCACCTGGCGGGATGCGAAGGGCTATGAGATCTGCAAAGAGCGCATTGTAGATGTCTTCCCCTATTGGGTGTCGAGATGGTTCACGTTCCAATGTCGGGCGCCCTGAATCGGCCGGACGCGATATGTCGAATTTATCAGTTATTTTCGCCTCCCTTGAGCCCAACATCGATCAGCCGCAATAAATGCGCCATCCAGGATAATCATATCGTATCGTATTTTGGCTGTAAATAGTACTTTCGACAGTTTTATAGCTCACAAGTTTGCGTTTATTTCAAAATCTTTGGCCTCCGAGTGCAAGCTTGTCCCACAAGCAGGTTTGAATTGGCGACTGGTTTCTGAATTTTTAAAGGATTTAGGTATTACGGTTTTGTTGAGATGAACTAGATAGACCTCAGATGACAATTCTCAAAGATAAACTAAAACAATAAATTAGATAAATTTCGTAACTTTAACTCGTATTATTGAGCGATTGGATCGCATATCGGACCGGCAAGTTTTTCGATATTTGTGACTTTAGTTTTGAAATCACACTTGACGTCAACAGAATTATATTATCGTATCCGATATGATTTACCGTTTCAGTTTCAGTTGGTTGCCCGAGGAGGGGTGAGCACGGTAATTCGGAGGAGAACGACTATGTTATCTGTCGCAGAAGTAGAGCAGAGCGGTCTCGCCGCGCTTGAGCGTGCCGGTGTTCCAAAAAGGAATGCAGAGATCCAGTTCTCTCTTCTCCTTGATGCTGAGATGCGCGGCGTCGCTTCTCATGGTCTGTTGCGTCTACCGCGCGTCATTGAGCGTGTTATCAATCGTGTGACCAATCCGGCAGTTACGGGTTCACATAGCTGGCGCGGGGAGAGTTTTCTACAAATAGATGGTCAACAGGGTTTGGGGCCGGTTGTCGCGCTGTCTGGATTAGATGCGGCTTTAGAGCGTGTGACCACGACGGGAACTTGCACAGTTGCTATTAAAAATTGCGATCATCTTGGTATGCTGGCTTGGTATGCAGAAAAAGTGGCCCAGCAGGGAAAAATTCTGCTGGCAGTGACTATAAGTGAAGCGCTCGTTCATCCTTGGGGCGGTCGTAAAGCGATGCTTGGAACCAATCCCATAGCGATTGGCGTTCCGGCACATCCTCAGCCTTTTGTATTCGATATGGCAACCAGCCTCGTTTCAATGGGGAAGATACATGACCATGCCAACCGTGGCGTTTCGATTCCGGAGGGTTGGGCGCTTGATGCGGATGGTTTGCCAACCACAGATGCTGGAAAAGCCAAACATGGCGCCATTGCCCCGTTCGGTGGTGCGAAGGGCTATGGGCTCGGACTTGCATTTGAGGTGCTTGTGGCAGCATTGACCGCCTCCGCAATCGGAACCTCGGTTCGCGGAACACTGGATTCGATTCAGCCATGTAATAAGGGCGACGTCTTTATCGTAATGGAGCCCGCAGCAGGAGTGTCTGACTTAATATCCGGTTACTTGGAAGCGTTACGCATATCCAGCCCATCAGACCCAGAGCAGCCGGTTCGCATTCCCGGTGATCGCTCGATGGAAGCAAGATCAAATGCTGAGAAACATGGCCTGAAGATCGCCCCGGACCTATGGGAACGCATTCAAAGCCTTGTAGGTTCCAGCCTCACGACGAAGTAAGGAGACTGATTTTATGCTGTTTGAATATGGTGTTACACGTGCGCCACAGCGTCTCGTCTTCGGTGCTGGTCAGCGCCGGGCCCTGGGGCGTCTAGCTTCAGATTTGGGAAAACGTGCGCTCTTATGTACTGATGCGAGAATTGGTGAACTGCCACTCCTCAATGAGATTATCAATGACCTGAAAAAACACGGCATAGAGGTCTCTGTATTTACGGGAACGGAACCAGAATTGCCGCTGGAAGGTGTGACGACCTGCGCGGATCGTTACAGAGATTTTCAGCCTGATATGGTGATTGGAATCGGAGGGGGGAGTTGTCTGGATCTCGCCAAACTGGTCAGCTTGCTTTTGTCTCATCCCGGCTCGCTATCTGACTATTATGGTGAGTTTAAAGTGCCGGGACCTGTATGTCCGGTGATTGCGTTGCCTACGACTGCGGGAACGGGATCAGAGGTCACCCCGGTTGCGGTACTCGCAGATCCACAGCGGGTTATGAAAGTTGGCATATCAAGTCCTCACTTGATACCTCATACGGCTATTTGCGACCCTGAGCTGACTGTTACCTGCCCTAATGGACTGACGGCAATTTCGGGTGCAGATGCGCTCGCGCATGCGATTGAAGCCTATGCAGCAATCAGTCGAGAACCTTCAGCCGATCTGGCTGCGACACGCGTATTTGTTGGCAAAAACATCTTGTCGGATTTTTACGCACTCGAAGCCATACGCCTGATTTATTCACAGTTGGCAACAGCTGTAAACAACGGCGAAGATTTGGAAGCACGTTCAGCAGTCATGCTGGGTTCCACCTATGCGGGCCTTGCCTTTGGCAGCGCGGGGACCGCCGCTGCTCACGCAATCCAATACCCGATTGGTGCGGAAACGCATACCGCCCACGGTCTGGGGGTAGGGGTTCTGCTTCCTTATACGATGCGTTTCAACGCGTCCGTAGTAGCTGCGCGATATGCTGAGATTGCCTGCGTTATGGGGGTGGCCGGGAAAGATCAAAGCGATGAGACCGCTGCTCATGCCTGTATTGAAGCGTTGTCCGCTCTCTTCGCTAAGATAGGAATGCCAGCGACTATCGATGCGATAGGTATCAAAAATGAGCATCTTGATCAAATAGCCGAGCTTTCCATGAATGCCGCTCGCTTGGTTGAGAATAACCCGCGCCCGCTTTCTCCAAGCGCGGTCAAAACAATTCTGATCGACGCAATGAAGAGCGCGTGAGTAAAAATCAATTCAGGGAATGAATCTATGGCACATGAAAAGAACTGGCCCACGGATCTGATGATTGGTGGTGAGTGTAAGACAGGCAGTCGCAACAAGCGCATTGATGTCCTCAACCCATCGGATGGAACGGTCTTGTCGTCAGTAGCTGATGCTTCGGTGCAAGATGCTATTGCGGCTGTTGATGCGGCTGCTGATGCAGCTGCGCAATGGGCTTCGACGCCAGCTCGTCAGAGATCAGAAATTTTACGCAATTGCTATCAGCTGATGATCCGGGACAGTGAGGCGCTTTCACGCCTAATTTCTCTTGAAAACGGTAAAGCATTGAAAGATGCGCGTGGCGAAGTCGCCTATGCGGCAGAGTTTTTCCGCTGGTTCGCGGAAGAGGCTGTTCGGGGCAATGGCGATTTGGGTATCGCCCCTTCAGGTGCAAATCGCATTATTGTCAAATATCAGCCTATTGGCGTTTCGCTTCTGATTACACCATGGAACTTTCCGGCTGCAATGGCGACGCGGAAGATTGCACCGGCGCTGGCTGCTGGATGCACATGTGTTCTCAAACCAGCAACAGAAACACCACTGACAGCTTACGCGGTGGCAGCAATACTTGCTGAGGCGGGAGTGCCGGCAGGCGTAGTCAATGTAATAACGTCTTCCACCACAAGTGAAATTGTTAACGCAATGCTGGACGACTCGCGCGTTCGCAAGCTCTCGTTTACTGGGTCAACTGAGGTGGGCCGCATTTTGTTGCGCAAGGCGGCTGATCAGGTCCTTCATTGCTCGATGGAACTGGGTGGCAATGCTCCTTTTATCGTCTTTGATGATGCTGATATGGATGCTGCAATTGATGGTGTGATGATCGCGAAGATGCGAAATGGCGGTGAAGCTTGTACGGCGGCAAACCGTATTTATGTTCAACGCGGTGTCGTTGAGACATTTACGCAGCGTCTTACAGAGCGAATGGCCGCACTGAAAGTCGGACCGGGCGCCAACGAGGACACCGATTGCGGGCCGCTTGTAAATGCTGCCGCGGTAAAGAAAGTGGCCGAACTGGTTGAAGATGCGGTTTCTAAAGGTGCTCGTATAGCGTGTGGTGGAAAAGCGCTCGACGGTGCCGGTTATTATTACCAGCCGACTGTTTTAGCTGATGTGCCGGCACATGCAGATCTCGCATCAGAAGAGATATTCGGACCAGTTGCACCAATTTATGTTTTCGATACCGAAGAAGAGGCAATCAAGCGAGCCAACGACACTGAATATGGACTTGTCGCATATGTGTATACTCGCGATCTCGGCAGAGGCTTACGTGTTTCGGAAAAAATAGAAGCAGGAATGCTGGCCCTTAATCGTGGTCTCGTCTCAGATCCGGCCGCTCCTTTTGGTGGCGTCAAGCAGAGTGGTCTGGGTCGCGAAGGTGCGCATCACGGTATGCTTGAGTTCATGGAAGCCAAATATATTGCGACCAACTGGTAGATTAGCCAATAGCAGGAATACAAGAATGAAAAATTATAAAATTGCGACGATTGCAGGCGATGGTATTGGACCGGAAATCACACACGCAACGATCAAGGTTTTGAAAGCAGCATGTGGAGGGAGTTTACTTGACTTTCAGATGCTTGACGGTGGGTCAAACCATTATTTAAGGACAGGTCATGTCTTACCCGATGATACCTATCAGGGGTGTCTTTCTGCCGACGCTATTTTGCATGGTGCAGCAGGTTTGCCAGGTGTTGTTTATCCTGATGGGACCGAGGTCGGAAATGATTTGCACTTAAGACTTCGTTTCCAATTGGATCTTTACGCAAATGTTCGTCCTGTCAAATTGCTGCCAGGGGTGTTGTCTCCGCTTCGTGCTTTCGATGGTGGGGGTATCGATTACGTTATAATTCGTGAAAACACTGAAGGGCTTTACGCAAGCCGCGGTGCGGGTGTGGTTTTACGCGATGAGATCGCGTCTGATAGCCTGGTCATCACCCGTAAGGGGACCGAACGTGTTGCCAAATTTGCCTTTGAACTTGCGCGTAAGCGCAAGGGCGCTCCGCGTGATGGTAAGGCGCGCGTCACCATATGCGACAAGGCCAACATCTTGCGTAGTTATGCATTTTTCCGCAGGGTTTGCGATGATGTTCATGCGGCTTACTCCGATGTCGAGATCGACTATGCATATGCTGATGCGATTACGGTTCACATGGTAAAACGCCCTGATTTCTATGACGTCATCGTCGCCGAGAATATGTTTGGTGACATTATTTCTGATCTAGGTGCTGCAACAGTGGGCGGGATGGGAATTTCACCTTCCGCGGAAATCGGCGACAAATATGCTCTTTTCCAGGGCGCGCACGGGTCTGCTCCAGATATTGCGGGTCAAAATATTGCAAGTCCGGTCGCAACGGTTCTTTCAGCAGTCATGATGCTGCGTTGGTTGGGAGACACAAAGGCTGATTCAACTCTGACAGAAGCAGCTGATCGCATTGAGAGTGCAGTATCGCGCGTACTTGCTGCGGGTGAGAACGTTCCGACCGATCTCGGCGGCAAAGCAAAATGTACAGAAATGGCAGATGCAATTTGCCATGCCTTGGTATGAGGAGATCATGATGAAAAATGCAAGCGTTGGGATCATCGGCGTTGGCCTGATGGGGCACGGCATAGCACTCAATGTTGTTAGTAAAGGCTGGACGATGGGCTTTTTGGACCATCCCGGCAATCAGCCTTCCGAAGACCTTGAGAAGCTGGGCGCGAAAAAATTCTCAGACAAGCATAGTCTTGCTGCAGCCAGCGATGTGATTATCCTCTGTGTGAGTGGTACTCCGCAGGTAGAAGACATTCTTCTGGGTGATAACGGCATTCTCGGGTCATTAAAGAAGGGAACGATTATAGTTGACTGTTCAACTGCAATTCCTTCTTCGACGAAACGTATTGCGGATTTAACAAAAGCGGCTGGTGGGAAGTTTGTTGATGCACCGATGACCAGGACGCCGTTGGAAGCAGCGCTGGGAAGGCTTAATCTGCTGGTTGGTGCGGAAGATACGGTATTTACTTCAGTTAAACCGCTGCTTGAAACATTTGCTGAAAATCTTTTCCACGCAGGCGAAGTGAGCTCAGGTCACAAACTTAAGCTGCTGCACAATTATGTTTCTCTTGGAATGGTTACGCTGTTGGGTGAGGCTGCAGCATGCGCAAAACGAGGTGGTATATCAGCGGAGGTTTTCACCGAAGTTCTTTCGAAGGGTGGTGGATACGGCGCTGCATTTGATCGCGTTAGCCCATTTATACTCAATGGCGATAATTCGAAAATGAAATTTTTCGTGTCAAACGCACACAAGGATATAAGTTACTACTTAGAAATGACTGGCGACGTTTCGGCGGAACGAAACATCGCGCAGGGTGTAACGACTGCCTTGCAGACCTTGGTGGATGCGGGTCTCGGAAATGATTTCTTGTCAGAAACACCAAAACTATTTGACGAGGTTTCTAATAAGTCTCTCAAAGACTAAACGCTACTGCGACTCAATATTTTCAGAGTGCTTACTGCATTTCTCGGATTTAGAAAACAATTTCGAGAAATGCAAAGTAGTTTAGACCTAATCAAGTCGCTGATAAAATGGTTCCATTCTTGAACGCGAAGCAGATATATGAGCCGCCATGGCCTGCCTTGCCCCTAAAGCATCGCGCTCATCAATTGCTTTGAGGATTGCGAGGTGTTCTTTTATCGCCTCTTCGGCAACCGTGGAATGATAGCGCAGGCGGAAAAGGTGCATATGAGAATAGAGGCGATCCAAGGTCTCAGCGATAACTTCATTGCCACATGTCTTTGCAATCAAGGCATGAAATTGACCGTCGAGAATAGCAAAGCGCCCGTAATTCGCCTGCGCATCTTCTGCCACAAACGCGGTCATCTCTTTGCATAGAATACGTAGTTCTGAACATGTTTCTTTATCTATGCGATTTGTCGCCAAGAAGGTGGCTTCCGGTTCAATGATGAGGCGCATAGCGTAGACATCGCGAAAGCGAAAACTGCTAGGCATGGGAGCCGCGCTGTAACCTGAGTTGAATTTTTTAACCACGAGTCCCTCGGACTCTAATCTAATCAAAGCAGCGCGTACTGGGGTTTGTGAGACGTTGAATTCGCGTGCCAGCGCATCGACCGACATTCGCTCACCCGGTGGAATACGCAATGCTATCAAATCAGAAACGAGAGCTTCATAAACGTCATCGCCGATAGAGTGACGTTGTGCGATTGATGCGCGGATAGTGTCTGGCTGAATCATTGAAAACACTCCGGTGTTTTTTGTCATGTTTACGCATCGAGTTGCAACTTGCGCAATAAGTTCATATCGTATACTTAATATCGTATCCGATATACGATGTAAAGGTCTGCGGAGGAGACAGGCTATATGGGATGGATTAACCGTTTTATAAACGAGGAGGAGAACCTTATGACTTACTTCAATAAAATATCTCGGGCCCTTTTGCTGGGTGGTTTTGTCATCGTGGCGGGTGTGGCTCAAGCGCGTGAGTTAAACATTGCCATCACCCCACCGGAAGAATCCCATTACGGTGTAGGAGCGAATGCATTTAAGTCAAAACTGGAAGAGCTTTCAAAGGGTGACATTACTGTAAACCTTAAAAGCAATGGCGTTCTCGGCGGAGAACGTGAAGTGCTAGAAGGCATGCAAATCGGCTCCATTGATATGGCAATCAGCTCGACAGGACCTGTTGGCGGGTTTGTTTCCGACACCTATGTTTTGGATCTGCCGTTCCTGTTTAAAAATTACGATAATGCGCGCGATATCTTAGACGGGCCCGTTGGGCAACAAATACTCGATAAGTTTGAACCCCAAGGGATCGTAGCGCTTGGTTGGGGCGAGAATGGCTTTCGACACATCACCAATTCCAAGCGTCCAATAAAGACACCTGAAGACATCAAAGGTATGAAGATCCGCACGATGGAAAACGACATCCATATTGCGGCGTTCAATGCTGCGGGTGCTGCGCCCACTCCGATGAGCTGGAATGAAGTCATTACCGCTCTACAGCAGGGCACGATTGATGGTCAGGAAAATCCGATGTCGATCTTCATTGCCAACAGAATTTGGGATGTTCAGAAATACGTGACATTGACTGGTCATGTATATTCACCGGCATTGCTACTCATGTCTAAGGTGACGTGGGACAGTCTCAGCGATGAAGAAAAAAACTGGGTACGTGAAGCTGCAAAGGCAGGCATAAAAGCCAATCGCGACTATGTTTCCAAGAATGAAGAAATAGGCATCAAGACGCTTCAAGACAATGGAATTGAAGTGACACAGGACTTCGACCGCGATGCCTTCGTGGAGGTCGTTCAGCCGGCTTATGATGATTTTGTTTCACGTTATGGCGATGAAACTCTCAAGAAAATCCGTGATGCGCAGAAATAACCGAACACCTAAATGATGTTCTGATTCCCGAAAGCTATAGCGTTGCGCTTGCAGACGAGCGCTTCGATTTCAAGTTGATGCTATAGCGGCCCTAATCCATGCCGGGAACGTATGCTTATTTAATTATCATTCATGGGAGGATAACGGATGCGCTCTTGGGCATCATCTGCGAGCGAGAGACTTATTGCACTCACGCATAACGTTGCAGCAGTTTTACTTGCTGTTGCAACGACCCTAATCTTTATTCAAGTGGTCACGCGTTTCGGGTTTGGCAGGGCAGCGGTATGGACGGAGGTCGTTGCTCGCGGCGTTGTCATCTGGATGGTATTCATGGTTATCGGTGCCGGTTTTCGTTATGGCGCGATGATTCCGCTTGAATTCATTCGTAGTGTTGTTCCGCCTTCAGTAAAGCGTATCGTCATGGCGGTAGTGACTATCCTTGTTCTCGTATTCCTTGGCGTTCTTGCGTGGTACGGAACAATGATGGCAATTCGCGTTTCCGGTCAGCGTATTGCAATGCTGCATATATCTATGTCGTGGTTCTATGCTGCGATACCTGTCGGTGCAATTCTTGCTATTCCTGGCGTGCTTCTTGCGCATTTTAATCCGCGTGAAATCGAACGAGGAGCAACCGAATGAACATCGCTCTTGTAACCGCTCTTGTCGTCTTCTTTACGCTTTCGGTTCCGGTCGCTGTTTCAATAGCACTCGCCGCGATATTCGGCATTTCGCTTTTCAGCAATCTTCCGTTGCTGATTGTTCCTCAGAAGATGTTTAATTCGCTCGATAGCTTTCCGCTTTTAGCAATTCCATTTTTCATTCTTGCTGGCAATATTATGACATATGGCGGCGTATCGCGCCGATTGGTCGATTTTGCAAAAGGAATGGTTGGGGGCATACAGGGCGGTCTTGCGAGCTCTTGTGTTATAACTTGCATGATCTTCGCTGCGATCTCGGGGTCATCTGTCGCCACGACTTTTGCCGTCGGTGCGATACTTATTCCCGCAATGGTAAAGCACAATTATCCAAAGCCTGTCGCTGCAACAATTCAGGCGGCCTCTGCAGAGCTTGGGGTAATTATTCCTCCTTCCATTCCCATGATCCTTTACGCTGTTGCAACCGAAACCTCCGTAACAGAACTCTTTATTGCGGGCATTGGGCCCGGAATCCTCATCGCTGTATCTCTACTCATCATGGTCCAGATTTGGTGCCGCGTAAAAGGCTACGGCAAGGAGGATGGCGCTAATCGTGAACCATTTTTAAAGGTTACATTAAACGCCTTTTGGGCTTTGATGCTTCCAGTCATCATCATTGGCGGTATCTATGGTGGAGTTTTTACACCAACAGAAGCAGCCGCAGTATCAGCCGTTTATGCGCTGTGTGTAGGGCTGTTTGCCTACAGAGAATTAAATATCTCCGATTTACCGGCAATACTCCGAAGCTCGGTGATTTCGACTGGTGCTGTCATGCTAATAATCGCAGCTGCTGGTCTTTTTTCCTTCCTTATCAGCCTTTCAGGTCTGCCGCGCTTAATCGGCGGTTGGGCTGAGGGTAGTTTTGACAGCTGGATAACCTTTTTTATTTTCGTTAATCTTCTTTTGTTCGTTGTAGGTATGTTCGTCGAAACATCCGCGGCAATTCTCGTGCTTGCACCAATTCTTGCACCTGTTGCTATCGCGTACGGAATAGATCCCGTTCATTTCGGTATTGTCATGATTGTGAATCTAGCGATGGGGATGATAACTCCGCCTCTTGGCGTCAATCTTTTCGCTGCAGCAACAGTGGCGAGACTTCCTGTCCAAGCGATGTTCCGGCCACTGATATTCCCTGTCGCAGTTATAATTGTTGCGCTCATGGCGATCACATATGTGCCAAGTATCTCACTATTTCTGAGAGGCTTCTCTGCGGCGGCTGGTGGATAAGGGGGATCCTGCATTGTCCACATTAGGTGACACCTGGTGGGCAGTTAAGTTCCAATAAATACATAAGTAAAGGCTCGATATTAAAAATATCGGGCCTTTAATTAATTAATCTGCAACACAATTAACTTCATCAAATAAATAAAGAAAAATTATAATAAATTATATTTATATAAACTATTACCAATATTGAAAAATTTTTGTTAAGCCCTAAATGTCCAATTTAATGCTTATACGATTAAATTGTGAGAGAAAATGCCAGCCAAATTTATTATCAATCCGCCTGTTTTTTTTGGTTCGATCATTATCATAGGATTATTTTTGGCGGTCGGTGTAATCGCGCCTGATCAAGCCGCTGAAATTTTTGCCGCTTTGCAAACAAGTATTCTTTCGAATTTTGGTTGGTTCTACCTTTTGGTCGTAGGAATTTTTCTAGCCAGCGTTTTGCTGCTTAGCTTGGGGCGATATGGTCGCCTTAAATTAGGACCTGATGACTCCACTCCAGACTTTAGCTTTATGTCGTGGATCGCAATGCTTTTTGCTGCCGGTATGGGCATCGGATTGATGTATTATGCTGTTGGCGAGCCAATGTCCCATTTCATGGCCCCGCCAACGGCTGAACCGCGCTCGATTGAAGCGACACGACAAGCAATGGCTGTGACGTTTTTTCATTGGGGGATTCACGCTTGGGCGATCTATGCCGTTGTTGGTTTGTCACTCGCATATTTTGGCTATCGCTACAATCTGCCTTTAACGATCCGATCAGGCCTTTATCCTCTTTTGAAAGAGCGGATTAACGGCCCTGTTGGTCACGCTGTTGATATTTTTGCGATTGTCGGAACAATGTTCGGAATTGCCACTTCTCTCGGACTTGGCGTCTCACAAATTAATGCCGGGCTAAATTATCTGGCGGGAGTTCCCATCGGTTTAGAGGTACAGCTTCCGCTAATATTGGTCATTACCGGCCTTGCTACCATATCTGTTGTTACAGGACTTGATAAAGGCGTTCGCATTTTATCAGAAGTGAACCTTCTGATCGCAATTTTGCTTATGCTGTTTGTCCTCGTTGTGGGACCAACAGCACAGCTCTTTCGCGATTTTGTTCAGAATATCGGTCTTTATCTGGATTCCTTAGTACTGAGAACGTTCAATATATATGCCTACCAGCCCACACCATGGATTGATGACTGGACACTTTTCTATTGGGCTTGGTGGATTTCCTGGTCCCCTTTTGTCGGCATGTTCATCGCTCGTATTTCGAGAGGTCGCACCGTACGTGAATTTGTTACAGCCGTTTTGTTTATTCCAGCCGGTTTCACTTTCTTTTGGATGACGGTTTTTGGAAACTCTGCGATCTTGATTGACACAACTATCGCCAACGGAAAGTTGGGGGCCGAGATAGCTGCTGACGTGTCAGTTGGTCTGTTCCATTTCTTTGAATACCTTCCCTGGACCACATTGACCTCAACGCTTGCCGTGCTCCTGGTGGCGATTTTCTTCATTACATCTTCAGACTCTGGATCATTGGTTGTGGATTCTATCGCTGCGGGTGGTGAGACAGAAACGACGACATCTCAACGGGTTTTCTGGTGCGCTCTTGAAGGTATCGTGGCTGCCAGCCTGCTTGTTGCAGGCGGATTAGGAGCCCTTCAATCGGTGACCATCGCAAGTGCACTTCCATTTTCGATCGTCATTCTTGTTCTTGTATGGTCGCTTTTTAAAGGCATGCGAGCCGATCTTGCCCAGCAAGTAGCACATGCGGGAATTCCAAATGCGCCAACGGCACAACCAGCAGCAGGTCTGACCTGGCAGCGCAGATTGGGGTTAATGCTGCATGCGCCTTCCGAACGTGAAGTGCTAACGTTTATCGAAGGTCCGGCGATGAAGGCACTTTCCGAAGTCGCGTCAGAACTCAACAATCGTGGACGCGACACGGTCGTGGTGTCGGAAGACAACGGTTCGATAGCGCTGCGCTCCACCGCCGAGGGGGTTCGTGACTTCATTTACGGAATAATGCCGGCCTCACACCAAATTCCAGCCTTCTCGACTATGGCCGTTGGGAAACCGGAATTTCGTTTTGAAGCAAGAACGTATTTTTCAAGCGGGGGGCGTGGCTATGACGTCATGGGCATGACGAAGGACCAATTGATCTCGGACGTACTGGTACAGTTTGAACGTTACCTGGCATTAGTTCACACACTAGAAACGCAATTAGTCCACAGCGCCCCAGAACATTCAGCCGATATGTGATCATCGGCACATTAAATTTAAAATGCTAACAACTGAGACAGGAATAATGGAACAAAAAGCGACCGAAATCTTTGAAAACACCAATCAATTTTTGTTCCAGATATCAGATCTGCTTTTGCGCTATTCTCTATCGACACTCGGTGCAATTTTTATCCTTTGCGCAGGGTGGATTTTAGCTGGAACACTTCAACGCTGGGCAGTCACGTCACTATCAAACATCCGTGGGCTTGATAAAACAATCTCCAAATTTTTTGGTGGCGTGATCCGGTACGCAATACTTGCTATTGTTCTTGTGATGGTTTTGGGCCAGTTTGGCGTCCAGACCGCCTCGATACTTGCGGCACTGGGAGCTATTGGTCTCGCGATCGGCCTCGCTTTGCAAGGAACGCTTCAGAATATTGCAGCTGGCATTATGCTTCTGGTTCTTCGGCCGTTTCGAGTGGGTGAGTTTATAAGTGCAGGCAGCGTGATGGGTACTGTCGAAGAGATAGGCCTGTTTACGACCGAGCTTATATCTTACGATGGCATATACATTATGGCTCCAAATTCTACTCTTTGGAACACCTCTGTTACCAATTACAGTCGCCTTAAAGCGCGGATGCACGACTTCAAGGTTCGCATAGGATACGATGACAGCATCGATGACGCTTTCAAAATAATTGAGAACATTGTTTCGTCACAAGTGGGCGTTCTGGCGGATCCTAAACCGGCATTTTTCGTCGATGAGCTCGGCGATAGTGCAATTATATTGTGCTATCGCTATTGGGTTGACAGCAACAATTATTGGGATGTGGTTCGCAACACCACCAAATCCGTGAAAACCTCCTTTGACGAAGCCGGTATAAAAATACCATATCAGCAGGTTACCTATCATATGAAAGCTCAAAATTAGATCTTCATGCATAATTCTATTAATGGCCATGCGCCGATTGGATTGTGCTCTAGTCTCCCTGACCTGAGCCCCTTTGTGCCTCCCGCTTGATAAAAGCAGCCATGCCTTCAGTTTGAATTTCATTGACTATTTCCCGAAGCATGGTGCCGAAAATTCCTTCCGTTAGCTGCTCAGGGAGAACATCAGGGCAAACAGTTGCAACGGCTCGAATTACTTCGTCGGAAGTAGCCGTATTCCTTAAAGCTCGCTGAAGCTCAGTTGCGCGCGGGTCATTCAACGTTTGTGAATTACCATCACTGTCTTTCTGAACAAGATAGGCAAGCCAGGCGGCCAGCGAAAATGCAAAAGGACGTATTGATCCGCCCGCTGCAATTGTTTCTAAAGCCGGAGCTGTTATGCGTTGAGGTAGCTTTTGCGTACCGTCCATGGCAATTTGCGTTGTTGAGTGCGCGATAGCCGGGTTGGAAAACCGCTCAGCCAGCGCAGAGGAATAGCTGTCGAGGTCAATTGACAGGCCCTTGACGGTTGCAGCAGCGGCTGCAAGATGACGCTTCACGATGAGGGCATGATCAGGGTCGGACATGACGTCCCGTACCAATGCTTTACCCGACAAGAGCCCACTATACGCAAGCATTGAATGCGCACCATTCAGCATCCGAAGCTTCATATTTTCATACGCAGTAACATCTTCGACAAATAGGACACCGGCACATTCCCATTCTGGTCTTCCGGCACAAAACTGATCTTCAATCACCCATTGGGAGAATGGTTCTGTTTCGACTGCAGCGTAGTCTTCGCGTCCCGTAAGCTCGGCTGCAAGTTTCACCGTTGCTGAACTTGAGGCCGGCGTAATCCGATCCACCATTGAAGATGGAAAGCTCGCATTGTTTGCTATCCAGCTGAACAGTTCTTCTCCATGGACTTCTTTCGCGAATGCAAGGACTGCATTTCGAAATTTCTGACCATTGTGAGATAGATTGTCACAACTTAGCACTGTAAAGGGTGGTAAGCCTTTTTCCATTCGTCGGTTGAGTGCCAAGACAATCAATCCGATCACGCCCATAGGCGTCTGAGGATTTACGAGATCGAAAACGATTGCAGGGTGATTGTGATCCAGTTGACCATTGCTCGATATGCCGTAGCCTTTTTCTGTGACCGTCAGACTGACGATGCGGCAGACGGCTGATGCCATGGCTTCCATTGCATCGGAACTTACATCAGGCCCGGCCAATACCCGTTCAAGCGCGCCAATCACCCGCGCCTCTGTGGACGCGCTGCGCGTGATCAGCGTGTAATGCCCTTGTTGCGGGTTCAAGCTCTCGGCGGCGGCAGTTCCTCGCAGTGAAACGCCAATAACGCGCCAGTCGCCACCTTTTTGTGCCAACACCCTATCGGTATAATCGAGGAGATGGGCGCGCGCAAAATTGCCAAGTCCCAAATGAACAATCCCAGCGCCGTGGTTCTCCGGCCTATATGCCGGCCAGCGGGCTGAAGCGCCTTCATTTGCCTGTGCCGAAAGTCTCGTCATTCAACAACCTTGACATTTGTATGCGACAGTGCGGTCATAATACCGCGTAATTCCGCCAGCCCTTTCAACCGACCAATAGATGGGTAACCCGGCTGTGCTCTTCTGTTGAGATCATCCAGAATATCCTGACCATGATCTGGCCGCATGGGGATTTGCCAGTCTTTACGGTTTTGAGCCTTCCGGCGGTTTTCTTCGGCAAGAATGGCCGCAACCATTGCGACCATATCGGTATGACCGTCCAGGTGAGCCGCCTCATGGAACGACCCGCCGAGATGAGATTCCTCAAGTGTGACGTTGCGCAGATGAAGAAAATGGACCCGATCACCCAGACGTTTCATCATACCAGGCAGATCATTGTCCGCGCGTGTGCCCAGTGATCCGGTGCAAACGGTAATGCCATTGGCTGGAATATTTACGGCATCCATCACAGTCTTATAATCGGCTTCGGTAGACATGATACGCGGCAGGCCAAGCAGTGGGAACGGTGGATCATCCGGATGGCAGCATAGGCGCACACCGAGTTCTTCTGCCAGCGGGCTGACTTCAGCCAGAAAATCGATCAGATGCCCGCGCAAATGTTCAGGCGAGATACTGTCGTAATGTGCAAGATGAAGCTTTACATCGTCCATCGACATGCGTTCGGCAGCACCGGGCAAGCCGAACACGACATTGCCTGAAAGCTCGAGACGCCGTGAGTCGGACATCTCTGTAAAACGCTTGCGTGCGGCTTCGCGAATTTCGAGACTATAGTCGTCCTCTGCACCTTGGCGTTGCAGAAGAAACAAATCAAAGGCCGCAAAATCGATCGCGTCATAGCGCATACAGGTGGCACCGTTTGGTAATCGGTAAGCCAGATCGGTACGCGTCCAGTCAAGAATTGGCATGAAATTATAGCAAATGACCTCGATACCTGCATCACGCAGGTTACGCATGGAAGTCTTCCAGTTTGCTATATGAGTTTTCCATTCTCCGGTCTGGCGTTTGATATCCTCGGAGACCGGAAGACTTTCAACGACTTCCCATCGCAGACCAGAGGGATCCCCGTTTTTCATTTGAGAAAGGTCGGCTTTTCGTTTTTCAATTTCGGCAGGTGACCAAACGGCACCGGTCGCAACATGGTGAAGGGCTGTTACCACACCTTCCACGCCTGCCTGCAACATATCGTCTATGGATACCAGATCTTTGGGACCGAACCAGCGCCAGGTCTGTCTCATATTATCGTCTCTCTGTTTTCAGTGCCGTGCGGATGCAGCGGCAAAAGTAATTTGAACCTTGACCGATTGGGAACGGTCGGTAGCCGCATGAAATGCGGCAAGCGCTTCCGTTACAGGCAATGTAGCCGTGATAATCGGGCGTGGGTCGATTTCGTGCGATCCGATAAGCTGCACGGCGTCAGCGAATTCGGTATCGAAGCGCTGCGAACCGACAAACTGAATTTCCTTACCAACCATGACATTCAATGGCATGGTTGTTGGCCCAGCAACGCCCACTTGCACCATCGTGCCGAGCGGTCGCAAACACGAAATTGCATCGTTGATTGCTGGGGCTGCGGCGGAACACTCAAAGACGAGATCAACCTTGCCCTTATCCTCTTTCCAGCGGTCAAGTCCGGTTGGATTGGCTGCAATGTTGACTGTGTGGTCAGCGCCCATTTTTGCAGCAATCGCCAGTGTCGCGTCCTGAATATCTGTGACGATAATTTCGGAAGCACCCCGTTTTTTTGCCACCGCAACACAAAGCGCACCAATCGGGCCCGCTCCTGTCACCAGCACGACTTTGCCTGACAAGCTGCCGGCAATTGCCTCGCCCCGATTGGCTGCATGTAGACAGACAGCCAGCGGTTCTGAACAGGCCGCTGCACCGGGATCGATGTCATCAGGCACGGCAAAGCATTGATCCGCCTCAATTACGATCCTGTCGCGAAACATCCCTTGCTGATGTGGAAGGTACATTGCAGAACCCTTAAACCGCATCGCAATGCAGTGGCGTGGAAGTCCGTGCTGGCAGAAACTGCACGTACCACAAGGCTGCGACGGGTTCAGGGCCACGAGCTGGTCGCGCGTCAGGCCTGTCACTCCTTCTCCAAGCGCTTCGATGCGCCCGGATGCTTCATGCCCCAGAATTATCGGTTCGCGAACACGGATGGTTCCGATACCGCCTTCCAGCCAGTAATGCAGATCGGATCCACAAATTCCGCCAGCTTGTATTGCGACCATAACCTGACCTGGCCCCGGTCTTTCGAGAGGCCTGTTCTCAATGCGCAAGTCATCCTGAGCATGAAGGCAAACGACACGTGTTAGCGATTGTTCTGGCATCATAACCTCAAGGCATCAAAGTGTTGGGCAACCAAGTCGCCAAAGGTGGGAAATAGCTGACCATCAGAAGAACGATAATATTGGTGATGATGTAAGGAATAATCGCTCTGATCACCGGTGATAGAGGAAGTCGTGCGATATTTGACGCCACGAAAAGGCAAACGCCGACAGGAGGTGTCGTTAGACCGATCATCAGATTCAGGACAGCAAAACACGCGAAGTGTATGGGATCTATACCGACGGCAATAGCGAGAGCCTGCAAAGGCACGAACAGAATAATCAACGCGGCAATCGTTTCCATGAACATGCCGACAAACAAAAGCAGAAGATTGATCAGCAAGATGACGAGAAACTTGTTGTCCGTAACTGACAGAACTGCATCGGCGAGAGCCTGTGGAATGCGCTCCGCGACTAGGATCCAACCGAATACATTTGCGGTACCAACCAATACCAAAATTCCGGCAGAACTAATGGCACTGTCGATGATGATCTTGGGAATGCGACTTACTGGTAATTCCCGATAGATAAATAGGCCGACGAGGGCAGCGTAAAGACAGGCTACCACGGCAGTTTCTGTCGGGGTTGTAATGCCGATCAGTAAACCGCCGACGATCAGTGCTGTCATTGCTATTGCCCAGATCGCTCCGGTGAACGACGTGAACAACTCACGGACACCCTTCCAGTTTTCACGTGGGAAATTCTTTTTCTTTGCGATGAAGTAGGTTGTTACCATCATCGCGAAGCCCATTAGCAGTCCTGGCATTGCACCAGCCAGAAACAGCTTTCCAACAGAGAGGCCAGAGAGGGAGCCGACAATAATCATGGGAACGCTTGGGGGGATCATCGGGCCAACTGTCGATGAAGCAGCCGTAACTGCGGCTGAGAAATCAGCTGGGTATCCGACTTTTTTCATCCCAGGGATCATCATGCCGCCAACAGATGCCACATCGGCGACTGCAGTTCCCGAAATGCCGCCAAAAAGCATAGAAGCTGCGATGTTTGCTTGTGCCAGACCGCCGCGCATCCAACCAACCAGAGCATTGGCAAAGCGAATGATCCGCTCTGTGATGCCGCCGGAGTTCATCAGGTTGCCCGCCAAAATGAATCCTGGAATGCAGAGCAGCACAAAACTGTCCATTCCAGCATACATTTTCTGAGGAATGACAACCAGTGGGATATCCGCGAAAAGAAGATACGCCATTGAAGACAAGCCCAACGTCACCGCTACAGGCAAGCCGATGGCTAGTCCAAAGACAAATGTGCCAAGAAGAAGGGTCAGGCCCATCAATTTTCCTCCGAATTGGTGATGGGTCGCCCATCATGGCGGCCTGTCAGCATCTCTATGATGCGCATGAGCGCCCAAATGGTTAGCGCTACGAAAAGGATAAGTTGAGATGCGTGGATGAAATCCATGCGCCAACCAAGAGAAGGCGCGGTTTGACGGCTGCCAATGGTGGTGTAGTCCCATGCGGCCGGCAACAGAACGACGGCAAAAACCACTGTTAGTGTTGCACTCACCAATCGCAGTAGCCATGGGATGCGTCCCGGCAGGCTCTCACATAACAGATCAACATTGACCATATCGCCGCTACGTAGGGCTAGGCCTGAACCCAGTGCGCCGATGTACAGCAGGCAAAACCTTGTGAGCTCTTCCGTCCAGACTGGCGCCGTGCTCAAAAATGTGCGGGCATAAACCTGCAATAGGACTGAGCCCATAAGCACAAGAAATGTTGCGAGTATCAGAAGGCGACACACACCTTCCAATCCTTTAAATGTTTTTGTCATGGTGTCCTCGACAGGCTAGCTGCCGGACTTCATCCGGCAGCACCTTTATCTCAGTCGTTGAAGACCTGTTCGGCGAGTGGGCGGATTTCCTGTGGCACTGATGTCAGAACTGCGTCCTTTGCCTTAGCCGCGAATGCTGCCTGATCGACCTCGACGAATTTTACACCGCGCGCTTCCAAATCAGTGACGAGTGCCTTTTCGTCGGCTACGAACAATTCTCGTTCATAAGTCTGTGTCGCTTTAGCCGCTTCCAGCAATGCCGCCTGATCCGCTTCTGACAATTTTCCCCAGCTGCGATCTGATATCGTGAGATAAATCCACGACCTAACGTGTTCAGTCTTATTGATGACTTTTTGAACTTCATAAAAACCACCTGACTTGAACAAAGCGAGCGGGTTTTCCTGTCCTTCAATCGTTCCGTTCTGAAGCGAGGTAAACACTTCCGAGAATGCCATAGGCGTTGGGTTTGCACCAAGTGACTGCCATGCGGCTACAAAAATCGGCACATTTGGCACGCGAACCTTGAAACCCTTCAAATCTTCCGGCTTCGTGATTTCACGATTAGCCGAAAGGTTGCGCGGTCCACGCGCAAAATAGGTCAGAGGACGAATACCCGCCTTTTCGATAATTTCGGTTTCGATCTGCTTGCCAATATCACCCGATGCAACCTGATCCATATGTTCAAGCGACTTGTATCCATATGGTAATGCGAGCAAAGCGGCTTTTGGCGCCCAGTTCTGCAAGCTTTCACCGGTGATCGTCATGTCAGCTGTGCCAAGCTGCATACCGTTGATGACGTCGATTTCCTTACCCAGTGATTCATTCGGATAGACTTCAACCGCCACGCGGCCTTCGGTGCGAGATTTGACCTCGTCAGCGAATTTCAGTGCAGCTTTGTGCCAGATGTTCTCTTCATTTGCGAGATGCCCGAGCTTGAGAGTAACCTCTTGCGCAAGCGATGTGCCTCCCATCAATGCAAGCATCGCGCAGGTTGCTGCTATATGCTTAAAATTCTGAAACTTCATTCTTTCCTCCTCTGGAATGACGTCGTTGCTGCTTTGGCGCAGCGCTAAAGAAAATATTCGGGCCGCTCCTGTTCGATCACTGGGAGATCGATTAGAATTCCCTGCAGGTGTTGCCGCATGAATAGTTCAGCTCGGGAAGCATCTCCCAACGCAATGGCCTCAACTACTTCACGGTGCTGGGCAATCAGCCGAGCAACCGGAAAATGCATGCTTGAAAGAAAGCGCACCCGATCCATCTGTGCCTTCATCTCGACCACCACGCGCCAGGCCTTGCCCTTGCCTGCGCCTTCAGCGAGTGTGCGATGGAATATTTCATCCGCATCCATAAAATCTCGTGCAGATCCGCCGATTATATCTTCCTGACGAAGAAGTTGCGCGCGCAGTTCTTTCACAAGTGCATCGCTAGGAGAGTTGGCCAGGAGCTTAACGATGTCGGCTTCAACAGCTTCTCGGACGAAGCGGGCGTCCATTACCGCCTGAAGTGAGATTTTCGCGATAAACGTTCCGCGCTGCGGACGGACCTCAAGCAAACCTTCATTTGCGAGCGTAATGAAAGCTTCGCGCACAGGTTGACGGCTCACGCCATACTGTTGAGCGACTTCCGCTTCCGAAATCCGCATACCCGGCGACAAGGCATTGTCAATGATGGCCGCCCGCAATGTTGCGTACAGCTGATCGACCACACTGACGTGCTTTGTATGCAGGATCTGACTATGCATGCTTTTGTACTCCTCAAGACCGCAAATATACCATACTACCATACCAGTCAATATGACGGCACGATTGTTTGAGCTGGCGCATATGATGTCGATGCGTTGACGTATAAATTGCCTACACGCTTAAGCTCACGACCCTCGCTCGCTCCGGAGGATCAGTAAAAATTGCATCAATTAACGTTATAAAAAATTTTAGCCGTTCGCCGTCGATTAATATCCTCAAGGCATATGGGATCGGCTGTTACTTATAGGCAGTTGCGTTTAAAAGCTTTGAGTTTGGCTCTAGGCGCTTGCCGCCGAGTTCATGTTCTTGACTGGAAATCTTTAGAAAAGGTATTGCGTGTCTGACATGATGCCGATGGCCATGTTATTGACTCTACGTCAAAATCCTCCCGAAAACGCGTACAACGCATCAGTTCATGCTCGCTTTTAGTGAACGAAGGTTTCGGACTTCGAATCAAAAATAAAAGATCCGCCCACAAATACACTCCGTTCACTACAAAATCGAACGCCCCCGCTGTTGGCAAGAGCTTTTCTTCGCGGGCAGGCAAGCGTGTGCGCTGTCAGCAATACCATACGGGTAGGGCGATTAGTTTACGAGGACCAACAGCACTCACGCAATCTCGCTCGCTCGTTATAAGGCGGATTCATTTGCGACTGCCGTATATAATCTATGCCGCGTTAGGTCTTTTAATTTGCGCTCTCTCTAGAAACGCTAATGTACTCTCAAAATCTACAATACCTGCCTGGCTCCCGAGGCCAGATGCATTGAGAGCAGAAGATGCCTGGCCTAACTGGGTCATTTCTTCTGGGTTGAGTCCCTTGATAATCCCAGCCGCGAACCCGGCGTTGAAAGCATCACCACAGCCACAGGTGCAAACAACGTCGATGTTGAATGCTGGCATATGGAACCGAGTGCCGTCGACATGGTGATAATATGCGCCATGTTCCCCCATCGTCATCACAGTGCACTGGACACCGAGATCATTAAAGTAGCATCCAATATCTTCCTTCGTCGTGAGACCGGAGAGTGCTTGCGCCTCCTCGATTGAAGGAATGAAATAATCTGTGTAGGGCAGGAGGCCAGCGACATTTGCCATGTCCTTTTTGTCTGCGGCGAAAACATCCAAGGTTGTAATGCGACCGCGACGCTTGGCTTCGGCCATCAAGCGGAAGCTGCGTTCTCCATCCATTTTGTCCATCAGGCCAGTCCCGCCCATATGGACAACCTTTGCATCAAGAACCTTGTCATAATCTTCATCATTAATAACGAAAGCTCCGGTAGCACCACGCATATGCAAAGCTGGACGCTGTCCATCGGGTCGTGTGGTTACAATAGACGACGATGTGCCAACACCTTCGCAGAGCTGCATCATTGACGTATCGATGCCGAAGTGCGCCATGCGGCGAATGACCCAGTCGCCCATCAGATCATCACCGACACCGCCGACGGCAAGAACCTTCATTCCATACTTAGCAGCGACGACGGCAGCAGCACCGGCAGCGCCGGATACGGCCATCGTCAATTCGTCTATGAAATAAGTATTTCCGCCGGGTGGTATCTCTGTGACAGGGCGTCCCAGACAATCGAAGGTAAAGAAGCCGATTGAAGTATAGTCATAGGTCATTAAGTTTATCCTCCCGAAATCAGCGCTTTGCGCCACTTGTGCTGCAAATTTACGTCAGCAATTCCCGTTGTGGAAATCCAATGGGAAAACCACATACCGTATTGAGCCGTCGAAACTTTCCTCCTTGCGGCCCAACTAGCCGTCGAGTAGCCGCTCGCCTACCTGCTCGTCCGTCAGGATCACATGCGGGGAAATCAATTTCATAGCTGCCTTGAATACTGCGAGTTTATGCCATCCACCTGATGCCAATACGATCTTGCGTGCAGTCCTCACCGTCCTTGGGTCTACAGCGACGACCCTGCGGTTGACATCATGATCCACGATCACGCCATCGGCATCGATAAACCGGCAGAGGATGTCGCCAATAGCCCCGGCCTTTTGCAACGATACCATTTCCTCTTTATCAAGCAGGCCGTAGCTTACAAAGGTGGATGATGGCGAAAGGTCACCAACACTGACGATAGCTACATCCAGATTCTGAGAACGGCGGAACACTTCTCGGATGCCTGGATGTGTCAGCAAAGCATCGCGGGTCCGCTCATCCGGCGCAAAGACAGGTGCAGCAATAAGGTAGCTTTCGGCCGAAAGCCGATCTCCAAGACGCCACGCGAACTCAGAAGGATTAAATGTGCTTACTTTGGTTAGCCCACCCAACAATGATACCACAGAAACACCTGCATGCTCTTGCTGTGGGACGGATTGAAGACAAGAACTTAGCGTTTTGCCCCATCCGAGTCCGATAGTCATATTCTCGTTCAAGAGGTCTGTAAGATATTCTCCAAGCACTGTTCCTATGATTTCCGGCACCATTTCTGGCTTTTGTGGCATTGGAACCACGATAGCGCGCTCGACTTTGAACTTCCGTTCCAGTTCACGTGCTATTTCTACACAGCGGCTGTGTTTGGAAATAACGCGAATCTGAACGGTTCCGTCTAGTCTGGCTGCCGCAAGCATCCGAAGTACCCGTGTGCGCGTCATTCCTAGCTCTCGGGCTACCTGATCCTGGGTTAACCCTTCCTTGTAATAGAGCCAGGCCGCCCTGGTTCTTAGATCATCATTAAGATCAGACACTTGTTCCACACTCTCTCTTCGAAATTGTATCAGTCTGCCTATAAATGACGGCGTATTCAATTGCCACACATCTGAAATTAACTGAAGGCACGCTAATTGCGACGGCGGAAGAGGTCGACCAACACAGCAACGAGAACTGCACCGCCTACAATGACGCGTTGCCAAAAGCCCGAAACGTTAAGAAGAACCGTCCCATTGGCTAATACAGTTAGAAGCATAGCACCAAGCATAGTGCCTACAATTGATCCTTGACCGCCACGAAGACTGGTGCCGCCAAGAATTGCTGCAGTTATCGCACCCATCAGCCAACCTTCGCCCACTGATGGCTGCCCTGCGTCCATGCGGCTTGCGAATAGAATTCCTGCAAGTGCAGCAAACATTCCAGCAAGCCCGAAAACCATGAACTCAACATATTTTGCGCGAATACCAACGAGAAGAGCTGCGTCCCTGTTGCCGCCAACGGCAAATATATTGCGTCCAAATTTGGTCTGTGTGAGAAGCCAGATGAGCACGATACCGGATGCAATAAAAAATATCACCGGTATTGGTATGGAGAATATTTCTCCCCTCCCAAAGACACTGAATGCCTCTCCAAGTGGGCGGATGGGATATCCTTTGGTGATGACCATGGTCAGGCCCGCAAAGATCTCCCAGGTTGCAAGCGTCACGATGAACGGATTGAGGCGTAAACCGGCGACGAAAAAGCCATTGATGAAACCAAGGCACATACCAAAAGCCATCGTGAGCGGGATCACCATGTAAGGGTTAACACCAAACATGGTGAGCAAGAGTGACCCAACAATCGCTGAGAGACCGGCCGCGGCCCCTACAGAGAGGTCGATGCCGCCGACGAGTAGGACAAGTGTTTGTCCCAAGGCTACTAAGCCAACGAATGCTGCCTGCCGGGCCACAACTGACATGTTGTATGTTGAAAGAAAATTGTCCGTAGCAAAGGAGAGGGCGATCATTAAAACGATAAGTGCGACGAGAATTCCACTGGCTTCCCACTGCCAAAACCGCGCTATAAGACCCGTTCGCTTTGTCCGGGAAGTTGTAGAGGTGAGGGTGATGTCGTTTGTCATAGGTTTTGACCTTGGGTGCCTAGCTCATTGCGAGTTGTAGAAGCGATTCCTGCGTTGCACTTGCGGCGGCAGGAATTCCTTTAACTTTTCCTTCGTGCATGACTACGATGCGATCAGAGACATCCAGCACTTCTTCAAGTTCGGAAGAAATGAAGACGATCGAGAGCCCTTCTTTGTCGGTAAATCTGCGCAGTTCGGCTTGGATTTCGAATTTCGCGGCGACGTCAATGCCACGTGTCGGTTCATCCATGATCAGAACACGCGCGTTTTGCATCAGCCATCGGCCGATAATCACCTTTTGTTGGTTGCCGCCGCTGAGGCTTGTAATCGGATCAGAAGGCGAAGAAAGTTTGATGCGCAGTCGTTCTATAAAGCCATCGACTTCTTTGAGCATGTCCGCGGTGCGCATGTGCAGCATTCCACTGAAACGGTCGAGCGACGGCATGCACATGTTTTCCGTGATACTTAGTAGTGGGAATATTCCTTCTTGTTTTCTCTCCTCGGGTAAATAGACAAGGCCCTTGGCAATGCAATCGAGCGGAGTGCGCCGTAGAAGCTGCTGTCCGAAAAGTTCCACGGTGCCGCTATCAGCTTGCGTGAGGCCAAAAATACACTTCGCAACCTCGGTACGACCGGCGCCGACAAGACCTGAGACGCCAAGGATTTCTCCTTTGTGAAGCTCGAAACTTACATTCTCGAATTCGCCTTGACGCGTTAGGCCATCGACTTTGAGTACGACATCACGTTTTTCAACCCCCAAGTGAGGGGTTGGGTTCCCACGACCAACTAAGCGCCCAGCCATCTGGCGCACCATCTCATCTTTGGTTGTTGTCTTGGGGTCAAGCTCACAGACATAGGAGCCGTCTCGCAGCACGGTAATCCTATCGGATAGCTCCATTATTTCATCTAGACGATGAGAAATATAGAATACGGCACCACCATCAGCACGAAAGCGACGTATATAGCTGAAAAGCTTCTCCGTTTCGCGCGAGGTCAGTGTAGCTGTTGGCTCATCAAGGATAAGAATTCGAGCTGAAGTCGCTGCCGCTCGCGCAATCTGAACCAATTGCTGCTGTGCTTTACTCAGTTCGAAAACTTTGCTTTGGATGTCGATAGATTTGTCAATTTCGAGCAGGTGCCGAATGGCCTTCTCACGTGTCTTTTTCCAATTGATGGTTATCTTTGACATCGAATGGGCACCCAACATGACGTTCTCAGCAACGGTCAAATTGGGTACGAGATTTATTTCCTGCGGCGCGATGCTGATGCCTGATTTTTGGGCGTCTAGGGGCTTGTTGAAAGAGACCTTTTCATTGTCTCGATAAAGCGTTCCTGTTGATGGTCGAGTTTTGCCACAAAAGATATTCATCAACGTGCTTTTTCCAGCGCCGTTTTCGCCGATGATCGCGTGAACTTCACCTGGCTTTATACCGATTGAAACGCCTTTTAGCGCATGAACGACGCCATACGATTTGTAAATGTCCTTGGCTTCGAAAGTGTACTGTAACATAGTGGCGTCTCCAGAGCGGAGCGCAATAGATACGCTCCGCCATGTTGGTAATTACTTACAGTCTTCCTTGGTTATGAAGCGCGAACCAGTGTCGTGGAACATCGGAATTGTGTGGTTTTCGTTTACTGCGACCAGGTACTTGACCGACCAATAACCCATGTCCCATTGGCGTTGGGCTTTGAGCGCAGTGATCGTGCCATCGCAGACTGCATCAACAGATTCCGGCAAGTCATCCATGCCGACGATCGCTATCTTGCCTGCTAAGCCCGCATTCTTAACAGCACGGGCTGCACCAATCGGGTTGGATGCATTTGAGCCAAAGATCCCCGCGATGTCGGGATTCGCTTGAAGTGCATTCTCGGTTAGTGTGACGGCCTCTTCGAGAATATCATTGTCGGGCTGCTCAAACACGATCTGCATGTCTGGGTAAGCCTCAAGCGCCTTCTTGAAACCTTGGATGCGCTCGACATGATCCGACGCAGTAAGGCTGCCAGCAAGAATGCCTATTTTGCCTTGACCGTTTAAGTGCTTTGCAAGAAACTCACCAAGGTCAGCGCCGTCCTGATAGCTGCTTTTGGGTCCTATGAAAGGAAATTTGTCATCGCAGAACGAGTTAAAGGTCGTCACATTGACGCCTGCTTCTTTGGCCTCAGTTAGAAGCTGAACATTGGTCGCTCTATCAAGGCAAGCGACAGCAAGACCATCTGGCTTGCGACCGATATTCGTCTCAATCCGCTGGTTTTGATCTGCAACGTCCGCCTGCGGAGGCTGATCCCAGATGACATTGATTTTTATGCCGGACTTTGCAAATTCTTCTGCCGCGAATTTGCTGCCTTCCGCGACGACGTCATACCAAGGATGAATTACCTTAGGGATGAAGACGAAGGTGAGCTCTTTGTCGATAGGTTTAATGAGGTCTTGCTGGCTTTGTGCATAAGCATTACTCCCTGCGATGGTGGACATCACAGCTGCGCTTATAAATAATTTGGACAGTTTCATTTCTACCTCCCAGTTGAAACGCTTCACCGCCGGTTGCTGCGGCGTAATTCTTTAGTATCGGGGGGAAGCAATGTCGCGGTTGATCCTCCGCTATCAGCCTCTCTGGTTGATAGCGTCTATCAATTGCCCCGCGCTATGATTTACGGCACTCCACCCATTTTGCCCCACGTTACGGAACATTTATATTTGAACATGTCTAAATGTTCACCTTATATAGTTTTTGTCAACTGGTTTCATGGACGACTTTTGCAATAAGCAAACAAATAACTGATTTTAAAATACAAATTAATCGACATAAAGATTATGAGTTTTCAAATTCGGCGTTAGATGGGGATTTTCTTTAAAAAGAAATTGGCAAAATCCGTATTTCTGCTTGCATATTTATATTTCAAAGATCACAAATGTGCAGGAAAAGGGAGAGTCCTATGAAAGCAGGTTTACTCAAAGAGCCGAATTATCTGCTCTTTCAAACCGTTGCCGATCCAAAATTATCGGCTGGCGATATTTTAATTCGCGTCAAAGCGGCTACTGTTTGTGGTACCGATATACGTATCTTTAGGGGTAGAAAAACAGCCGGTGTTCGTTATCCGTCGATCCTTGGACACGAATTTGCCGGTGAGGTTGTCGACAATGGCGGTCACAGCCAATTCGTTTGTGGGGACGCTGTTGCCGTATGTCCGGCCATACCTTGCGGCTACTGCGACTACTGTAAGCGTGGTTATGAGAATATCTGTCAAAATCTGACCGCCATTGGATACGAAATCGACGGAGCCTTCGCCGAATATATAAGAATTCCGGCAAAGGCAGTTGAATTGCGCAACGTCTTCAAGATTCCCACTTCCCTTAGTTGGGAAAAGGCAGCACTTGTCGAACCATTATCCTGCGTCCTCAACGGTCAGGAAAAGATAGGAATCGAAGTCGGAGATAGTGTTGTCATCCTTGGGTCGGGTCCGATTGGCTTGCTACACACCAAGTTGGCACGTCATTCTGGTGCCGCCAAGATTATCGTAAGTGAGCCAAGTCCGACGCGCCGGCATGCCGCTATCGCTGCAGGCGCAGATATCGTTGTTGACCCTGTCAATGAGGATCTCAATGCAATCGTACGTCAGCATACAAAAGGGATTGGGGCCGATAAGCTTATAGTCGCGATAGGAGTGACGAAGCTTGCCAATGATGCACTCTCGCTTGTTCGTCACCGCGGGAAGATAAGTTTGTTCGCCGGATTTTCATCCACGGACATGGCGACCATGGATGTTAACCTCATCCATTATAACGAGCTTATCGTGACCGGTTCATTCGGGCTTAATCGGCTACAGTTCGAAAAGTCGCTCGACATGATTACATCTGGCCAAATCGAAGTTGAGTCGATGCTAACGCATCGCTTTGAACTAAAGGATATAGCACAGGCTCTGGAAACTGCAGAAAAGGGTAGTGCCGTAAAGGTCGCTATAATCAACTCATGACCCTTGCTATTTCTCGTATAGACACTGTTAAATCACACTATTCTGTACTCATAATCGGCGGAGGAATCAACGGGTGCGGTGTTTTCCGTGACCTCTCTGCCCAAGGCATTGATTGCTTACTGGTCGATAAGGGGGACTTTTGTTCTGGCGCGAGTGCGGCTCCGTCGCGCCTCATCCATGGTGGTATCAAGTATCTTGAGACTGGCGAATTTCGTCTCGTTCGACAATCAGCGATGGAACGCAATCTACTGCTGAAAAACGCACCGCATTACGTCAAACCCCTGGAGACCGTGCTACCGATTTACTCTTGGTTTGGGGGGATTATTCCCTCCATCAAGCGATTTTTTCGGCTGAAAGCAAAGCTCAATGATCGTGGAGCGATTATTACCGAGATCGGACTGTGCCTCTATGATCTGTTCGGGCGGCATTTTCGAACAATGCCCAGGCATCGTATGCTTCTTCGACGGTCTATAACATCCATCATGCCTGAGTTAAGCAGGAGAGTAGTTGCCAGTGGCATCTATTACGAAGGGCGGATCACGCATGCAGAGCGATTGGGTCTTGAGCTGCTTCTCGATGGTATGCAAGATAATCCGGTATCCATTGCACTCAATTACGTTTCAGTTTCTGGAGCCTGCAGCAGTGGTATAATTTTGACGGATGAGCTTACAGGTCGAAATGTAACCGTGAATGCGGATATTGTCATTAATGCCGGAGGTGCCTGGATTGATGTTGTTAACGAAAAGCTTGGTGTAGCCACGCAATATATGGGTGGTAACAAGGGCTCTCACCTGATTGTTCGCAACTCAAGACTTTATGAAGCGCTGGGCGGTCGAATGATTTACTTCGGCTCCGCAGATGGGCGTGTAAATCTACTCTACCCATTTATGGGCAATGTCCTTGTTGGTTCAACCGACATCCCTGTGCGAGATCCAGAACTGGCAGTGTGTGATGATGCAGAGCGCCAATATCTTTTAAATGTGACACGAGAAGTTTTCCCTGACATTGAAATACGAGCGAATGAAGTAATAATGACGTATTGCGGCGTTCGCCCTCTTCCTCGCAGTGAAGGCATAGCCGCAGGGGAGATTAGCCGTGATCACTCAATCGAAAAAGATCTGATCCCGAAAACTGAAACACCCGTGCTGTCACTTATTGGTGGCAAATGGACGACTTATCGCGGCTTCTCCGAAGAGGCAGCGGATATTGTACTTGCTCTCCTTGGTAAACCTCGAACATGTTCGACGACAGATCTGCCAATTGGTGGCGGGAAGGATTTTCCGATTAGCGCTACCGAGAAAGGCCGTTTTATCGAAGATCTTTCAAAAGTCACCGGCATAAGCCAAGTTGCATCTGATCTCTTTGATCGTTACGGCACCCGAGCAAAACTTATTGCAGCTGATTACAACCAGGCGGGATTAGTTACACTTCCAGCATATAGCAGCTTCGAGCTCGCTTGGATTTGTCGCAATGAACATGTAGGTCGGCTAACGGACCTCTTATTCCGTCGCACCGATATAGCACTGTCAGGTCGTCTTTCAGCCGCCCTCATTGCAGAAGCAGCTACGATTGCTGCTGATGTGCTGAATTGGAACGCGGAGCGTCAGAGAAATGAAATAGAAGCAACCTGGAAAGCCTGTCACTCTCATGGAATTGCTATCTAAGATCACTGTGTCTTATTTGCAGACCGTTCTATATGTCGTACGAGCTAGGCATTTTTTGAAGGTTATAATTTAAATAAAAAACTACCCGGCTATAGCTCTCGTGGTAGCAGTTTAAATGATGTCTTTTCTGTGCAGATAAAACTTTGAAAAAGTCATCTCCGTTGCGTCTATCTTTAGGAATGGACTTCCCCTTCAAAAGTGGAGTATCCGTTTTAATCAAGCAGTTTTATCGGACCACATTCGTTCCTGTTTAAGCAGCGCGTTCGCGATTATAATAAGCTTTCGCATGATTGCGGTTATGGCCACTTTTGCAGGTTTTCCTACTTCTCTTAAAGCGGTGTACTTTTGCTTTAAATCCGGATTGAAGCGCAGAGCAACTACGGCTGGCATGTACATGGCACATCGCAATGTCCTTCGCCCACCTTTGATGTATGCGTTGCCTTTCCATGTTCCGGACTGCCTGGTAAGCGGAGCCAAACCTGCGAGAGATGCGGCTTCTTTCGAATCCAAACTTCCGAGTTCGGGCATTTCAATCAACATTGTGATTGCGGTGATTGCGCCAATACCTGGAATGCTTCTGAGAATTTGATAGCGCCTGTTCAATTGATCATCACTTTCAATCAACTCGATCAGTGCGCCATCCAACTCGGCTAGCTGCTTCTCAATGAAACGAAGGCGAGCTTTTAGTTGACGTCTCACCAAAGCTTGCTGAGCTATTTGCAATCGGTTAGCCGTAGCTGTGCGATCCTTGATGAGCCCTAATCGAGACATCGATAGCTCTTTAAGCACATGTAATAGTTCGACTTTTACTGTGCTTTCTTTTAAATCAAGTGCGGCCTCCATCTTGGCGAGCATGGCCGCGTCTATTTTGTCAGTTTTTGCCATAAACCCTGCGGCTTCAGCGAAGCGGCGGGCTTGCCTTGGGTTAACTTTGACGAATGCTATTCCGGTCTCAGCAAGGGTTTTCTCAAGAACTCTATGGTAGGAGCCGGTCGCTTCAAAAATTACTTTGGTATGATCGAGCCAACGCAACAAGGCGCAGCATCCCCGGGAATTATTAGGAAATTGCTTATGCTCTTTTGTAGTTGTCTTATAAGCATCCAAAAAGGCTTTAGAAACGTCAATTCCGATAACGTCACGCATAATCTTTTCCGCTTCCTATTCTTGTCATACGGTCACAAAGACCAAGTATCCGTTCAGGACAGTTGAAAAGATAAGGGTGACCACACTCCACTTCGGTTCTTTAAACCAGGCCTTCTTCGATCCAACCCTTATCGCCACTGGCATGTTATTATAGCCTCGGCAAAAATTCATAAGACAAGGGCTTCTGTTAGATAAAACTGACAGGAGACCTAGAATTGAAGCAGCGAGAATTTACAGAAGATTTCAAACGGGAAGCCGTTCGTATTTTAACGACGAGTGGTCGAAGTATATCATCGGTTGCCGAGGACCTTGGCGTTGGCTGTCCGTCGTCGAATGATTTGAGACTATTTGTGTTTTTGAAGATTGGAGTTTCCGGCTCGGTTTTGGGTTTGATTTAAGCGGCTTTGGCCTGGTGGTTCAAGCGGCGTTTTCTGATGGTGTCTCGTTTGATCCTTTCGCGTTCGAGCAGGATGGTCTGTGCGCGTCCGAAGTAGACGTCGGCGGGAGTGAGATTGTCGAGGCTCTCATGGTAACGGCGATGATTGTAATGCTCGACGAAGGCTGCAATCTGGGCTTCGAGGTCCTCCTTGAAGAAGTAGTTTTCAAGCAGGATGCGGTTCTTCAGCGTCTGGTGCCAGCGTTCGATTTTCCCTTGCGTCTGCGGGTGGCCGGGAGCGCCGTGAACCTGGTCGATCTTGTATTTCTCCAGCCATTCGCCGAGATCGGAGGCGACGTAACACGAACCGTTGTCCGACAGCAGACGCGGCCGGTGCTCAACCTTGACCTTGTCACAGCCTGAGGCGGCCAATGCAAGATCGAGTGTATCGGTGACGTCATCCACCTTCATGCTGGTGCACAGCTTCCAGGCGATGATGTAACGGGAATAATCGTCGAGGATGGTCGATAGGTAAAACCATCCCCAGCCGATGACCTTCAGGTAGGTGAAGTCGGTTTGCCACATCTCGTTCGGCCTCGTGGTCTTGTCCTTGAACTCGTCATTGGCCTTGATGACAATATAGGCTGGCGACGTGACCAGGTCGTGAGCCTTGAGTAAGCGATAGACCGAAGCCTCTGATACAAAATAACTTTCCGTATCAGTGAACTTCACCGCCAGTTCACGCGGTGACAGGTCGGCATGATCGAGCGCCAGTGCGATGATGCGATCCCGGATATCGTCAGGGATACGATTCCACACCCGCGAAGCTGCGGACGTCCGCTCTTCCAGTCCTTCGACACCGTGGGCAAGGAAGCGACTATACCATCGATAGAAGGTTGGCCTTGGAATGCCCAGCTTTTCCAGCGTCTGCCTGGCTGACAAATGCGACTGCTCCACAAGCCGGATGATCTCAAGCTTTTCGGTGGCGGGATATCTCATTCGTCGTCGCCCCCATCCCCGATCATGCTTTTTTTGAGCAGGCGGTTTTCCAGGGTGACGTCGGCTAATGCCTCCTTCAGGTCACGGCTTTCACGACGCAGCGCTTTTACTTCGTCGCTGGTGGCAGAACGGGCGGTGTCGCCTGCAAGGCGCTTCTTGCCAGCTTCAAGGAATTCCTTCGACCAGCTATAATACAGGCTCTCTGCAATCCCTTCGCGGCGGCAGATCGCAGCAATGCTGTCTTCCCCGCGCAGACCTTCCAGAACAATACGGATTTTATCCTCGGCCGAATAATGTTTACGCGTGGCACGACGGATATCTTTGATCGTCTTCTCCGCAGAAGACGTTTGGGGAACGGGTTTCTGTCTCATCTTTGCGTCCTTTGATAAAGCTATGATGAGCCGAAAACCCTCTCTTCTCAATTAATACAATTTGGTCTCATGGGCGTTGATGTCGGACAGCAAGCAGATCCGGGAGTTGATAAAGATCTTTTAGGGCGCCGACCAACAGCGTTTTCTCCCGATTACTCAGAAGTTGTAGATCGACGCCCAGGTCTTTCCTAAGAAACACTCTCTGCATCGGGGATGGGATCAAGCTGATATCCCAAAGCTCGAGCACGGCGTTGTAGGCTTGCCAGAACCCGGCCGCGATGTCGCTCATCATATGCCTCTGCACCAGGATCACGATAAGCCATACCGAAGCGAAGAGCGTTGAAGAAGAGCACAGCGATCTTGCGTGCAGTCGCTGTCACTGCTTTCTGCTTGCCGATACGCCCTGCCAAACGTCGGTAAAACGTACCCAGCACTGTGTCGCTTCGGCCATTCGTGGTAGCTGCCAACCGCAAGAGTGCGGCCGCCCGACTCGATGATCGGCGCGTTCTCGACGAAAGAAGTCTCCCGCCAGATATCTTGTTGCCCAGAGCCAGGCAAAGCCACGATGTAAAGTGTTTGGCGGTTGGCCATGCCCGCAAATCTGTGCCGCACTCACCAATCAACTTCAGAGCAAGTAATGCACCGAAGCCATGAATTTGCGTCAAGTCCGTTCCTACAAGGCCATATAATGCGGCCCGGACATCAAACGATGGCGTATTCGGCTGCTTCGTCCTTATTCTGATCTTAGGCAACGGCGATTGTGGCTTTTCGACATTATGCGTCATTGTGGCGATCGCCTGCTCGAGCTTGTGATCGCATTCGAGCATCTTTTGCTGATAAAAGTCGTACAGGTCCAACGATTGGGAAAGCGCAAAGATGTGTTCATCCCGATCATTCCCAACCAGGGATGCGCGTATCGTTTCGACCGAGGAGTGACAACGGGTATCGCGCAAGGATGCCAGCACATCCGGGTCTCGTTCTCCGGCAACGATCGCCCGGATGATCCTCATGCCTGTGACGCCGGTGATGTCTGACACGACATGGTGAAGCTGAAGATTCATCTCCATCAACGCCTTTTGCATATGCTGGATATGAGCGGCCGCGTATTCGACCAGTCGTTCTCGTTGCCGCAAATATGCACGCAGAGTGGCAATTTGCGCATTCGGCCGAAAGCTTCCTCGAAGCAGACCATAGGAGTGCAGTTGGCGCAGCCATGCCGCATCGCTGACATCGGTCTTTCGACCAGGAACATTCTTTGCATAACGCGCATTGACGAGAATTACCTCAAACCCATACTGCTCCAAAATCTCGTAAGCCGGTATCCAATAGACGCCTGTCGATTCCATGGCGACACTGGTGACCCCGCAGGATTTGAACCAGTGAGCAAGATTGTTCAGATCATGGGTAAAAGTCCCGAAAGCGCGGATTGGCATGTCATCAGCGTCAGGATTGACGGCTGCCATATGCATAGTCGCGCCAATATCGATGGCGGCAGCTCTCGGGTTCATGCGCCTTAGATTCTGCGTGTTAGATGGTATAGACTTGGACATGACCTCTCCTCCTTTGAATCAAGGAGGGGCTAGGCCGTGCAAATTATTCAATTTCCTAACCGGGATCACCGCCGAAGCGGCGTCACCACTCTCAAGTCCGCAACAGCCCATGTGCCACGTTTTTTAACGGGGTCAAATGCCTCCAATAAGCTAACGGCAACTCCCCTCCGATTAACAAGATAGCACAGTCTGTTTCTACCGCGCACAGGCGGACCAAGGCCCGTGATCGTTTTTTAAAATTTCATTCGCCTTCTTCAAAAGGTCGTGCTCAAGCTGCAGTTTCTGAATATCGTGCTGCAGTGTTTCGAGCTGAAACTCTAATTCTTTTCGCTCAGGCACTGGCGGTAAGTTGTTCTTGCGTTTCATGAATGCGGGAGCCTCCGGACCAAGTAACTGATTTTTCCAGTTATACAGTGTCGGTCTGCATACGCCGAGTTTTTCGGCCAAGGCCTGCGCGCTTTCTTGCCGAGTATAAAGCCCGACAACGCCCGCCTTCTTCAATGCATCAGGATATCGTGGACGTCCAGTTCTTCCAGTGACAGCTTCGCTAGTTTCGGGAAACGCCTCACGAACCCATGCTGTCAACGTTGCACGGCCGGGATAGCCCAAGGCGCGCATGGTTGCAGAAACACAACGACCATGCGTGCGGTAGTGCTCAACAGCCACTTCCTTCTGCGCCTGTGTGAACTTAGGGGCTCGGGGCGCAAATCCTAAACGCAGATCAAGATGGTGTTCATATTCCAGGTACCAGCCCTTCAAAGCATTCTTGCTTGGATAGCCCAACTGGCGAATAGTCGCTTTCGGGCGCTTGCCCAGCTTGATGTAGAGCGCAACTGCTCGCATCCGGTCTTCGTAGGAATACATGAACTACCTCCCTGATAGTCCAAGTTTTCGTCCGCACCCCCACCGGGTCAGTTCTCAGCGGCAATCAACATTCTTGGGCTTTCTTTTTCCTCAGTTTCCGTAATTGTCTCTTCTCTTTTAGCAATTCCTCTTTTGTCGGAGCCGTCATATCACGTAATTTCACGCTTAAGTCCGCTATCTCTTGAGCATCGCCGATCCGGACTGAGACATCCTTAAACAAGGTGTTGTCTTGAAAAATGCCTGCAACGACGCAAAGGCTATTATCCCTGCTCGACTGCGAGATTAACAATCGGGCTCGCGGCGTGTCCTCATCCTGTGGATCGCGATCTGGTGGAACATATTCGATTTCGTGAGTGAACGTCTCGTAATCCATACTCGTGTGGTTTATTCACACTGGAGCGAACGGTATTGTTGGACAGCCTGGTGCGGTAGGCAGCGCAGGAGCCAATGGTACAAGCACTTCAGGTGCAGCAGGTACCGCAGGTGGTGTAGCCGGATCCGCTATCGCTAACGCCGCTGGCGCGACGATCAATTACATGGACTGAAATAGGCAGCCACGCATCGGTTTCTTTCAATGTTGAATAAAATGCCGCCCAGTCTTCATGACAAGGCGGCAAGTGAAGGAATCAGGAGTAAATCGAAGTCCTAATCATAGAAATCGCTAGCTTATCTCTGGTGAGAGAACGCTGCTTCTCACCAGAATTGAACCAAGAGATTTTAGAATTTGTATGCCACACCGACGCGCACTTCGTTCGTTTTGAACTTGTCTTCAATCCCCACACCTTCGCCGAAATCGAAATCCTTTTTGCCGTAGTCGGTGTAACGGTATTCGAGACGAAGAATAAGATTGTCGGTCGCGGCATAATCCACGCCACCGCCAATGGTCCAACCGGTATAGGTCTTGCTCTCAGACACGGTGATCTCATCAACGCCATCGGTGAGGGAAACCGAATTCTTCACGCTGCCGAATGCTACACCGCCAGCAATGTAAGGCAGGAAGCGGTCAACTGCGTAACCCGCACGGGCACGGACAGCGCCGGACCAACGCAACTTGCTTTCCACTTCGCCCGTAATATCATCAACGGACCCGCTGTAGCTGTCCTTCAGGTTGTTGTAGCTGACGTCGCCATCAATGCCGAGAACGACATTGTTACCGAGATCGAAATTATAACCAGCATACAGACCGCCAACGAAGCCATCAGGCTTAACCTTGATGCCGCCTTCGAATTCAGACTTGCCCCAGCCATAACCGACCTGGCCACCGACATATGCACCGTTCCAGGTGAATGACGGAGCTGCAACAACCGGAACTGGTTCCTGGTCAACAATAGTGTCAGCGGCCTTCGCGCCGTTTATAGCAACGATTGCAACGGCAGATGCCAGTAAAAGAGACTTGATGTTCGTCATAACCCCATATCCATAAAATTGATTTCTAGTCACGTCTATAATGCTTGATCCGAGGATATCTATAGCACCGTTGCTGCAACCTTGCTGGAAACAGCAATTCAGCGCCACTATTTACGATGTTGTGCATGATGAATGTACAAAACCTCCAATTCCCTCATCATGCTTTTGTAGTAGCGATAAGCCATACTGGGCCAGCCTATTCTGATCAGACCAACGCATGGCATGATCGTGCGCCAATATAAGCTGCGAAGTCTTTTTCGCCCCTCCCTGCTCGCTAACATGGTACGGCTGATATTCGGAGCGACTTGATAATAATGCGCGATTTCCGCCACTCCGAACGGCTGACGCCGAAGCCATCTGTCGCGGAATCTGCGCAAGGTTTGCAATTCAAAGCAATCGTCAGGACGACCTTGCACTGCACAACAAGCGGTTGTTAGAAAGCAATGATCGAATTCATCGACTGGCGCTCTTGCATAGGTTCCGCAGGATACATCGCGCTCAAAATCTGAATTCAGTTCCGCCAGTGCTTTGGTATAGATTTTTTCGAAATCTTCGGTCGCCAGAGCTTGCCGCATGAAAGCGATCTTCATGGCATTCTGGCGTATCATGCCAGTTTCTATAATCACCGGGGACTGCTTTCGCAGAAAATGGGAAATCTGGTTGCCGATGGTATGATTGTCTATATCAAAAGAGGCATCCAAAAAGAATTCGGAAACGGGCGCATCTATTTTGCTGTATGCGTATGGCCCTCTAGCTCCCGGAGAGAACCATCCTTCCATGCGCACTGATTGTCCATTAGCTGCTGTTATTTGGAAATAGATCCGGTCTGTTTTGCGATGGCTGAGCCGCTTGTTTACAACGTCGTCTGCTTTATCCTTTCCGGCCCAGTAATAGAGATCGGATTTCCCTGATCGGAGCGTAACGACTGCCCTGTCGGTGTAGGCTAAAGCGGAAACATCGATCTTTCCGCCTATTATTTTGCTTCCTACGGTACGGAGTTCAATAGAAAACCCCAGTTCTGGTTCGAGAACAGTGCGGTCGGAACGCGAAACAGTGCCGTAATCAAACGTATGCACGATTTCGAGGGTTTCCGCCTTTGCTTCGCTTGAAGCGCTACGTTTACGCATCGGGATAACTTGTACATGCCAGTTTCCGCTCTGCTTTTCGACACTGCATGTGAAGTCGGCCAAGGCAAACTCAGGAAAGAACGATGTAGCCGCAGCCGCAGGGACTCCGGACAAAACAGTTCGTCTGGTGAACGTATACGACATCCTTTTCCCCTCTTTCATTGTCCAGGATTTTCTTGTGCTTGCAGTTTTTCGATGGCGTGCAACGAAGGAACATTGAAAACGAACGTCTGTTCATCCTTTACAGCCAGCAAAGTCTCGCCCGTCGAGGACATTCCGATGGAATAGGTGCCGCTATCGGACCAGGTAGCGACGGTTTTCATTCGCTCAAAATCCATCACCGCAAGCGAAGTGTCGCTGGCTTCGAATTTCGCGTTGAACGCGACATAGGGGCGCTCAGGATGGAATTCGAGTTGCAGGGGGATCATCGGAGCGCGGGTTTTCCGTGGACCTGACCAGTCACGCGTATGCCATACGCTCATCTGGTGACGATTGTCGAAAACCACGAGATGGCGGCTGTCGCGGCTTGCGCCCATCGCATGCGGCCAGTTTACCCCGCTCAGTCGTCGAAGCTCAGCAAGCGTTTGCGGATTCCACACAACGATTTCACGCATCTGGTGCTGACCGCTCACGATGGCGCTTCCATCGGGAAGCCATACGAGAGGCCCACCGATCCGAACCGGTCCCATCCGCGTTACAGAAACAAATTTCCGCGCCTCGATATCATAGAGTTTGAGGAAACCGTCAGCTGTAGAGAACGCGACCGCGTTCCCATCTGGTCGCCAGACCAGATCTATGATCTCCTGAGGCTCATGAAACTGCGCAACAACGTATCCAGATGCGGCATCGTAAATGTATATGGCTTCTGTTGTCTGGCCCGTCGCTTCCCGATAGCTGGAAATGGAGGCGATGTAGTCTCCGTCAGGTGAAAAACGGTAGCTCCGCCCACGGTAGAGGTTATGGTGTTTGACGTTGGCCCGCACATCCCAGATTTGAGGCGGTTCCTGACCAAGAACAGCGCGATAAGCATCAGGTGCGAAAGCACTTCCTTTCTGCGCCGGCGGCGGCGACAAAGCACTTTGAGTGCCTGCCACCAGAGGCCGGATTTCCACGCGTCGGTTTAATCTCCGGCTTTTGCGCTTTTCATTGGAAGCGACTGGATAGCGGATACCAAAGCCATTGACCTGTAAGCGAGACGGTTCAATACCATGTTTGTCGATGAAATAACGTTGTACCGCTCGCGCACGAAGGAGAGACAAGGCATCGTTGACCGCTACGCTTCCGGTTGCGTCTGCATGACCTTCGATTGACAGTGCGGCGTCCATGCTTCGCACCGACTTCAATATCTCGGCCGCCTTATCCAGAACGGTAGATGCTTCTGGCAAAAGGACATCGGAATCAAAGGCGAATGCAACGTCCACTTGCTTGTCGCGTCCGAAAACCAATTGCCATTCCAAAAGAAGAGAATCTGGAATCCGAGGCTCATACGGTTTCTTCTGCAGCGCCATTGCATTTTCGATCAAAGACGACTTCCAGGAGAGCCAATTTTCTGACGTGCTACCTGTAGACCGGATTTCATCGAGATGAACTTTGGCATCAGCGAATTGCTGGGCGGAAATCCTGTTTTCCGTCATTGCCTCTAGCAGATATTGGCGACGTACCGCCGACCACGGGAGAAGTAATTTTTCTCGATAGAATCCGTAGGCCTCATCAAAATTTCCATAAGATTGATGAGCTGTTCCAAACGACATGATCGAAGATAGGCGGCCCTCGTCGTGGGGGGCGAGCTTCAATGCGTCAAGTGCGAGCGCTGTTGCTTTGTCTAGGCGCGGCAGGAAATTGTAGTTCAGCCACGCAAGAGTATTTTTCAGGAAATAATTGTCCGGCAGAACACGCTGCGCTCCTTCCAGGAATGACTGTGCTCCATCGAAATCGTAGAGCGTCATAGCCAGAAATATTTCCTCAGCGACTTCTGCTGTCGGATGGATGGCGAAGCCTGCCTTGAGATATTCAACCGCATAGCGGTTTGCGCCAAGTTGATCTCGCAACATCCGGCCAACAAAGAAATAGGCCGAAGCTTCCCCACCTGGGCGTATCAAAGGCGACAGAGACTCCGATACATAGGCAAGCCGTTCGGCCTTCGGCATGGTGTCGTTCGAGAGTTTGTCACGCCGCAAGATAGCGAGTTTCTCGTAAACCTCGAAGGGCGCATCTTTGCCAATTGCATTCTGATAAAACTTTTCAGCTTCCGCATATCGTCCATCAGTCTCGGCATCGAGACCACGCACGAAATCGAAAGCATATTCCACATCCCCGATCTCTCGTTCCCATTGATTGAGAAAGTCCATCGCAGCTTTTTTGTCTGCAAATTTCTCCTTGCGCAGGAAAAACCCATTACGGACAAGGTCGGCGTCAAAGGGGGCCGTGGCGAGCGCTTTATCGTATAGATCACGCGCCGCCTCCGTCCGCGAGGCTTGCTCATGGGCGAGTGCGAGATTGGTGTAGGCGACGGTCAGTTCTGGATCGGTTGCGATTGCAGTCTCGTACAGCCTGATTTGTGTTTCTGTTCGCCCGTCTACACCCGCGATCCAAGCCGCTGAAAACAACCCTTCAGCGGTTTCTGGATGCGTGTCAGCCAAATGGCTGCGGATGATGGCCCGCTCCGCCGCGCTTGGTGTTTTCAGGCTGCGTTGCAGAAGATCGAACGGATTCTGGCCGGAATAGGATGGATGCTCCACCGCCAGCGACTGCGACAAGCCGCTTAGCAGGGAAACAAAACAGAAAAGAAAGCGAAGCGACATCATAGCTCCTGGACAAGAAATGCGGATATTGATGTGGGGCGTTTTGTTGGCTTGAACCTCTGCGGAATTTCCTGCAATTTGTTCCAGGCTTGGGATAGATCTGTTGAAGCGACGGGGGCGTCTGTGAGGCAGGTACGCGACAGAATTGTGGGAGGGGTATTGGATGCTGTCGAATTCGGAAGCGCAGATCAACGAACTGGTTGCTGGAATTTATGCGGCATTGCTTGGAGAACAAGACTGGCAAAGCTTTCTGGACAGACTGAACAATGTGACGCCAGGAGCGCTTTCCACGTTGTTCTTTCACGACTACAGAGCCAATATCGGTGCAGTGGCATATGTTTCTGGCGTTGAAGGGCGAGAACGCGCCCTCAATGATTACGAAGGCTATTACAGCAACCTCAATCCATGGATGAGGCGTGTCGCGGCCACTCCTGTTGGAAGAGGTATTGTCGGCGAGGAAATCATCTCCCGTGAAGAGTTTAACCGCAGCGAATATTACTCCGACTATATTCGTCCGAATGGACTTGAAACGGGAGTAGGCCTGACCCTTTTCAAGGACCAGAACTGCTACTTCCTGCTGAGCACGCTGACGGATGACACGGATATTGACCGCAATCTCGACCGTGCCAACGTGCTGACCCGAATTGCCCCGCATTTGCAGCGGGTGTTCCGTTATTACCGTTCTGGCGAGTTCCATACGGCCGCGATAGATTTCGGCAAGGGTATCGACATGGCGACCGGACTGGCCTTCATGTTGATCAACGAAGACCTCAGAGTGATCAAGGCCTCTGCTGTCGCCGAACTGGCGCTTTCCTCCGGCAAAGTAGCTGGGCTTGATCCACTGGGGCGCATCAGGTTCGCCAACCCGGATATTCAATCGGCCTTGCGCTCTTTGCTGGTTCGCCAGCAGGGCATCAGGGAAACGAAAGTCTTTAACGATCTTGGTTCGGGTGTTCGGTTCATCAGAATTGGCGGCAGTCCTGCAGTAGAGTTCTTTGCGGGTCCGATGGTGGCGGTCCTGATGGGAGAAGGATCGGCGGCTGGTCGTGTTTCCGGACTTGCGCAGATTGCTGCCAGTTATCGGCTGTCTCCGGCGGAAACGAGAGTCTTTGTTGGCATTGTGAATGGGTTGAGCCTGTCTGATATTGCCGATCAGTCCAACGTTACGAGGGAAACCGTACGATCCCAGCTCAAATCGATTTTCAGCAAGACTGGGGCTTCCAGTCAGATGGATCTCGTGCGGCTTGGTGCAAGCAGCGCTCCGTCGATATGATGGAGTCCGCCAATTTGAGCGAAACGCTTGGAGCAAACGGTTTCTATCCATCAGTCGTAAGCCGGATTTCGGTACCAACGTCCTGAACGATCAGATGTGAAAGCGCGACCATTGCTGTTGTACCGCAATCCCGGCACTTCGCAGCCTCTTGACGTCATGATGTAGCCGAGCTGGCATGAACCATAACGAACGTGGAGATTATGGTTTATTTCGGCTAGATTGGCGTTGGCTTGTGCAAACGCTCCGTTCAATGTCCGGCCAGTTCTATCGCAACCGGTCAGAACCATCGCAAAGAATATAGTCGTGAAGATAATGAGAGCGCTCATTACTATTCTTCCTTCAACGCTCTTACTATTTGGATGGAAAGTTCCCGCTGACGTTCTTCGAGTTCAGCTTTGAATTTCTCATAAGGTTCCATGAGCCTGCCGAAGGTGCCATCCAACTCCTCCTTTAACTCCGGACCGAGAAAATCCAGAGGCATCATCGCATAGACGACGTCATAACGATCCGAAATATAATCGAAGTATCTTATTTTTTCTTTCTGCAGACATGAGCGTTCCTCTACGAATGAGATGAATTCCACGCAAGTCTGCATTTTGGAATTGATAGGATATTTTGGTTCTGAATATGTATAAAGATCATAGCTAAGATGATCTGTCAGCCAACCTTTCATGGTTTTATAATATTTCGTTCCTTCAATGGTCTTCAATAGAGATACATAATCGTTAACGCATTCGAAGTAACTCTCCAGGTCTGCATCTATCTGAAGTTCACCACATTGAAAAGTTGGAAAGTTCTTTGGTTCGGCTATAGGCGTAGAGGATGTCGCTGCAACGTTGTGCTCAGGCATCGCGACCTGGATTGTGTCTGGCGTGACGGTTGCATCAACAGTTGATCCCGATTTGTTGACAATTTCCGTAATCGTTTTCCCTTCACTGCTGCGTCCTTCACCCAGCGCCACATATATTTGCGCAATCGCCTTTGCAGAGCCTCTCATGGCCATCATGTGCTGGAATGAGCCTGCATCGACAATGACGCGGTCGGCTCCCTGAAGATGGATGATGAAGGTGCGAGGCAATGTGAGCTGGATTATCCGCGCACTTGCCGTGGACGGCACGCCATTCTTGATCTCTGGAGGCAGACTGCCGAGCGGCTGCGGTTCCACATCAAGGGTCTCAATGCGATGCGGTCTGTTGCGAGTCTTATCCTCGTCGTAGACAGCGCGAAGCGTTATGCCGCCAGGCAATGGGAGATCATAGCCGGAAACAAGCAGAAGTCGCCATTGTCTGGATTTCGTGTCGAATGTCAGGGAACCGAACAGATCACTCGACCGATAGCGAGCGCCTGGCATCTGCTGATTGGATGTCTTGTCAAAAAACGTCCAGCCATCCGCAGGGAGAACTGATGCCGGACTGTTTCCCACAGGGAGAACGACCAGTAGGGTGCTGAAAATAGCGTTTAAGATCGGACCACGTATCACTCGTGACGCCAGCCTACCCGCAGCGCTCGCCGTAAGCGTTGAGAATCTTTGTGGAGTGTTCGGTATGATTCTTGTCACCATGATGCCAGTCCATTCCCGGCCAATATCGAGAAGAACAGCTTTGCACGGTCGTTCTTCTCGTTTGGGACCGTTCAGTGGTAATTTGGGGGAATTATGGATTTCCGAACGGTGTATAGGTTCCAGTGTCGCGTTGCCACCATTTGTAACGGCCAGTTCCGTTACACACCATGAAGCCCCAGCCATTTGGATATACCTCACCGGGGGCAGTGTTCAGATTTGTGAAGCACCCCCAACCGCCATGCGACTTTTCGAGGCAAACCCTGAAATCCTTCGGGCTGTCACCAATGTTTTTCAGCTTCACGGCGAAACTTTTCGAACTATTGCAGTTCTCACCCCAAGCAGTATCGTGCTTTACGATTTCTGCGTTTGCTGTCGCGCCCAAGGCCAACAGCGTTACAACTGCTAATGTTACTCGGTTCATGGTGTTGCCCTGTTTGAGTTGCTAGATAAATCTCCGGTGAGATGGCCTTTATTGCCGGAGAAAAACCTTGCAGCATCCCCTGTTCGGGGGATGGACGGCGATATAGGGCGTTGGTGCATGAAGGCGTTCAGATTTACTGAACTTAGAGAATTAGGCTTTAGCCGTTGACGTTTTCGTTTCGTCTTCGGGGTCTCGTTCATGCCTTTCAAACATAACGCTGCTCAACGCCATAAGATACCGCCGCAGAAGTTCAAGGTTATCAACTGGCCTGAGTATGATGCTGGTTTGCGCCAGCGTGGCAGCATCACTTTCTGGATCAGTGAAGATGCCATTGCGGGTTGGTCAGCCCCGCGCCGCACAACACCCGGTGGGCAGGCGCGCTATTCAGAACTGGCGATTGAAACATCTTTGATGTGCGGGCAGGTCTTCAATCAACCCTTGCGCCAGACTGAAGGCTTGATGATGTCTTTGTTGCAATTGATGGGCCTTGATCTGCCAGTCCCTGATCATACGACATTAAGCAGGCGCTGTGCCAGCTTGTCGTCTTTGAAGGCTCTGGGGCGGCACACTACAACCGCGCCTGATGAACCCATTCATGTTCTTGTCGACAGCACAGGATTGAAGATTTATGGCGCAGGCCAATGGCTTGAGGATAAGCATGGCAGCAAATCCCCCAGGAAATGGCGCAAACTGCATCTTGGCGTCGATGCTGACACAGGTGAAATTATCGCTGCAGTCCTGACCGATCAGAACAGCAGTGATAGCAGCCAATTCACAGCTTTGCTTGACCAGATTGACCAGCCCATCGCAAGCGTCACTGCTGATGGAGCTTATGACAGTGATGAAACCTACAGGTCTGCCCGCCAGCACAGTCCGGGTGTAAGCGTCATTGTTCCACCGCGGGCCCGACAATTAACAATGGACATGTATGGCCCACCGGATCAGCGGGACTGGCACACGCAAACAATCGCCGAGCATGGCCGGATGAAGTGGCAGGCCGTAACCGGTTATGGAAAACGGTCTCATGTGGAAACGGCCATGGGCCGGTATAAGTCCGTCAATCGCGACCGTCTTCGCTCACGCAAGTTTGCCAATCAGCAAACCGAAGTCAAACTCGGATGCCACATTCTCAATCGAATGCTGGCATCCGCACGCCCGGATTCCGTCCGTGTGAAAGAGTTAAGCCTGTAACCAAACATCAAAGACCCGAATCTGTCTATTATCGGCTTCATGCACCGACGCCCGTAAAAACATGCAAGAATCTTGACTGGCAATCATCGCATCGCGAGAGTTCCTGGTTGGCTGACAGTCCTGTTCCATTCTATACGACGAAGGCTGTTTTGATATGCCGGCCTTTCACGGCACAATAGATCAGAGCGCAAATAATCGTCGATCAATCATCCTGCAAATCATTTGATAAACGGTACTACTCTTGCGCCTCTGCGGATGATAACAACTGTCAAGGATCATCAGTTGTGAAAATGGTATGGCTCAGAAATCGGCTACCCTTAAAGATGTGGCGGCGCTGGCGAATGTATCGCGTGCCACTGCTGCGCGTGCACTTAACAGTTACGGTTATGTTGGTGATGAAACGGCGCAGCGGGTTCAGGCTGCTGCAGAGAAACTAGGATACAGAGGCAACCGATTGGCCCAGGCTCTGCGCAGCGGGCAGTTGCCAATCATTGGCTGTGTTCTGGGCGATATACAAAATCCCTTCTTTGCTAAAATTGCACATAATGTCGAAGTGCTGGCGCGAGAACAAGGCCATAATCTTATCATTGCGAGCAGTGAAGAGCATTTGAATCAGGAAAAATCACTGCTGGCCAGCCTGCAGTCGCTGAGCATTCGCGGTTTCATCGTGGCGCCGACATCAGCCGAAGACAGTTCGCATCTGCAACGTCTGATCGACGAAAACGTACCCCTGGTCCTCATCGATCGCGTAGCGCAGGGCGTCGAGTGCGACAGTGTTGTGGTCGACAATGAAGGTGGCGCGCGCAAGGCCATTGAATATCTGATCGAAATGGGGCATCGCGATATTGCGCTTTTGCACGATGATGCACGCATCTTCACGTCACGTGAGCGTTTCAACGGCTATAAGACTGCGTTACTTGCCCATGCCATCGAACCAAGTGAAAAATTGATCTGCGTTGCACAATCGACGGTGGAGCATGCTGTGGATGCAACCATACGTTTGTTCAGTCAAAGAAAGCCTCCAACGGCACTTTTTACCGTCGACAGCTTGATGACGCAGGGAGCGCTTTTAGCATTCCGATCGATGGGAATATCGATTCCCCACGATGTCTCTCTGATCGGTTTTGATGATTTCAATCTGGCGACTTTTACCGATCCACAGATCACGGTCATTGCCCAGCCGGTGTCGGAAATAGGTCGTGCTGCGGGCCGGCTTCTGCTAGAAAAAATAGCAGGAAAAAAGAGACCTCCAAAGAAAATAAGCTTTGAAACCAAGCTGATAGTCCGAGGTTCGGTCAGCCGTCGATGAGCCGACGAAGCTTGATTTTCTGCCTGCAAAAAAATTTCTGAAACCCACTTGCCACAAGAAAAATCTTGTGCGTTAAATAGATGTGAGATCGATCTCACATTGTCGTAACGACTTATAGGCGCAATATCGCTTCGGGATACTCTCGAGGTCTAAACTGCGCAAACGGGAAGGTAGTAATGCTCAACTTCGATAAAGATCGCTTTGTTAAAATACAAGACGGCGCGGTCGCAATTGCAGACGACGTACGCGCTTTGATGCGCAGGCTGCTCGATAATGGCCTAGAACGCATTTTCTTCATGGGAACGGGCGGCGTACAGTTTCTGACTCAGCCCGCAATCGAGATTGCCCGTAACGCAACCGTTTTCCCGGTGTCATCGGCATTTTCGGCACAAGTTGTTTTAGAAGCGCCTGCCGGGTTGGACGAAAAGGCGCTTGTCATTCTTCCATCCTTGTCCGGAACGACTAAGGAAAGCGTGCATCTTCTGGCGTTCTTGAAAAAGAAGGGCGTGAAAACGCTCTCTCTCACTGGTCACAAAGATACCCCCTTGGGCCTCGATGCGGATTACAACTTTACAAATTTTGCCGAAGACGACACGTCTTCGGAGTCGTTTTATCTGCAGACCCTCTTGATCATACTGTCGCTGCTCGCTGAGCGCGGCGAATTTCAAGACTTCGATGAAACCGTCTCCGAATTGAAGCGTCTGCCCGAACTACTAGTTTCGGTGAAGGAAAACTTTGAAGAAGGCGCTGCCGCACTGGCGCAGGAAATCAAGGACGAAAAATATCACATCTTTACCGGCGCTGGCACTTCATGGTCAGAAGCGCACTACTACGGGATGTGCATTCTTGAAGAAATGCAATGGATCCGTACACGTCCCGTTCATGCGTCCGATTTCTTCCATGGTACACTCGAACTGGTTGAGCCGGGCGTCAGCCTGTTCATATTCAAAGGTGAGGATGCATGTCGTCCATTGACGGACCGGGTTGAGAATTTCGCAAAGCGTTACACTGACAAGGTTCGTATTCTGGATGCTGCTTCTGCCAGTCTTCCGGGCATCTCACAAAAGACACGCAGCCTGATTTCTCCAATCATTCTGGCAACCATGCTTGAACGTCTGAGCGCGCATTTGGAAGTGCAACGTGACCACCCGTTGACCACGCGGCGCTATTACAAGCGTGTCGAGTACTAAGAGCTTTCCCCGATCCGGTTCTGCCGGGTCGGGTTACTGCATTCTGACGAAATAAAGAAAAATAGCTAAAAGAGAGGAACTTCGAGATGAAATGCAAAACGTTTTTGAACACAACAAGCCTTGCGTCACTTCTGATGTTTGGATTGTTAGCTGTCAACATAAATGCTGCTCTCGCCGATGATGGTGTCGTTGCACAACCTGATGCTCCCGTCGAATATTCTGGCACTTTAAGCATTTTGACGAAGTTCGGCCTTCAACAGCTATCCCCCTTCTTCGTCAATGCCGCTAAGGAATACGAGAAGCTTCACCCCGGCGTCAAAATTGAGCTTATTCAGGAAAGCGACGATAGCGTGAAGGGCAAAACCAAGGCCCTAGTCGCGTCTAACTCATTGCCAGATATCTACTTCAGCTGGACCGGGAGCTGGGGTGAGAACTTTGTGCGAGGCAATCGAGCTGTCGATCTGACCCAGATTATTGGCCCCGACACGCCATGGGGCAAACAGTTCGCCCATGCTGCCGTCAGCGCATTCCAGTATAATGGCAAATTATACGGTATTCCGCTTTATCTGGACGCAAAGTTCATGGGTTATAACAAGGCCCTCTTTGACAAGGCCGGTGTAGCGGAACCGAAGAGCTTCGATGAACTGATCAGTGCGTGCGCTGCCCTGCGTAAGTCCGGTGTAACGCCCATTTCGTTCGGTAACAAAGAAGGCTGGCCTGCTGTTCATTTTGCCGGACAATTGCTCGCCTATAACGTTCCGCAAGCGACGTTGGAAAAGGATTTCAACCCGAAGACGGCCGAATATTCGGATGCAGGCTATGTTGAAAGCCTGACACAGCTGAAAAAACTCATCGACGATTGTTCGGACGGCGCAGGTACAAATGGCTCATCCTATGCTTCGGCATTGCAGCAGTTCAGCAACGCCAAATCCGCAATGTACTATCAGGAAATTATTGAGTTTGATCAAAGCACGGCGGATGGCGCACTGAAGAAGGAAGAATTTGGCTTTTTTAAACTGCCGGCAGTAGAAGGCGCAAAAGGTGATGTAAAATCAATCGAAGGCGCACCTGAAGGCTATATGATTAATTCAGCGTCAAAGAATATTCCGCTAGCTGTGGATTTCATGAAGTTTATCACCTCGCCCGAAAACGGGAAGGTTTTGTCGGCCCCACCTTATGGGCAGCCAAGCGCCACTGTTGGCGGATATTCGGCTGAAAGCATGAACCCGTCTGTCGTTGAAGGTCTCAAGGTTATCGCGGATTCGTCTTATCTGATGCCGTGGCTTGATACGGCCAATCCACCGCGCGTTGCATCTGTCTGGCTTTCGGGCCTGCAAGCCCTGATTGGTGGATCCATGACACCGGAACAGGTCATGGAAAAGGTAAAAAAGGCTGCAGCCTCTTCCCGATAAGGATGTTATTGCCCGATGACTGTCATGAAGCGTGAATATAGAGGGGAGGCTGTCAAAAACGGCTTCCCCCTGCCGGACGGGTCGCAATTCGACAAGTCCGGTTTGCTGGCGAAGTTGCTGTCGTTCCGTTGGGTTCTGATCGCGTTCGTTTTAATCCTATGGTTTGTCTACTATCCCATCATCGACAACTTTATCGTCAGCACGACAAATCAGGATATTTTTACTGGCGAAACTGCCTTTGTCGGTCTGGATAATTATCGACGTCTGCAAGACGATCCGGTGATCTGGACGGCGATCTTGAACAACATGCTTTATGCCGTCATTTCGGTCGTATTCCAGGTGTTTGGCGCATTCGTGCTTGCTGCGATCATTGAAGGTTTGCAGCATGAGACCTGGCGCAGGTTCTGGCGCGCTGTCTATTTCATACCATCAGCAATTTCGATCACGGTGACGGGGCTGCTGTTCTACTTTATCTATCAGCCTGATATAGGCCTGCTGGATGCCGCTTTTAATCATCTTGGACTTGCCGCTTGGTCTCGGTCATGGCTGGGAGAAGAACAGACCGCGATCTACTCAATCATTGCCATGAGCCAGTGGCAGGGCTTTGGCTATTCAACCCTTCTATTTGCCATCGCGATCCAGAAGATCCCGCGCGAGCTTTATGATGCGGCGACGATGGACGGCGCGGGTATGTGGCGTCGGCTTTGGAACATAACCTTCCCACTGACACGCGAAATGACTGGCCTTATGGTTATCATTACGATTACCGGCGCGTTTCAGGTCTTCAACGAAGTCATGGTTATGACTGGCGGTGGCCCTAACAACAGCAGTCAGGTTCTGGGAACTTGGCTCTATCAACAGGCCTTTATTGAAAATGACTTCGGTTATGGCGCGGCTATCGCATCGGTGATTTTTATCATCACGCTCCTGACCGGTTTTGGTCAACTCTGGTATACCAGAAAGCGGAGGGTGGAACTATGAACAACGCCTCCTATCAATCGACCGAGACGAAACCTACGGAATTTGCTCAGACGCTCGTGCGTGTCTGTCTGGTCACCTTCCTCATCAGCCTTGGTATTGTCGTAATCTACCCGCTGGCGTGGATGGCCATGAACGGTTTCAAGACTAACTCGGAGATATTTGGTGAACCATTTGCGCTTCCTACGGCTTTTACGGTGGACAACTATATATCAGCCTGGAATCAGGGCATCAGGAACTACATTGCAACGAGCATTATCGTCACGTTGTTTTCGGCTGTTTGTACGGTTCTGATAAGCGCTTGGACCGCCTACGGCCTGACGCGATCAAAATTGCCGGGCAAGCCAATATTCGTTGGCCTGGTACTTGGCGGATTGATGTTAAGCCCAACGGTTGCGGTTATTCCGCTGGTGCGGATCATGCAAAAGCTTGGTCTCTATAACACCTATTGGGCTCTTATCATCCTTTACACGGCATTTCGCATCCCGTTCACTACTTTTCTTATTCGCGCTTATATGCTTGGTCTGCCACGTGATCTAGATGAAGCCGCCGTCATGGACGGGGCAAGTGAAGGCCAAATTTTCTGGCGCGTGACCTTGCCTCTTTGTAAGCCGATACTCGTTTCGTGTGTAATCCTGCATGTTCTGTTTGCCTGGAATGAATATCTCTTCGCCATGATTTTCACCAGTGGTGCCGATGTCCAGACCTTGCCCGTCGGCCTGACATCAATCATGGCAAAACACGGAACCAATTATGCCGTTGTCTTTGCTGCAATGACACTTTCGGCACTTCCCATCCTGATCGTCTTCTTTGCCGCCCAGCGTTTCTTCATTCGCGGGTTGGCGGAAGGCATCGGCAAATAGCGTGGTGGAAAATGTTAAAACGTGAACAGTTGATCGGTGCCAACTTTTCGTTCCAGCACCATCCCTTTCAATGGGTTGTCGAACAGCTTCGGCTGATGGGCTTTCAACGTATGGAACTATGGGGAATAGCCCCCCATCTTGATCTATTTCATTCTGACCGGGCACGGCTTTCAGGTGTCCGATCAATTCTGAATGATAACGGGATCAGCGTGCATTGCTTCACCCCGGAACAGGTTCTTTATCCGGTCAACATAGCCTCAGGTGACGTAGCTTATCGTGAAAAGAGTGTTGAATGCTTTCTGCGAGCAGCCGATTTCAGTGCCGAACTGGGTGCGAACTACCTCTTCTTGACACCCGGACGGGGTTTTGAGTGCGAGAGCCGCGAAAGCGCCTGGAACCATTCGCTTCAGTCGTTGGAGAGAATTACGGCACATGCGGCTAATCTGGGGCTTCGATGTCTGCTTGAGCCCCTACAGCGCACTGAAAGCAACATCGTCAATAATGCCGCCGATCTTGAACGTCTCTGGCAGGATCTGAATGCGGAAAATGTCGATCTGGTACTTGATCTGGTTGCCATGGCAGCGGCCGAAGATAAGGTCGGTGATTACTTTTCGAGATTTGGCAAACGTCTTGCCCATGTTCATGTCGTCGATGGAACACCGGCGGGACATTTGGCATGGGGGGACGGAAATTTGCCACTTGACGGCTACCTTGCTGAAATCACCCATCATTCATTCCAGGGCACATTAACCTTCGAGCCATTTGGCAACGGCTCATATGCACTGGATCCGGTTGTAGTCTGGCGGCGCTGCCTTGATGCGATTTCCCCCCACTTTGATACTGCGGAATGACGATGAAGAACGCAAATCTCAATCTTGTTGCTGTGGGTGACAACTGCCTTGATGCTTATTTGAACAAGGGGGTCGTTACTGTTGGTGGAAATGCCCTCAATGTTGCTGTGCAGTGGAAACGGCTTGGGGTCGGCGCCCGCTATATGGGCGCTCTGGCACCCGACAGGGAAGCGGAGATCATGCTTGGTGTGATCAAAGATGTCGGACTTGCTCCAAGCGATATTGAAACTATTCAGGGAAATACAGCTGTCACGCTTTTGACCGATAATGACGGTGAACGGCATTTCCTGTTCGAATCTCTGGGTGTTGGCGAAAACTACATTCCAGACCAGCAGCGATATCAGGCATTGCTCTCATCCGATTGGACCCATCTTGGGACCAATTCCAGTGAAAAACTGGTGCGTCAGCTTGTAAAGGACGGTGCCAGGTTCAGTCTCGATGTCTCTATCCGGCATTTTGACCTGGCTCTAGAAGGTGTTCCTTTGGTGTTCGCATCAGGTCCAGAGGACCCAGATGAACCCGTGCAGCCATTGATTGCAAAATTCAAGCAGGCTGGGGCTAAACAAGTCGTTATCACCTGTGGCAAACGCGGTTCATTCTATTACAATGGCTGCCAATTGTATTCCGCAGATTCCGTACCCGTGAACGTGGTCGATACTTGTGGAGCTGGTGATAGCTTTATTGCCTCATTTTTGTTGGCCCATTTCTTCGAGGGCTATTCTGAGGAGAAGGCACTTCAAAGAGCTGCACTCAGGGCGTCTGAAACATGCACGCATCCGGGAGGTTTTCCCCAGCCCTTGCAGTCAATCCCACAATGGCTGCTCAACAAATACGATGATGTCATTGCAGCAGCGCAGAAGGTCCGACTATGAACTCTATCAAAATGAGGCCCCCAGTTGTCGCGACAAAGCACGATCGTTCTTACTGGTTGCAAAGCATTGATGCCGATCCGATCACCGCACCCTTCACGGGTCGACAACAATGCGATATTGCAATCGTTGGCGGAGGGTATGCCGGGCTTTGGACCGCACTACGTATACGAGAGCAAGAACCAAAGGCGCGTATCACAATCCTAGAAGCAGATTTTTGCGGTTCAGGTGCGTCTGGACGCAACGGCGGGCAGGTCCACAGCTGGTATGCTGAAATCGATATGTTGCGCGACCTTGTGGGCGACGAAGATGCGCGCATGCTTTGTCAGGCAACCTGCGATGCAATTGATGAGCTGAAAGCGCTGCAAGATTGTGGAACCATTGACATGGATCTGCGTCTTGATGGCTGGCTGTGGACCGCAAGTTCTGTCGCACAGGAAGGTGCGTGGGCGAAAGCACTGGATATCTGTCAGAAATCGGGGTTCAACCCGTTCCAGACACTGAATGCGCACGACATTGAACGGCGCACTGGCTCTAGCGCATCATATGCCGGTATTGTCGAGGAGCGGGCAGGGACTGTCCAGCCTGCCAAGCTTGCTCTTGGCCTTCGCAAACTTGCGCTTTCCAACGGGATTGTCATTCATGAAAAAAGCCCTGTTTTGGAGATCGTTCCGGGTGAGCGGCCCGAACTTAAAACACAAGACGGGACATTGACTGCCAACAAAGTTGCTTTAACGGTCAATGCTTGGGCTTCCGCGATCCCTGAGCTTCATCCCTATCTTTATGTGGTGAGCAGTCAACTCGTTGCGACAGCGCCTGCTGGAGATATACTCAAGCGTATCGGTTGGACTGATGGTGCTTCGATCTGTGATGCGCAGCAACACGTGCTCTATTATCAGCGCACGCCGTCGGATCAGGTCGTATTTGGACGGGGAACGGGTGGAATTGCCTATAATGATCGGATTGACGAACGTTTTAATCGCAGCGGCGACGGCGGTGCAGACAATATACGTGAACTGCACCGCGTATATCCTCAGCTAAAGGAAGTGCCGATCCTTCATGACTGGAGCGGTCCGATCGACTGTACGGCGCAGCATCTACCGGTATTCGATCATTTAAGGCATTACCCGAATATTTTCTATGCTCTGGGTTTCAATGGGACCGGCATTGCCCAGGCGCCTGTCGCAGGTCGGATCCTTGCAAGCCTGATCCTGGGACGCGTGGATAAATGGAGCAGTTGTGGTTTGGTGGGGATCAAAAACCGCACCAAGCTTCCGCCCGAACCTGTGCGTTATCTGGGTGCGAAAATCGTCCGCGCGGCTATTCGAAGAAAGAACGATACCGAAATCCTCAACCGTGTCCCGGGCCCCATAACGAGGTTCCTGGCAAGTCTGGCTCCGTGAGCAACACAACCCAAGCGAAACAAGAATAAAAGGAATGGGAACGATGGCCGACCTGTCGCTGAAGAATATACGTAAATCCTACGCCAACCTGGAAGTACTCCATGGCATTGACCTTGATATTACATCGGGGGAGTTTGTCGTTTTCGTCGGGCCGTCCGGTTGTGGAAAGTCAACCCTGTTGCGCTCAATTGCAGGCCTTGAGACGATAACGTCGGGTGATCTTGTCATCGCCGGGGAGCGTATGAATAATGTCGCTCCGTCGAAACGGGGTATTTCGATGGTCTTCCAGTCATATGCACTTTATCCTCATATGACAGTCTATGAGAATATGGCTTTCGGTCTGCGTATTGCCGGCGTGACGAAGGCAGAGATAGACAAACGAGTAAAAAAAGCAGGCGAAATTCTCCAGCTTAGTGGTTATCTGCAACGATTGCCGAAAGCCCTCTCGGGTGGGCAGAGACAACGTGTTGCGATTGGACGTGCGATTGTCAGAAACCCGCGTGTTTTTCTGTTTGACGAGCCGTTGTCTAATCTTGATGCCGCCCTGAGGGTTGCCACACGCATCGAGCTTGCAAAACTCAAGCAAAGCATGCCCGACGTCACGATGATATATGTGACGCACGATCAGGTGGAAGCCATGACACTTGCGGATCGGATCGTTGTGTTCAAGGATGGCAATATCGAGCAGATTGGGACGCCGGTGGAGCTTTACAAAAGGCCCGCTAATCTCTTCGTTGCCCAGTTTATTGGTTCCCCAGCCATGAACATACTCGCGGGCACGATATTGGAAACATCAGGGCGGAATTATACCTGTCATCTTGATTGTGGGACGAAACTTGCCCTTGAAGCCAGTGATGGAACTTTCGCACTCAATGATAGAGTTAGCGTTGGAATTCGACCCGAGAATACCAGGATTGCCCGCGAGGAAACTGGCAGCCCCCTCTTTTCGGGAACCGTGGATCTTGTAGAGCATCTGGGCGAGGCGCAAATCCTTTACATCGACATGGTCGGTTCCGACACCAAATATCTGATCAAAACCCCTGAGGAAGCGGATTTTAGGCTCTCAGATACATTACGATTTACAGCTTCGACGAAGGACATGCATATCTTCTCCGCCAATGGAACAGCCGTTCCGGTTCAAGTAATCTAGAGTTTTGAATATCATCTTTGGGCAGTGATTTCGGCGCAGCGGTATATAGTGCGGTTTTGAAAAGGTAATGCAGTGATCTCTGGCAAACGCAGTTGATTGTCGTACGGTGTTGGTCGGAAAAGATCGTAGCGGCGAGCTCCGCATTATGGAGGCCATTCACCGTATAGCGAGCAGCCATAGCAATGTCGGGAACGGTAGTAGTCCCGGCCCAACTTCAACGAAGATTGAGCCGGGCTGCTGTTAGTAGTCGGTGATCTTTTTCATGTAGCGGCGACCGTCCAGCATGACCTGTTCACGTTTCGCCGCCAACTTATAGGCAAATTTCCAAAGCGCATCGAAGAAAATCAACGGCACGAAATATCCCTTGAAAGTGTCATCTATGTCAGCGAGATCGAGTTTCGCTGCATCCAGCACCAACATATTGTCCGGCTCGCCGAAACGGTACAGGAAATCCCGGCCACGCTCGGCCAGCGCACGCGTTTCATCGAGCCCAATCATGACGACGAAGCAGGCATTTTTATCGACGACTTCGAATGGGCCATGGAAAAACTCATTGGCGTGGATAGCTTGCGAGTTGATCCACAGCATTTCCATGAGCACGCAGATGGAGAATGAATAGGCTGCGCCATAAACCGGACCGCTAGCCATGGTGTACACGACTTTTTCGCGGCCATAGCGCTCTGCATATCTGGTAAAGGTTTCATCAAAATGCTGCTGACCGCGTTCAATGGCCGGTTGCAGTGCCGGCAGGCTTTCCAGCAGTTTGGGCAGCAGGCTGGTCTTGTCGCGTAAATCGACAATGCCCGCCAGCAACATGTAAAGCACGCTGTAATTGCTGTCGGCACCATCGATCGGAATGCCGGTGGTGTAGGACGCCTGGTATTGCAGCACGTGGTCGGCGGCGGCGGCGAGCGGCGATTGCGGATCCAGCGTCAGGGAGATCACGCAGGCGCCCCGGCGACGGGCATGTTCTGCCGCCCGCACCGTTTCCTTGGTGGTGCCCGTCTGGGAGCACAGAATGACAATGGCATCGCTGTTGAGGCGACGCGGGTCGCGTGTGACGAACTCGTCGCCATTATAGACATCAGAGGTCAGCAGTCCCGAATGGCGATCCAGAAAATACTTGCCCGGATGCATGATTGACAGCGATCCGCCGCAGGCAACCAGAAACACATGCGATAAATCCCGCTGCGCAAGCGCATTCAAGGTTTCAGCAATATCGGTAGGAAGTTGTTTGGGCATTCTATTCCTCTTTTCAGCGTCTTGAAGAGCCCGGCTGTGCCGATCGGCAGCCGTTCCGGTCCAGTGCAACATTTCCCGGTACCAACCCCGCGATACGTTGACAGTTCTACTTTAGTGTGCGAACGTTCTCACATCTTGTCAATTGGGAAAATAAGAATGATCAAAATCGCGGCGATGGGCGATAATGTCGTCGATTGTTACATTTCGCGTCGGGAAATGTTTCCGGGCGGTAACTGTGTCAATGTCGCTATCCATATGAGCCGTTTTGGGGCCGAGGCGGCCTATATCGGCGTGGTTGCCGCAGATGCAGCCGGAAGGGTCATTCAGGCCGCACTGCGCGACGAGGACGTCGATACTTCGCATCTGCGCATGGAGGCCACAGGCAAGACGGCCTATTGCATCATTGGTCATCGCGGTAACAATGATCGCTATTTCATCCGCTTTGATCTCGGAGTGTCGATGTTTGAGCCGAGCGCCGCCGATATTCAGTTTGCGCGCCGGTTCGATGCCGTCCATATCGGTCAGTCGAGCGGCCTTGACGGCTGGCTGGATGCCATTGCGCCGCAACGTCTGTCCTATGATTTCTCCACCCGTCGCGACGTGGAACACTATCGACGCATCGGCCCGAAATGCTTTCTAGCCGCTGTTTCGGGCGGTGAGCTTTCGCCGGACGAGATTACCGCGACCATTGCCTGCCTGCGCGAGAGCGGCGCGGATTGGGTGCTGATCACCCGCGGCACCAAGGGCGCAGTTCTTGCCGGTGCGCAAGGGGTTTTCCATGCTGAAGCAACACCGATTGTGGCGGTTGACACGTTAGGCGCTGGTGACAGTTTCATCGCCCGCACCCTTTATGGCCTGGTGAAAGGCGAGGCGCCCGCAACATTGCTACAGGCCGCGTCACGCGTTGCTGCGGCGACATGTGGCCAATATGGTGGTACAGGTCATGCCGCGCCGATTGATCTCGGCGAGCCTATAGCCGAGTTGCGGGATTGAGCTCGCTGCGCGTGTCTTTTTGAGGTTAAGACCGGCTAGATCAACCGGGAGGGCGGGCGAGCGAACAACGGGGCTGCCATTCGGCATGCAGCACGATATCCTGCTGCGCCCGATCGGCGCTATCAAGCCGCTCCAGGACCAGACGAGCTGCGGCTTCGCCAACCTCGAGCAGCGGCTGCCGGATTGCCGTCAGTTTAGGGGTAAAGAACGACATCCAATCCAGATCGTCGAAGCAGACCACGGACAGTTGCTGCGGAATGGAAATATCGAGTTCGCTGATTGCCAGCATGGCGCCGGCTGACATCAATCCATCGGTGGTAAACAGCGCTGAAGGCGGGGTTTCCCGGGTCAGCAACGCGATGGCGTGCTGGCGGGCAATATCGATCGAATAGCTGCCCACCTGGGCAACGAGGCTCGGATCAAAGGCGATCCCGGCTTCCTCATGCGCTTCGATATAGCCGAGCAGACGTTGCCAGCTCGGATAAAGCGATGAAATATCGATTTTCTTGTGCTGGCGGTCGTGAAGAAATGCGTTGAGATTCTTGTAGCGGCCATGCTCGAGTTCCGCCAGTACGCCAATCCGATTATGGCCGTCGAGAATCATTTGGGTCACTGCGGCGTGGGCGGCTTGGCGGCCATTGACGGTCACCGAATCCGCCTTCAATCCCTTCACGCGGCGATCGATCTGAACCACCGGACAGCCGCTGGCAACGACATCGTGCAAGTGCTGCGCCTTGAGAATATCACAGGGCGCAATGATGATGCCGTCGGCCTGCTTTTCGCGCAAAAGATCCACTGCCTCCAGCTCACGATCGATCGATTCATCGCTGTTGGTGACGATCAGGCCAAAGCCGCGCGCACGAACCACATCGGAAATACCGCGGAGAATACTGGCGTAAAACGGGCTTTGCATGTCGCCCGCGACAACGCCTATGGTCTTGCTGCGCCCGGTGATAAGACTGCGTGCCAGCAGATTGGGGCGATAGCCCAGCATATCAGCGGATTTCTTCACCTTGTCGCGGATTTCTTCGCTGGTATAGCCATAGCCGCCCAATACACGTCCGGCGGTCGCGGTGCTGACGCCGGCCAGGCGCGCCACATCGGCAATGGTCGTCTTGTCGGCGCGTCGTTCACTCATGTCTGCGCGTTCCTTCCAAGCAGTTTCACGCTGCTCAATACCTGTACCGTTTCATAGGCGATGATGGGCCTGATCTCAACTTTCAACTTGACGGATGCGATCAATCAATGGCTATATTGTGAGAACGTTCGCATATCATTCTCAGCAACGCAAGTAGAAGACGAGCCTCGCACGGGGATAAAGTTCCAATCAAAGGGGAGATAAATGACCAATCGTCGCAAAACCGCATCCCGGCGCATGATGGTAGCGCTGGCGGCGCTGGCCACGGCCGCCAGCGTCACCTCGGTGCATGCCGCACCGATCAAGGCACTACAGGACGCTGTGCCGGAGAATTACAGGAAGGGCGTCAAGATTGCTGCCTTCAATGACTGGCCACCGGATGAGTTTGTCGAAGACGGCGTCCTGAAAGGCTGGAGCATCGACATGGCCAAAGCCATGTCGGAACGCATTGGCGTACCATTCGAATTTACCGCAACCAGTTTCGACGCCATCATTCCGGGCCTGGCCAGCAAGCGTTTTGACGCCGGATTTTCTTCCTTCGGTGTGACGCCGGAACGGCTTGATTCGCTTGATTTCATTCCTCAGCGCAAGGAAGGCACCGCCTATGCCTTCTTGAAAGGCAAGGATTTTTCCATCAAGTCGGAAAAAGATCTGTGCGGCCATAGCGTTGCAGTGATGACAGGTGCCTGGGACTACCAATATCTGAAGGAAAAGAGCGCGGAATTGTGCGAATCCGCCGGTGAGAAGCCGATTAACCTGCAGCAATTCACCACCCAGAACGCCGCCGAACTGGCTGTGTCCTCGGGGCGTGTTGAGATGGTGGCGGCCGGATCGGCAAAAATGCACTATATGGCCAAGATTACGGGGCGCTTCAGCGTATCTGAACTGGTCAGCAATCCGGTCTTCAACGGCATTGGCGTGCGCAAGGGTGATGCGCTTGGGCCAGTTTTCCGTGATGCCATCCAGTCCATGATCGATGACGGCTCCTACAAGGAAATCATGGCAAAGTGGGGCGTTGATGGTGCCGGCACCCTGGAAAAGGCGGTTCTGGTTACTAAGGACAATCCGGAGCCAAAATAGTCAGGGCCGATTGAAGGAGAACGCCCGTCAGCCGGCGGCGGTGCGAATACAGCCGCGGTCCATTACGCAAGGGCCGGCCCGGAACACGGGCCGGCGGGTTTGGTAAGTTCGAATACGAATTTCGCTAAACACGATACGGTAGTCTGGAGTAAATCATGGCAAGAGCAGCAAAGACGGTCGCGCACCGGCCGGATATACATAGTGTCAAACCGATACCCGTGCGCCATCCGTCTCGATGGATCACCGGCACCGTGCTCATTCTGATCGCATTGAGTTTTGTCAATATGCTGGCGACCAATGAGAACCTGCAATGGAACATTGTTGTGCGCTACATGTTTCATCCCGACATTCTCGCTGGCTTGGCGCGCACGCTGTTCCTGACTTTTGCCGCAATGATCTTCGGTTTTGCAATCGGCATCATACTGGCCGTGATGCGCCTTTCGGCCAATCCGGTGCTGCAATGGGCAAGCTGGCTGTGGATATGGTTCTTTCGCGGCGTTCCACCCCTGGTTCAGCTGATTTTCTGGTATAATCTGGCGCTTCTCGTTCCCAATCTGACCATTGGCATTCCGTTCGGGCCGACATTGTGGTCCTGGGACATGAACACGCTGATCACGCCGATGAGTGCAGCACTGCTTGGCCTGTCCTTTACAGAAAGCGCCTATGCCGCCGAAACCATCCGCGCTGGCATGCAGGCGATCAATCCGGGCCAGACCGAGGCCGCCGCGACACTTGGCATGACGCGGTTTCAGATCATGAAGCGCATCGTGCTGCCGCAGGCAATCCGTATTATCATTCCGCCGATCGGCAATGACACTATTTCAATGCTGAAATTCACGTCGCTGGTCAGCGTGCTTGCCTTGCCCGATCTGCTCTATTCGGCGCAGATGATTTATTCGCGCACATATCAGACCATTCCGCTGCTGATCGTGGCTACGATCTGGTATCTCATCCTGTCAACCGCCCTGACTATCATCGAACACCATATCGAGAACCACCTGAAATCCCGGCAGATCACCCGTTCCGCGTCATTCCTGTCCAGACTGCTGCCCTTCAAATTTGCGCTTGGATATCAAAAATGAATGAAACGCTCGCGAGCTTGCCACTGCTGCAGGTGGAAAGACTGACCAAATCTTTTGGCAATCACCGGGTGCTCGACGGCATCGACATAACGGTGGAAAAGGGGGACGTGACCTGCATTGTCGGCCCATCCGGCTCCGGCAAAAGCACATTGCTGCGCTGTCTGAACTATCTCGAAGTGCCGGATTCGGGTGCCGTGTTGCTGGAAGGCGAGCCGATCGGCATGCGTTGGCAGGGTGAGCGGCTTTATACGATGTCCTTCAACGAACTGGCACGCCAGCGCCAGAAAATGGGCATGGTGTTCCAGGGCTTCCATCTCTTCCCCCATAAGACCGTGGTGGAAAACATCATCGAGGCGCCTATGATCGTACGCAAGATCAGCCGTCAGTCGGCCATTGCTGCGGCGATGAAGTTGCTGGAAAAAGTCGGCCTTACCGAGCGCGCGAATTATTATCCCGACCAGCTCTCCGGTGGGCAGCAACAACGCGTGGCGATTGCCCGTTCATTGGCCATGCAGCCTCGGCTGATGCTTTTTGATGAACCCACATCAGCTCTTGATCCGGAACTGGTCGGTGAGGTTCTGGCGGTGATGCGCCAGTTGGCCGAAGATGGCGTGACCATGATTGTCGTCACGCATGAAATGAACTTCGCCCGCGAAGTCGCCGACCACCTGATTTTCATGGATGGTGGCGTGATTGTTGAATCCGGCCCGCCTAAAAAAGTTATGGGCAATCCACAACATCCGCGTACTAAAAGTTTTTTGAAGCGCGTGGCGTAACAGGAACGAATGATGATAATTCTCAATGCACAGCAAACCGAAGCCGCGCTCGATTATCCGGGATTGATCGAAGCCTTGCGTCAAGCGCATGCGAGCGGCAAACGACCGCAAAGCGATACTACCGTGCTTCAGGATCGGAAAAGCGCAGACAACCAGTTTGTGTCCCTGGTAGCTTGGCTCGAAGGGGAGGCGGTTGCCGTCAAGCTGGTCGGTGTTTTCCCTGCGAATGTCAAACTTCCTGTGGCCCAACCTTCGATCCAAGGCACGGTAACGCTGTTCAGCGGTCAGACCGGCGAAGCACTCATGGTCTGTGATGGCGCCATTGAAACCTTCAAGAAGACGGCGGCAGATTCGGCACTTGGCGCCAGCCTGCTGGCGCGCAAGGACGCCCGTACCTTGCTGGTGGTTGGTGCCGGGGGGCTAGCGCCCCATGTGGTGCAGGCTCATTGCGCCAGCCGTCCGTCGATCGATCAAGTCTTTATCTGGAACCGCAACTTCGACAAGGCGGAAAAACTTGCCAGCCGACTTGACATTGCTGGCGTCGACATCGTTGCCGTGGAGAATCTCGATAACACAGTATCTATGGCGGACGTGATATCGTGTGTCACCATGTCGACCAATCCGCTGGTTAAGGGAAAACTCCTCAAAGAGGGCGCTCATGTTGATCTGATCGGTGCCTATATGCCAGACATGCGTGAAGCCGATGATGACGTGTTCCGTCGTGCCGGACGGGTATTTGTCGATACGCGCCATTGCTGTGATGGTTCGGGTGAACTCGGAATTCCGCTCGCTACAGGACTTATCAACCATGAGCAAATCGAAGCTGATCTGATTGAGCTATGTCAGGGAAAACATCCAGGCCGCAGCGACGACCGCCAGATCACCGTCTATAAAAATGTTGGCGGCGGGCATCTCGATCTGTTTACCGCGCAATACCTGTACAGCACTCTTTAAGAGGGATGCCACGTTCAACAAGCACGGTATTGAACACCGGATGGCTGCGAAGACCCGTTGTTGACTGGCAATCTGGAGTTGGAGCTGCGTAAACCTGTTGATGCGGCGGCTCAGTTCATGACACCTAGCGTGTAGCAATATGGCTACTGCCTTAAGCTTCTTATAGTCAGAACGATGGTTCGTTTGGTCGGCTTCCATTGAGTATATCCCTTTGACATATCCCGATTGATGCACTATTTACGCCATGTCATTGTTGATAGAGCTAGGAGGGCTCTGTCGCAAATTTTTTAGCGGGTTATAGTCGGCCTTCTCTGCGGACACACTTATGCTGCGAGTTCCGCAAAGACCTCGAATGGCGAGCGGTTGTCATTTGCAAATTGGTTCTTGCGGATCATATGTGCGACTTCGATGCCTGCGATTGTTGCTGAAGCTGAATGCAACGCTTTGAAGCCCATCATCGGCTTTGTGATCCGCTTGATGAACCGATGATCCTGCTCAAGGATGTTATTGAGATATTTGACCTGAAGAATTTCAATCATCTTGCTGTGCCCCGTGATTTTCAGGATATTGTTTACAGCCTGGGCTCCGGCGAGATTGGCGCCGCTTTTATCAATGACAATCTTCGTTGGGATGCCGTTGCTTGCCATGGCCTTCTTGAAAAAACGCCGTGCAGCACCGAGATTTCGGCGTTCAGAGAACATGAAGTCCAGAGTTTGACCATCACGATCAACCGCCCGATATAAATATGTCCATTTCCCTTTGACCTTTATATAGGTCTCGTCAATACGCCATGAACCGCGTGTTGGGCGTTTACGTTTCTGTGCTTGATCTACGATCTGTGGCGCGTAACGAACGACCCAGCGGTTCAGTGTTGCATGGTCAACGTCTACGCCTCGTTCAGCCATGATTTCCTGCAGATCACGATAGGAAACAGAATAACGGACGTAAAAGAAAACAGCATAGAGGATGACGCTTTTGGGGAAATGTGCCCCTGTGAAATCGATCGCCATCCCCATTCTCCTCGCTCGAATATCCGCATCAAACGTATAATAGCGAAGAAAAGGTCAAAATTTTGCGACAGAGCCGAATTGCTCATCCGTGAACGGAAACAGAAATTGGAACGAACGGGTACTTTGGCCCCGTTAGCATCGCGGGTTGTCAAGGTGATTGCCATGTCCTTTTCGGCTAAAAAGGGTTTGGATGTTCAAATACCCTTCGATAACTTAGTCGTCGCGTCGCTGAGAATGCGAGATCTGCGAATATCGGAAAAATCACACAGAATGTTAGGTGTAGTTTGTTAAATAAATATGTAGATATATTTTAGTAATACTTAAGATAAGATTCTACTTAAAGATATTAATCCGGATTATAGGATTTCAAAGGAACGAATAGATAAATAATTATTTAAATATACAATGAATAATAAGAATATAAACTATGACAGTTAACGTACTAATGCCCGTCTATAACAAAAGCTGCCAAAGGCTATAGCTCTTGGATGCAAAAAAACCGCCGACTGTCATCCAGTTGACGGCTTCCTTTTTCAAAAACTCAACGAGGTTTTTTTTTAAGTCGATTATTTGTAAGCGGAAACCACGATTTCAATCAGCGTATCGCCACCCAGATCAGCAACGCCAACGGTTGCACGGGTTGGCAGCAGCGAAGGGTCAATCCATTCCTTCCAGACCTTATCCATTTCGGGCTTCTTGTTGAGGTCTGTTACGAAGATGGTGGCTGCCAGAAGCTTGTTCTTGTCCGTGCCTGCCTGTGCCAGATAACTGTCGAGCTTGGTGAGGATTTCACGGGTCTGGCCGGCCATATCGAGGCTTTCATCATCACAGGTGGTTCCTCCGACATAGACAATGCCGTTGTGTTCAACGACGCGATGCATGATCGGCGTTTGGATGAAACGCTGAGCCATAATTAATCCTTTCAAATGGTTGGGGAATTTTCCGGCTGCTCGCCATTCACGGCGAAAACAGCATCGGGGGTTTGGGGGAGTGCTGCGATTTCGCCGAGCGGCACCGGTTTCACCGGCACGCGCAGGCGATAGAAGCCGACTGTTTGAGGTGCACGGTCTTGTACCTCGGCCAGAATGTCCGTGACGGTGGAACTGCACATGCGACCCTGACAGGGTCCCATGCCGCAGCGGAACATGGTTTTAAGCTGGTTGGGGCCGGCGATCTTGCAGGCCGCCGCGTCGCGAATTGCACCTGCTGTCACTTCTTCGCACCGGCAGACAATCGTGTCTCTGTCCGCCGGTGCGCGAAATGCCTGTGAAGGCAGATAAAGCGCATCAATAAAGGATCGACCGCGTGCGACGCATCGCGCTTGCCCCTGCAGCTTTGCGATTTTTGACGCCAACGATGTTGCTCGTTGCGGAAAGATGTCCTGACAGGCCGCGAGCGCCGCAATCCGACCGCTCTGCTCAGCAACCAATGCACCGCCGATGCCGCTGCCGTCACCCGCTATGAAGATGGCCGCAACAGACGAACGCCCATTGCCGTCTAGCTGAGGTTGAAAGCATTTCTGGCCGTCGTTCCAAACCAGAGAGCAGCCGGAAGCATTGGCGAGATTGTTGTTGGGGATCACACCCTGATGCAGGAAAACGCTATCGACAGCAAGCTTGTGTGTTTTGCCTTTTGCCGAAAAGCAGATCGCTTCTGCTTCGTTTTTTCCTTCAATGGCAATATTTGTCACGCCGGAATAGACCGGCACAGATTTGCGTACCTTTAGAAGCAGTGAGAGACCCTTCAAGGCATAAGGCGAGAAAAGGAATGAAGGCAGGTTCGGTGCAGCTTTCACGTAATTTGCGCCGGGCGTCGTATCGAGCAATGCTGCAACCTCGCCACCAGCCTGCAACAGTTGTGCGGCGAACATGTAGAGCAGCGGGCCTGTTCCCGCCAGAACCACACGTCCGTTGGGCAGGAGGCCGGAAGCCTTCAACGCAATCTGTGCTGCGCCGACGGTCATAATACCCGGCAATGTCCAGCCCCTGACAGGCATCGGACGCTCCATGGCGCCGGTCGCGAAGATCACGCGGCGCGCTGAAACAATCCCGCTCTTGCCGCTTACCGATACGCGCAGATCAACGCCGTTGTTGTCGCCATCATGTGGCTCCACACTCCAGACGAGGGCCTGCGGCACATAGCTGACACCGCTGGTGATGAATGCTCTCAGGACTTCTTTGCCCCGCCAGTAGTCGGTGCCGAGAAACGGCCTGCGGACAGTCGTATTGTGTTCAATGCCACGGTAAATCTGGCCGCCTGCGGCTGGGTTTTCGTCGAACAGAACCACGTTAGCGCCAGTGGCGCTTGCTTCTGCGGCTGCTGACATACCTGCAGGTCCTGCGCCGATAATGGCGAGGTCGTAAAACGCGTCGAGCGCATGAATATCGGAAATTCTCTTGAGCATTGTCGTCATGGTTGCATCCGACGCGCGCCGGTCTGGGAACAAATGACCATTCCATTGGCCACAGGCGTCATGCAAGCCTGGCGGTTCTGAACACCATCAATGGTGACCAGACATTCAAAACAGATGCCCATCAGGCAATAGGGGGCTCGCGGCTGATCACCGACAACGCTGTTTCTAAGCCGGTTGATACCCTCTCCAAGCAGCGCTGCGGCGACAGTTACATTGGCAGGTACCGTCAAGGTGCGCGCATCGAATGTGATCGTCACGGTTTCCTCTGGTGTCTCAGTTTTAAGGAACATTTTAGGAGACATGGAACCTCCGGCCGGGGAATGCGTCACCAGCAAGTTGTTTGGCATCGGCTGCTATTTCCTGCGCCACGATCAAGGCGTGGTTGGCTGCAAGCGTGACGCCGGAATGGCACATGACGGCGTAAGCCCCCGGGTGGCTTTCGGATTGTTCGTAAATCGGCAGGCCGTCCGGTGTCTTGACCCGAAATCCGGCCCAACTGCGAATGACATTGACATCGGCCAGATGCGGGAATGTCCGCACTGCCCTGTTGGCCAGAACCGCGCTGATATCCTGATTGGTGGCGATACGGTCCGTGTGCGTTTCCTGACTATCGCCGATCATCACGCCTCCTTCATCCGCTTGCCGCAGCGTGGCCGCTGTATAGGGGAAGAAGGGAGCACATTTCTCCGTTACAAGAATTTGGCCTTTGCTGCGCACGGCCGGCGTTTCAAGACCGACACTCCTGGCAAGCTCTGTATTGCCGTTGCCCGCAGCCAGAATGACGCGTTCGGCAAAGACCTCACCCCATGCACCGCTTAACAGAAAACCGCCGTTTTGCGGGGTGATGGACGAGACTTCACAATGCGGTTCATAGGAAGCGCCGAGTTTGATCATGCCCGTATGCAAAGCGCGAAACAGGCGCAACGAATTTACATCGCCGTCCATCGGCGAATAGATCGAGCCGATCACATCCCGCCCGATGGAGGGCACCATTCTGGCCGTTTCCTGATGGTCGAGCACGACATGTTCCGAAGAGTCATTGCCAAGTTCCCGCGCCACTGTCGCGACATCTTCCGCAAACATTGCAAGCTCACGCTCGTCGAGGCAAAAGGTGAAAGCGCCGGTCTGTTTGAGCGCTACATCAAGTCCGGTGACATCTCGCAACTCCTCTGCAAATGTAGGCCACAGGCGCGCAGATTGCATGGTCCAACGGGCATAGTGTGGTGCGCCTACGCCTTTGCCCTGTACCCAGATGAGTGCGAAATTGGCACGGGATGCGCGCAGGGACAGGTCTTCTCCATCAAGAAGCATTGGACGCAGACCGGATCGGGAGAGACCCCAGGCGATGGCAGAGCCAACCAGTCCCGCTCCAATAATAACTATGTTCTGATCCGGCAATCTGCGCATTCGTAAATTCAATCTGTTGTCACAGTGTCGTCAGGGGGGGCCTGACGGCGGTCAGGCCCGATTGCATCGGCTCAGCTTTGTGGGCTGACGTCCACTTTGAACCACTTCTCGGAAAGCTTTTTCACCGTGCCGTCGGCAATCGCTGCCTGAATGGCTGTATCGAAGCGACCCTTCAGGGCGGTATCTTCCTTGCGTAGACCGACGCCGATCATGCCGAAGACCTTACCGGAAAACAGCGGCCCGGCCAGCTTCGCGCCCTTCATGTCGTCCTTTTCGAGAGCTGCAGCAAGAACCGTGGCATTGGCGACAACCGCATCCACACGACCGCTGGTCAGGTCGAAATTGTGTTCCTCGGCGGTTTTATACTCGCGCACGTCCGCACCATCCTTGAAATACTGTTCCATGAAGGCGGAAGCGGTTGTGGAACCCTGAACGCCGACAGTCTTGCCGTTGATTTTTTTGACAATTTCTTCGAGCACCGGCTTGGCCGCATCGGAATCGACATTCAGCGGCTTGCCGCCTTCCGGCAGATTGGCAAGGTCGCTGTCATCCATGACTGCAAAGGAATTGATGGCTGCCGCATAAGGCGACGAAAACGCGATCACCTCCTCACGCTTCGGCGTGATGCTCATGCCCGCCATGATGGCGTCGTACTTGCCGGCGGTCAGCGAGGGAATGATGCCGTCCCAGTTCTGTGCGGTGATTTCGCATTTCGCTTTCAGGCGCTCGCAAAGGTCTTTGGCGAGATCGATCTCGAAGCCTTCCAGCACACCGTTCGGGCCGGAAAAATTCCACGGCGCATAAGCACCTTCGGTAGCGATGCGCACGACATCTTCGGCATGCGCGGTCGGGGCAACGGCGAGAACGCCGAGGACAGAAAGGACGATTTTCAGTTTCATATGTTCACCTCTGTTAGAAAGCCGATTGATCGGTTCATGCGTTTTGTTTGGAAATGAATTGCCGGAACCGCTCGCTTTTGGGGTTGCCAAAAACCTCGTCGGGCGTGCCTTCTTCTTCAATCACGCCCTGACGCAGAAACACGACACGGCTGGAAACATCGCGGGCGAAGCCCATCTCGTGGGTCACGACCAGCATGGTGCGCCCCTCTGCCGCCAGATCGCGCATGACCTTCAGCACCTCGGCCACCAGCTCGGGATCGAGCGCGGAGGTTGGTTCATCGAACAGCATGATCTTCGGACGCATCGCTAACGCGCGGGCAATTGCGGCGCGTTGCTGCTGGCCGCCGGAAAGATGCGCGGGATAGAAGTTGCGCTTATCGGCTATGCCGACCCGCTCCAGCAGTGCTTCGGCTTCGGTAATGCACTCCGACCGGTTTCGCTTCTGCACATACACAGGCGCCTCGATCAGATTTTCAAGGATGGTCAGGTGCGACCACAGATTAAACGACTGGAACACCATGGTCGCCTGACCGCGCAGCCGCTGAACCTGTTGTGCATCAGCAGGACGAGGCGCACGTCCCGGCTGTTGGTCGAGCTTATACGCCTCTCCATGAATAGCCACGCTGCCCGCATCCGGCACTTCCAGCATATTAATGCAGCGCAGCAGTGTGGATTTGCCGGATCCTGATGCTCCCAGAATGGAGATGACTTCACCCTGATGTGCCTGCAAGGAAACTGAATGCAGAACCTTGTGCGCGCCGTAGCATTTTTCGAGGTTCTTGATCTTGACTGCAGGCGTTTCGAAACGTTGCATTATGAGTTTCCTCCAGCGGCATGCACGATGACAGGCTGACGCTGGGCCGCCGAAAGGCGGTATTCCAGCAGTTTGAAGATTCTGGTGACCACGAAATTCAAGAGGAGATAGATCGCGCCTGCGCAGATGAAGACTTCGACCGGCCGATAGGTGGCAGAAATCAGCTTGGCTGCCAGCCCTGTCACTTCCATCATTGTGATGGTTGATGCCAGCGCCGTGGACTTCACCATCAAGATGACTTCGTTCGAATAGGCGGGCAGCATCTGCCGCAGAGCCTGCGGGGCCAGAATGCGACGGACGAGTGTAAAGCCGCTCATGCCATAAGCGCGCGCCGCTTCGATCTGTCCGGTCGCGACCGACAGAACGCCGCCACGTATGATTTCGGCGCTATAGGCAGCTGTATTGAGTGCCAGTGCCAGCACCGCACACCAATAGGGTTCGCGTAGAAACGGCCAGAGAAAGCTCCGGCGCAGTTCGGGAAACTGGCTGAGACCGTAATAGATGATGTAGAGCTGGACCAGCAGCGGGGTGCCGCGCAGCACGAAGATATAACCTCGCGCAATGAGGTCCAGTACCAGATTGCCCGACAGACGCATTGTGGCCAGTATGGTGGCCAGCACGGCACCGCTGATAACTGATAGTGCCATCAGTTGAAGCGTCAGCGGGATACCGCGACAAAGCTGAACGAAACTGTCGAACATGAATGGAAGGTCGAGAAAGCTCATACCGCCCTCCGGATGCCGCGCATCGCGCGTCTTTCGGCGTTTTTGAACAGCAAGCCCGATGCGAATGTTATGACGAGATAAAGCAGCCCGGCGGTCAGGAAGAAGGTGAATGGCTTGCGGGTTGATCCAGCGCCGATTTGCGCCTGACGCATCAGTTCAACCAGTCCAACGACCGAGATCAGCGCGGATTCTTTCAAGACGAGCTGCCACACATTGCCGATGCCCGGAATGGCGAAGCGCGCGGCCTGCGGAACCATGATGCGGCGAAACAGCAGACGCGGCGGCATGCCATAGGCTTTGGCAGCCTCGATTTCGCCTTTGGGGAGTGCAAGCACCGCGCCGCGATAAACTTCGGCCTGATAAGCACCCGATACCACACCGATGGCCAGTGCACCGGTGATGAAGATTGGCGCACTGACAAAACCTTGCCCGCCGAACAACGCGCCAATCTGGCTCAACACGGCGCTGCTGCCGAAATAGAACAAATAAATGACCAGAAGATCGGGGATGCCGCGAAGCACTGTCGAATAGCCGTCAGCCGCAATTCTGAGAATGCGCTGCGATGAGAATGAAGCGGCAGCGGCAATCATGCCGAATATTGCGCCTGCCGCGAAACCGCAAAAGGCTACCGCGAGTGTCATGCCGGTGGCGCGGAGCATGTCGTGACCCCAACCATCCTGAGAAAAGCCCATTATTTCCAGATAGGCGCTGACCGCACTCAATTGCTTTGTTCCCATTTTTATGTCCGCTGCTTTCATCGCGACGGTACGATTATGAGAAAGGTTTGACAGTGGGCCTCAATACAGTCAAATTCGAAATGAAGCCTAGAGCATAACCAAATATTATGGTGAAACATGAACCTACGTCAGGTCGAAGCGTTCCGAACAGTCATGTTGACCGGAAAAATGACAGCTGCAGCGGAACTGATGTCGGTCACGCAGCCCGCCGTGAGCCGCCTGATCCGCGACTTTGAGATCGATACAAAACTCAAGCTCTTTAACCGTCGCGGAAACCAGTTGATCCCCACACAGGCCGCCATGACGCTGTTGCAGGAAGTGGAAAGGGCCTATGTCGGGCTCAATCGAATCAGGAGTTTCGCCGACGAAATTAGTCGTCAGAATGCAGGCATGTTGCGTATCGCGGCCATGCCTGCACTCGCCAATGGGATCATGCCGCGCTTCCTTGCACGCTTTCTCAAACCCCGTCCCAATATTCATGCCTCGCTGAACGGCATTTCATCCGCGTTGGTTGTGGAGGCCGTCGCGTCAGGGCAAGCCGATATCGGCTTTGCAGACGGTCCTTTGGATAGACCAGGGTTCGATATCGAAACGCGTGCTATACCGGCAGTCGTTGCGGTCCCGGAAGTACATCGACTGGCAGGCTATCAGGATGTTTCACCTGACGATCTGGCCAATGAACGTATGATTACACTTGAACCGGGATCGCTATTTGCTATGCGCGTTGAAGTTGCACTCGCCCGCATCCCGCGATCGGCCACCATTGAAACCCGGCTATCACACACAGCGCTAACACTCGTGGCCGAAGGTGCCGGTATAACAATCATTGATCCGTCTTCTGCAACGGATTTTCGTGGAAGGGGTGTGGTAATCCGGCCATTTAATAGCTTTGTTGATGCAGGGTTTCTGGTCATTCGTCGTAGCAACGGCCCTGACAACAGTCTGGCCCAACGCTTTATCGATGAGTTTTGGGTATATCATGAGACATTGTTGTCGCGTGAATGAAAGATCTATGGCGTTTACGCGGTTGCAGCGGCTGCGACGTTTTCTTTTTTTGGAAAAGCTACTCCAAGTGCATCATGCCGGTAGTGAAGGTATCTGATTAAGCTGCATCCTACTCAATGCGCTCATTCGACCTTTGCTGGCTCATAAAATCGGGGGAACCGTAATCAGATCAGGAGGCAGCAACAGGAGTAATAATCGTTGGTGGATCTTTACTGAAACCACACAAGCTGATCATCCTTTGCTCACATGGTTTCTGCCAACGTCTGATGGTGCAGTGGCAATGACAGCCTTCGGCCCCAATGCAGCTGTTCCTGTTCACCCATGATCTGGACCGATAGTCAGCGCATGTATGCGTGCATTGAGCACTATCCAAGCATAGCCATGTTCTTGACTTGGAATCAGAAACAGAAATTCGCCACTCAATTTGCTCCACATACGCTATTGCCTCTGGCCCGCGCCAGCGAAGCTTTGGAGCGGCTCGACGAACGGCTTGACCATTCAACAGCCGGCAAAGGGCTGCTCGAACGGTTGCATATTGCTGATGCCCACGCCTACTGTGGCTCGATGGCGAGCTGGCTGAAATCGAAGATCTGATCCTGCATGACGCGGCCCGCGATATTCGTTCTCCCAGTCACGCCCTGACCGTTGCCAGCGATGTGTTGCAGACCCGCCTGAGGGTTGCCGCCCAGGCACCAGATTGGGCGCTGAGCACGAACAGTTTGCATCGTCTACGACAGACAGGGGAGGCGGGACCGGCACCCACTCCGGCTTGCGGCGGGGAGAAAACATCGTCTGGATGACGGGCTCGACCTGCCCGGCATCGATCTCGACGCCATTGACGCTGTGCTGGCGCGATCCGACGACGTGCTGGCACAGGTGAGACAGCCGCAACGGTTGGCGAAGCCGGAAGCAGACACGCTGATCCGTGATCCCGACTGCGATGAGGATGACCGGTTTGACGAATGGCGAGCCGTATTGCGGTCGATCAGCGCTCTGCCGCCGGTGCTGCAGGCCTTACTGGCGCTAGATGCCTGGAACGGGTTGGCAGTCTTGCAGTGCACGCCGTGGTTAGGTCGTTTGCTGGCAGCATCCTTACTGCGGCGCCACGGTCTGACCAGCCACGCGCAACAGCTGACCTTCAATACCGACCTGAAAACCGTTCGCATTGAACGGCGGCGGCTGATTGGCCCCCGCGCCTCTTCCAATCTGCCGGGCTTGATTGAACTGGTGCTGGCGAGGCCACTGATGTCGACAGGTCTCATAGCTAAAGAACTTGACATCACATCCCGCGCTGCGCTCCGCCTTGCCGAAGAGCTCATTCTGCGTGAAATGACCGGGAGGGGGAGGTTTTGGGCGTGGGGAATCGCGTAATTTGATAATGGAACTCTTAAAAGGCTGATGGGACGTGATGGCGGACAATTTATGATAATTTTCACAACTATTGGCACTTTGGCCACGGCAATGGTTGCGGGTGCCGTAAGCTATATCGCCGGGTGAAGTATGAATAGCTACGAGTTGAGACTGATTTTGATTGGATGAAAGCATCGTCTTCAATGGTGCTCAACGCGTCCATTCGACCAAATAAGGCCGTCGGAAGGGCGCCTATCCAATCAGATCCTTATATTAACATATTCAAGTCCGAGTTTCTCAGCGCATTCACGCACCGTATTATGGGTGACGATGATCCCAAGGTAAGCCAGCATGTCTTCAACCATGCGAAAACTGAGTGGAAAACGCAAATACAGCCACACAGCTTCGACGGTAATCTTAGCGGGAAACGACGGTGGCGATAAAGCGAGGTGTGTGGTTTGGTGATTATCTCTGGTATCCGCACAAGTTTGCGCCAAAATTTACGTTACATTGCCGAGTTCTGGTCCTCCGTGGTCTTCGCCAACCACAGAGAACCATACCTTATTGAAATCGGTTAACTTAATTTTCGGTTGGAATCTTAGGCTTGTGCGGTCAGCACGACCTCAATCATCGCGCCCCCACCCAGATCGCTGACGCCAACGGTTGCACGTGCTGGCAGGTTATCGCCGAAAAATTCAACCCAGACGGCATCCATTTCCTTTTTCTTCGTCAAATCGGTCACGAAAATGGTCGCAGACAGTGCTTTCGAAACATCCGAGCCTGCTTCATTAAGATAGGCCGCAATCTTGCCGAGAATCGAACGGGTCTGTTCAGCCATGCCGAGGCTGGTGTCATCGGCAACCGTGCCACCAACAAAAACCAATCCGTTGGATGAGACGGCACGATGCATGATCGGGGTGCGGATGTTGCGGGAAATAGTCATAGCTTCCTCTCTTCGATGATGATTAATGATGGAAACGGGACATGGACAGTCCCGAAATATCGGTCGGAGTCCGACCTTCCGTTACCAGTTCGGCCATGACAGCCCCTGCGGCGGGTCCAAGCTGGAAGCCGTGCAGGGAAAAGCCGAACTGATAAAACAGACCTTGATGGCGCGTTGACGGTCCAAATACTGGCAGGTCGTCGGCCATCTTGCCTTCGATGCCAGCCCATGCGCGCACAATGGTCGCCTGGCGCATGATCTCGAACAAATCGAATACTGTGCGCACGCTCTCGCGCAGTTTTCCCCAGTTGAGCAATGTCGTGTTGCTTGCAGGATCGGCGACACCAAGATGACCACCGCCGATCAGCACGGTGCCATTTGCAAACTGCTTGAAGGAAAGCTTGCGGCTGCGCAGGATCACCACCGGATCAATGAAATGCGGCACGCGCGAAGTGATCATCAGCATGGGGGCGACGGCTTTCATCGGCACAGCCTCGCCGAATTGTTCGGCAAAGCCACCACCCCATGCGCCAGCGGCAATAATGAGATTGGGAGCCGTGAATGTCTCGCCGCCCACATCGACATGCCAAAGGCCTTTTTTTTCCGGACATTGCCAGCGCTCGCGCCTTCAATGATCGTTGCCCCTAGTTGTGCAGCGCGCCGACGAAAGGCGCTTGTCGTACGGGCGGGCTGAGCGGCGCCATCACGACGCGAAATGATACCTCCGGTGCAGCTTTCAGCAACCGCAGGCAGAAGCGCACGGATTTCCTCGGCGGAAATCAGCTCTTCGTGGGTGAAACCTTTGGCGTTGAGTTTTGCAACCCGGTCGATACAGGTTTGCAGATCGGCCTGCGTTTCTGCGACCAGCACCTGTCCGTGACTGTCGAAAGCGCAATCATCATCGACCAGATCGCCAATATTTTCCCAAAGCTCCATGGAGCGGATAGAAAGCGGTATTTCGGCAATATCGCGCATGAGCTGGCGTACGCCGCCCGCATTGACGCCAGAGGCATGACGACCGGCATAGTCCTTTTCAATCAGAACGGGTTTAAGCCCCTTCCTCGCGAGGTGCAGCGCGGTTGAACATCCGTGCAACCCGCCGCCGATGATGATGGTGTCGTGAACGATCATTCGCGCACCACCGCTTTATAGGCGATCTCATCAGTGGGGAGATCGGCAAGCTCATTCAGCGCAATCGGCTTGATGGGCGCGCGCAGGCGATAATAACCGATTTTCTGTGGTGTGGTCTTGCATGCCTTAGCCATCAATTCGGTCATGGTCAAACCACAAAGGCGTCCCTGACACGGTCCCATGCCGGTGCGCAGGTAGGCCTTGGCTTGATTGGGACCGCTGGCACCCGTTTCCACCGCTTTCAAAACGTCACGGGCCCGGATTTCCTCGCAACGGCAGACTATTGTATCTCCATCGGGAATACGGAATTGTTCGGCAGGCTTATAGAGAATATCGAGGAAGGCGCGTCCCTTTTCCGCCCTTATCAGAGCTTTGCGCGTTTCATCCATCGTGTGCTGAGATACGCTGATATCTTGGGCTTTGAGCGCACCAAGCGCTGCAATGCGTCCACGCTCAAGCGCTGCCTGAGCGCCGCCAATGCCTGCACCATCACCTGCAATATAAATGCCCGGCAGATTGGTTTGTCCGTTTTCGTCGAGCACGGGACGCCAGCACAATTGCGCATCGTCCCACTCGTGCTTGACACCAGCCGCCATGGCGAGGTTGACATTGGGCACGACGCCCTGATGCAGCAACAAAACATCGGCTGCGAGCGTTTCGAATTTTCCATTTGCCGTATAGCTCACCGAAGCAAGCTGCCCATCGCCAAGCGCTTTGATCGCCGTAACATTATTGACGATAGAGGCTTGTCGCTTAACCTCGCACAGCATTTTGATGCCCTTAGCGAGATAGGGCGATGTCAGAAAGGGAAGCGCTTTTGGCAGGGCTGCGGATAGATTGCCCTTCGGCGTCGTGACCAGAATTCGCTCGATTTTCCCGCCAAGCCGCAATATCTGTGCGGACAAAAGCCAGAGCAAGGGTCCTTGGCCCGCGATGACCAGTTTGCCATCAGGCACGAGGCCCGCATTTTTGATCAGCGTCTGGGCGGCACCTGCCGTCATTACACCGGGCAAGGTCCAGCCGGGAATTGGAAAAGGGCGTTCTTGCGCGCCTGTGGCGATGATCACCTGTCCAGCCTTGACGAAGCATGATCCTCCGCCAATCGAAATCGCCAATTCCAGCGAGGCATCGAGCGACCAGACCGTGGCGCGATGCAGGATTTCAGCACCACTGGCGCGCAGGGCATCGACATGCGACTTTCCCGACCAGTAATCGCTTCCCAAAATGTCAGGCTTTTTGACCGGGGTGGCCATGATCGAGCGCCAGACCTGTCCGCCGGGACCGGCATTTTCATCCAGCATCAGGGTGCGTGCGCCACCCGAGGCGGCAGTGGTTGCGGCGGCAATACCGGCTGGACCTGCGCCAATCACCACGACATCGTAATTTTCATACAAGGGGCGGCTCGTTTGCGGATGGGTCATTTGCCAAGCTCCCTCTTTCCCTTCTGGATTTCGATTTGCATGCCGGAGGCAACGGGCACGAGACAGCCTTGTCGGTTGCCCACGCCATCAATTGTCACAAGGCAGTCGAAGCAGACGCCCATCATGCAATAGGGAAGGCGCGGTGTACCGCTGACGGCTGTGGAACGGCGAGCATCGATCCCTGAAGACAGAAGGGCAGCGGCGACCGTATCGCCTTCATGGGCGATGAATTTATGCCCTTCGATGAAAATTTCTACCGGGGTGCGGTCATCTTTTACTGCGGATTTGTACATGATGGTTCCTGCGGCTTTCAACGCTCAGAGGGTTGCGGGCGCATCGGAGAAACGTTGTGCCGAAAAGGCCGAAACCTTGGCTGGGTCGAGCGCTCCCTGCTTGATCATGGCGGCGATTTCCAGCGCGTGCTGGGAGGCGAGCGTGACACCTGAATGGCAGCAGGTGACGAAGGCTCCCGGACAGGCGCTCGACTGGTCGTAAATGGGAAATCCGTCGCGGGTCATCACGCGGATACCGGCCCAGCTGCGCACGATGTTCAAGGCGCCCAGACGCGGAAATGTGCGGCGGGCACGGTCCGCGATAACCGTACTCACGGGCAGGCGGGCAACACGATCATCAAGATAATCTTCCTTGCTGTCGCCCATCATCACCGTGCCTTCGTCCGTCTGGCGCATAGTGCCGAGCGGGTAATGGAGAAACCGCTCCGTGCGTTCGCTGACCAGTACCTGACCACGGGTCGGGCTCATCGGGGCAAACAGACCGACCTGTGTGGCAAGCTTCTCGTTTTCATTGCCGGCTGCGAGAACGATCTTGCCCGATGTAACAATGCCATTTTTGGTTTTCAGCGTGAATTCGCCACCCTGATGGCGAATTGTTTCAACGCTCTCACCGGGGCGGTAATTGGCCCCGAACAGGCGCAAGCCTTCATGCAGGGCGCGGTAAGTACGTAGTGAATTCACGTGCCCGTCGGCTGGACTATAGCTTGCGCCAACCACATCCGGGCCGATTTCCGGCAGGTGACGCGCCAGTTCCTCGCGCCCGACCAGTTCGATCACGTATCCTTCAGGCGCGCCTTGCGCGAACATATGCGTGCGCAGTCTGGCGCGGTTCTGCATTTCCTTCTCGCTTAGCGCGATGGCAAAACCACCCGGACGCTCATAGCGGACATCAAGTCCGGTCTGTTGTTGCAATTCGTCCGCAAGCTGTGGCCACAAGCGCGACGCATTGAGGCTCCAGCCTGCATATTCGGGCTTGCCAAGACCCTTGCCCTGCACCCAGATAAGGGCAAAATTGGCGCGTGAGGCCCGCTTGGTTATGTCGCCTTCGTCAAGCACGCAAACCTTCTCGCCAAGCCGTGCTAGACCCCAGGCAATGGCAGCACCCAACAGCCCGCCGCCGACGACGGTAACGTCATAATCGGTACGCATCGTTCTTTCCTATCGGTTTTTGTCGCTATGACCGGACAGCATCGCTTCCAGCCCATACAAACGGTCAAGCAGGACCAGCATGATCATCGTGATGGCGATCACCACCGCCGAGACGGATGTGACGAGTGGATCGATATTGTCCTGCACATAAAGGAACATGCGCACGGGCAATGTTTCGGTGCCCGGGGCTGCCAGAAAGACGGTCATGGTCACTTCATCAAAGGACTGGATGAAGGCCAAGGCCCAGCCGCTGATGACGCCCGGCAGGATCAATGGCAGGGTGACCCGCCGGAAAAGCGTCCAGTTATTCGCACCAAGCGAGACGCCAGCCATTTCGATCGAGCGATCCATGCCAACTGCTGCGGCAAGTGTGAGCCTGAGAGCAAAGGGAAACACCACCACGATATGGGCGATCACCAGTGCGGTCATTGTCCCTGAAAGATTACCCATCGAGAAAAAGCGCAGGAATGCGATACCCAGCACGACATGAGGGATCATCAGTGGTGACAAGAACAGCGCCGAAAGAAAGCCGCGTCCGGGGAAATGATAGCGGGCGATGGCCAGTGCCGCGGGGACCGCGACCATGACGGCGATGGTGGATGAAATCATGCCAAGCTTGAGACTGGTCAGGAAGGCGCGGATGAATTCGGGATAGTTAGCGATCTCATAAAACCAGCGCAGCGAGAACGTGCTGGTCGGTAGCGCGAGATAGCCTTCGGGCGTGAAGGCCATCAGGCACACTACGAAGATGGGCGCGGTCATGAAAATCACGAAAAGTGTATGGAAAATCAGTGCTATGGGACCGTTGCGGCTCATTTGAATACCTCCGCGTAACGGCGCTCGATCAGGCTGTTACAGCCGACGATAATGAGAACGATGCCAATCAAAAGCAGCACCGCGACAGTCGCACCGAGCGGCCAGTCGAGCGTGTTAAGAAATTCGTCATAGGCAAGGGTCGAAGCGACTTTCAGGCGTCGCCCGCCAATTATGGCAGGGGTGGCGAAAGCTGAGGCGCTAAGCGCAAAGACAATGATCGAACCCGAAAGAATGCCGGGCATGATCTGGGGAAGGATAACGCGCCGGATAACCGTCATCTGGCCCGCGCCCAGTGACAGGGCCGCGTTTTCAATCTGTGGATCAAGCTTCTGGAGCGTGGTCCAGACCGAAAGAACCATAAAGGGCATCATGACATGGGCCAGCGCGATAACGACGCCGGTCTCAGTGAACATGAAAGGAAGTGGCGCATCGATCACGCCCAGCGACATCAGCGCCTTGTTGGCCACGCCATTATTGCCGCCAAAAAGCAGCGCCCATCCGAGCGTGCGGGCGACGACCGAAAGCAGCAGCGGACCAAGGATGATGAGTAGGAAAAAACCTTTCCAGCGCTTGTTCATGCGGTTGAGAATATAGGCTTCGGGTGCGCCGACAAGGGCTGCGAGCAAGGTCGCAAAAAGCGATATGCGCAAGGTGCGCAGGAACATTTCGCCGAAATAGGAATCGGTCAGGACTTCCTGCCAGTTTTCCAGCGTAAATGTTTCGACGATGCCAGTATACTGGCCCCAGCTGTAAAATGACAGCAAAACTGTCATCACAAGCGGAATGATCACTACGGCGAGAAACAGGATGGTTGCCGGCAGGATAAGCGCGAAGGCAGATTTATAGCTGTTACTTGTTGCCATCATTGACCTCCCACGTAGCGGATGGTCATGTTTGTCTCGTGCCAGTCGAGGTGGACAGTCTGTCCTTCTTCAACGGGCGGCACACCATCATTTTGCCGAATGACCAGTGCTTCGCCTTGTTCGCTCTCGCATTGGTAGAGCCAACTATTGCCCTGAAAAATACGGTTTACAACGCGCGCAGCAAGGCCCTGATCGGCAAAGAAGATTTTTTCGGGTCGGATATTGACGATGACGGAGCCCGTGGGTGCGTTGGCAGAGGCTGGACGTGTTTGCGAGCCACATTGCAAAAGGCCATCGGCAATCTCGCCGCGAAAACTGTTAGTCGTGCCAAGAAATTGCGCGACGAAATGCGTTGCCGGGTATTCATATGCGGCAAGCGGCGTATCGACCTGTTCGATCTGTCCCTTGCTCATGACGACAATGCGGTCCGACAGCGCCATAGCCTCTTGTTGATCATGAGTCACCAGAATGGTTGTGGTGCCGATAGTTCGTTGCAGACGACGCAATTCGATCTGCATTTCCTCGCGCATCTTGGCGTCGAGGTTGGAAAGCGGCTCGTCCAGCAAAAGCAATTCCGGCTTGATAACCAGTGCACGGGCAAGGGCGACACGCTGCTGCTGCCCACCCGACATGCGGCGCGGATGGCGCTCTTCATAACCGGCAAGACCGACCATTTGCAGCGCTTCTTGCACGCGCGTGATGCGCTCCGACTTGGCGACGCCACGCATTTCCAAGCCAAAAGCCACATTTTCCGCAGCCGTCATGTGCGGGAACAGGGCATAGCTTTGAAAGACGATGCCAAGTCCACGCTGAGCCGGTTTGACTTTTGTCAGATCACGACCGTTGAGATGGATGCTGCCTGCGCTCGTATCTAGAAATCCGGCGATCATTTGCAGCGTCGTTGTCTTGCCGCAGCCAGAAGGGCCAAGCAGGGAAATAAACTCGCCCTTTTCGACGGAGAGGGAGAAGTTCTCCACTGCCACCTGATCACCAAAGCGTTTCTGGACGCTTGAGAGTTCAAGAAAACCCATTGCAAAAAATCTCCATTATTGATGGGCAATGCTGAAAAAGTGCTGGCTGGCTCAGCAGGCTCAAAATCCTGCGTTCGCCTTGCTGGCTTCAATCATCAATATGTCTTGAAACAAGCCGCGCCACAGAAACGGGATGACGAGTGCCAAACTTGTATGCCGTCGCCATCTCTTTTCATGCCGATCAGCGTTCGACCTCGCGGTTCCAGCGCTTTGTCCAGATCTCGCGTTCCTTGTTGATGACGGTCCAATCGGCCGTGTAGAGCTTGTCGATCGTCTCACCACTTGGCGTCATATCACGCTCGCTTTCAGGCACTTCGACGGCCTTGTTGGACGGGCCATAACCGTATTCCGTCAACATCAGCTTCTGCACACGAGGTGTGAGCAGTTCCTTGATAAAGGCTTCAGCCATAGGCGATGCGTCAGGCTTGTCGATGGCGCAGGTCGCAGCCAGAAGGGTTACGGCTTTCTCTTTCGGGTAGACAAAAGCAATGGGAAAGCCCGTTTGGGCGAAGGATTTGACTCGGCCGGTTCCCCAGACACCGAGAACGGTTTGTCCCGACTGGAACAACTCCGTCATCTTGCCCGGTGATGGCTCATAAGCCAGAACATTGTCATTGACCTTTTCGATCATGGCATCGAAACCGGGATCGATATTGTTTTCGTCACCACCATTCATTTTGGCAAACATCAAAACTGTGTGCAGTCCATAGCTGTTGTTGATCGGCGGAATGACGATCTTGCCCTTGTATTTTGGATCGGCCAGATCTGCCCAGGATGTGGGCGCGTCCCAGCCTTGCTTGACAAAATAATCCTTGTTGTACATCAGCCCCGTGGCGACGATGCCCACGGCCACAGCCTTGTCTTCTGGAAAACGGGCAACATCGTAGATTTCGCCCGACGGTAGGTTCGACAAAGGCTTGCAGAAACCGAGCTCGATAGCCTGATACATGGGGCCATCATCAAGCAACATTACATCGAAAGGTAGGTTGGAGCGTTGCGCCTGCATCTTGGCGAGCGTGTCGGTGGAATTGCCAGCGATATACTCAACCTTCACCCCGTGCGCTTTTTCAAACGGCGGAATGACTTCTTCGCGCATCGTTTTTTCAAAAGTGCCGCCATAACCGCCAATGATCAACGACTTGGTTTGGGAATAGGCAAAAGTGCTCATTCCACCGATCAGGCAGAGCGCCAGCGCGGTCACTGCGGTGCCTTTTCCGACAACGGTCATGAAGTCCTCCATTTACTGTTTTTCACAATGTTCCCTGATTTTCTTATTTCCTGAATTGACGTCCCATTTGTCAAATGCTTAAAATTTCGCTTTCTATACTCAAATGTTATGAAAGAGCGCGTTTGAACATCAACCATCGCCAAATTGAGGCCTTCCGTTCCGTTATTCTTGCGGGAAGCGTGACCAATGCCGCACAACTCATGCGCATAAGCCAACCGGCCGTCAGCCGACTCTTGCGTGACCTCGCGTCGCATCTGGGGCTTGTCCTTTTTGAAAAACGGGGCTCGGGTCTGGAGCCGACAGCGGCAGCCATCGCACTTTATACCGAGGTCGAGCGGTCCTTTGTAGGACTTGACCGCATTGCGCGTGTCGCGCAGAATATCAGCAAGAGCCAGACTGGCACGCTACGTATTGCCGCCTTGCCCGCACTCATCAATGGCTATTTGCCGCGCTTTGCAGGCGAATATATGGCTGACAGACCCGATGTTTATTTTTCGTTGCAGGGTGTTGTTTCACCGATGGTTCTAGATCTGGTGCTCAACAACCAGTGCGATCTCGGCTTTACCGAAAGCCCGATGACCTCATCGGGACTTGCAACGATCAAATTGCCGCCCGTAGCCCGCGTTGTCGTGATGCCGCAGGGACACCGGCTGGCCGAGCAGCGATCCATCCATGTGCAAGATCTTCAGGGCGAGGATTTCATCGGTTTGTCCGGATCTTCCGTTGCCCGCGCTGCCGTCGATCTAACACTGGATATTCACAACGTCGAAGTGGTCATGCGTGCAGAAACGCCACTGTCGGAAATCGCCTGCGCTCTTGTATCTTCCGGTCTTGGCATCTCGGTTTGCGATCCCTTTACCGCCAAGGAGTTCATGCATCGCGGCGTGGTAGTGCGCCCCCTGACGCCGCGGGTTGATTCTGTCTTCGACGCTATTTTTCCGCCGCACCGAGCGCCCTTGCCGCTTGCTATGGATTTCGTGCGTGTGTTGTCGGAAAGAATTCATGCAGACTATCCACATCAGCCTTAAAAAAAGCAAAATTTGGTACCGTTATCTTAACCCGCGAACGTGCATAATTTTGTCTATGATGCTGATTTTATGCCGACTTCAGGGAGGTGCTTTCACGCCACATATTGGTGGCGGTCTGGCGCAGTCCGCGAGGTTCTGCTGAGGTGAGAAGGTTGCGGGGTGTTGTTACGTTAACTGCCCTGCAGTTGCCTGCGTGACGGGTTGGGTGTAAATTTTGGCGATGCAGACATCATCTCCAAGCGTCATCGTTTTCCGCCACAGATCGTTGCTTATACGGTATGGCTTTATCTGCGGTTCAACCTTAGTCTACGTGGTGTTGTCACGTTAAGTTTCTCTGGCCGGAAAGGTCAGGGCTCGTAGATATTCAAGCGACACAATCCGCAATTTTTCATGCATCGAAAGCTTTGAGGCGAAGCTATCGAATTGTTTGTGCAACTCGGCAGCGGGACGGAACTGAAAAGCAGTTGCGGGTAACTGAGTGCTGGACTTCCCTTGATTTAGTGGAGAGCTTCTGACACTAATTTACGGTTTATCATCTCTAACTTGATCGGCGATTTATACCCAAGTGCAGAATGTCTGCGCACTGGATTATAGAAGCCGTCAATGTATTCGCCAATGGTGTTGATTGCCGCTGAGAACTGCCTGGGGGGCGGACGAAAACTTGGACTATCATGGAGGTAGTTCATGTATTCCTACGAAGACCGGATGCGAGCCGTTACGCTTTATATCAAGCTGGGCAAACGCCCGAAAGCGACTATTCGCCAGTTGGGCTATCCAAGCAAGAATGCTTTGAACGGCTGGTACCTGGAATATGAGCACCATCTTGATCTGCGTTTAGGATTTGCGCCCCGAGCCCCTAAGTTCACACAGGCGCAAAAGGAAGTGGCTGTTGAGCACTACCGCACGCATGGTCGTTGTGTTTCTGCAACGATGCGCGCCTTAGGCTATCCCGGTCGTGCAACGTTGACAGCATGGGTTCGTGAGGCGTTTCCCGAAACTAGTAAAGCTGTCACTGGAAGAACTGGACGTCCACGATACCCTGACGCATTGAAGAAGGCTGGCGTCGTCGGACTTTATAATCGGCAAGAAAGCGCGCAGGCCCTGGCCGAAAAGCTCGGCGTATGCAGACCGACACTGTATAACTGGAAAAACCAGTTACTTGGTCCGGAGGCTCCCGCAATCATGAAACGCAAGAACAACTCACCGCCAGTGCCAGAGCGAAAAGAATTAGAGCGCCAGCTCGAAACACTGCAGCACGATATTCAGAAACTGCAGCTTGAGCACGACCTTTTGAAGAAAGCGACCGAACTCATAAAAAAAGACCTGGGCGTCGATCTGCAACTCCTGAGTAATCGGGAGAAAACGCTGTTGGTTGACGCCCTAAAAGATCTTTATCAACTCTCCGATCTGCTTGCTCAGTTGCGACTGGCGCGCAGTTCATATTTTTATCATCGAGCCCGTATGAGGGTGACCGACAAGTACCTCACTATACGTCAGAACATCACCGAAATCTTCGAAGCCAACCGTCGATGCTATGGCTACCGCAGGCTACAGGCGTCATTGGCCAAACAATGCGTTACAATCTCAGAGAAGGTTGTGCAGCGCTTGATGAAGCAGGAGAACCTGATCGTTGCCACGCCAAAGCGGCGGCGATATCGCTCTTATCTCGGAGAAATCAGTCCGGCGCCTGAGAACCTTATTAATCGCGACTTCCAGGCCTCAGCCTCAAACGAGAAATGGCTGACCGATATCACGGAGTTCCATATCCCGGCTGGCAAAGTGTATCTCTCACCCATCATCGACTGTTTCGATGGTTTGGTTATCAGCTGGTCTATCGGAACGAGACCAGATGCGGAATTGGTCAATATGATGCTTGATGCCGCCATAGAAACTGTCACAGGTAGAGATGAACGACCAATAGTACATTCTGATCGGGGTGCACATTATCGCTGGCCGGGTTGGCTATCGCGGATCAGGGATGCGAAGCTGGTGCGTTCAATGTCCCGCAAGGCTTGCTCCCCAGATAACGCTGCATGCGAAGGTTTCTTTGGCAGGCTAAAAACGGAGTTCTTTTATCCCAGCGATTGGAGGAACACCACACTCGAGCATTTTATCAATGAAGTTGATGGCTACATTCGGTGGTACAACGAGAAACGGATCAAGATATCGCTTGGCGCACGAAGCCCAATCGAATATCGAAACTGTCTTGGCATTGTGACGTAAAAACAGTCCAAGTTTTTATCCGCACCCCCACCGGGTCATGTATGGATACCCCCGGTAATGCAAGTTGGAATTTGGATAATTTAGACGTGTGATCGGGTGCGGTCATGTATCAGGCCTGTTTTGCGGCATTCAAATAACCGCTGGCCGGTATGGAGCTTAGCGGTTCTGGTGCAAAATCACTTCTACGGTCTCTAAGCCCATTGACCCGGATGCGTATCCAGAACCGTTTGCCGATCATTGTCCTTACTATCCGTTGACCTCCTCACACGCCGTCGTTCCGCTCTAACTTGCCGATTTGACTTACGAGACAGTCAGTAGCGGATCTCTATAATCTTCCTTCTTGGTCTGCATTGCCCAAAGGCTGCGGGCCATCTTGTTTGCCAAAGCTATGGCAACGACCATTCTAGGTTTACGTAAAAGCATCGCATGAAGCCACGTTCCAGGTACTGGCGTCTTTTTACTGGCCCAGCGTATTATCGACATGGCACCGATTATGAGCAAACGCCGAATATCACGCTGCCCCATTTTCGATGTACGTCCCAATATCTGCTTTCCGCCACTCGAGTGTTGGCGCGGTACAAGTCCGAGCCATGCAGCAAAATCCCTACTGCGCCTAAAGATAGACAGCGTAGGGGCGAATGCTTCAATGGCCATAGCCGTGATAGGCCCTAGACCGGGCATGGTCATCATACGCGATGAAGCGTCAGACCGTGCGGCTTCTTTCTTTAGGACAGCTTCGAGAGATAAAATCCGCGTCGAAAATGTCTCAATCTGCTCAAGGTAAATGCGTGCCGTTTCCACTATCAGCCCATCTACCGTATCTTCTGCCTGGTCAATAAGTTGCCGGATGCTTGAAAGATTCCACAAGCCTTTTGGCGCGATAAGGCCGTGTTCAGCCAGATGTGCCCGTAAGGCATTTATCGTTTGGGTTCGTTGACGGACAAATAACTCGCGCGTCCGGAAAACCATTGCGCGTGCTTGCTGTTCAGGTGTCTTGGGTTCAACGAAGCGCATCGTTGGACGCGTTGCAGCCTCAGCGATAGCCTCCGCATCAGCAACGTCATTTTTCTGCCGCTTCACAAAGGGCTTTACATAGGCGGGTGGGACCAGCCGGATCTCATGGCCAAACTCACTGATCTCGCGTGCCCAGTAATGGGCCGTTGCACACGCTTCCATGGCGACGATGCAGGGTGGCAGCTTTGAAAAAAATGCTAAAAGTTGTCCGCGTGTTAGTTTCTTACGCAGAACAACGCTGCCGTCAACGCGTGCGCCATGAACCTGAAAAACCTGCTTTGCAAGATCCAGACCGATAATGCTAATCTCTCCCATGGATATCTCCTCTCAAGTGACGTTACCCAACATCACCTTGGCACATTAAGATGCCGTTGGCAGGGGGTATCCACACCATCACTTCTCAGCGGCAATCAACAAACACTTCCTTGATTGCGTACATAGATACCCGGGGCCAATTCACGAATCAAACCTTCATTGATTAGGCTGTAGGGAAAGTCAAAGTCATCAATATATTTAGCAAGAAGTAATTTGGCTACGCTTAGTTGGTATAGAATGGAACGAGCTCGCTTAGCAATTTCCGACTGTAACAACTAACCCAAAATACGTGGCGGTTTGTGCTGCCGATTAATGCCATTCCCTTACCTCGTCCTAAGCGCTAACGTCGCAAGACCCGCATAGTCCAATAGAGTATCACTACAGAAATGCAGCGATCATACTCCCATAGCTAGCCCTCCAGCAAGTTCTTACTTGGTTAATTAAGGGGGTATCTTTTGTGCGCTTCCCCAACCTTTTATAAAGCACTGCTGCTCGTATCCTGACTTAATAGAAGTACACGAAATATTTCTCTGATATTTTAAGTTATCGCCTGCAAATTCCTGATGTTATTTCTAAGCGAAAACTAATACTTTAGTGCGAAATCGTCTCAATTCGAAATGGTCAATTGAGTAGGCAGCTTGGCGTAACTCGATCAGGTCTGCAATAACATCTGCCATTCCGGGACCAATGCCAAATCCATGGCCACTCATTCCGGTTGCGATTGTTAAGCCGCCAATCGGCGCATGATCAACCACCGGTAAGGCATCAGGCATGGTATCGATCATACCGGCCCAGCTTCTTACAATACGTGGCTTGTTTGTTTGAGGGAAAGCCTTTGTGAACTGTTTTAGCACACGGTCGAGTTCTCTCTGGTTTGGTTTGGGATTGAGTATCCTGCACCGTTCGAATGGAGTCTCATCGTTCTGTGACCAGTGTCTTGCTGTTCGCCATGCGTCCGGATAATTCTGCGGGGCAGCAAGTTTAAAACGTGTGCTCGTAAAGTCTTCACGCAATTGCGGTATATAGGCGCAAAAGTTTCTGAAGGCGTCTGGCCCTATGAAGAAGTCATGTGTGGACCATGGCGTTAATGTGTATCCACCATCAGCGCGTCGACGAAACGCTATCTGGTCATCTCCGGCAGCGCCATCATGCAGCGAGTTCATAGGTGCTGTTTGCATTACGGAAGATAGAACAGAAAGCTGCGGGATACGTATGTCATGCCGTTTCAGGAACAGTGTGCTCCAGGCGCCAGCCGCGACAAGAACGCGCTCGCATCTTACATAGCCTTTTTCGGTAACAACGCCCTGCACCTGATTGCTGGTGACATCCAATGTCCGCACCGCACAGTTTTCGCGGATAAGAACGCCATCTTCTGCTGCAACCTCAGCAATTGTTGGAACAGTCAGGAATGGCTCTGCCATTGCATCTGACGGCGTAGTCATCCCCCCTAGCCAGGCCGTACTGTCCGGCACCATAGCTCTGACTTCACGTTGAGACAGCATACGCGTATCAATACCATAGGCACGCGCACCATCAAGCCATTGAGTGAATTCTTCAAGCTTTGTTTGATTGCGCGCCAGATAGGTGATGCCATTCTGACGAAAGCCGATTTTTTCGCGAATTTTCTCGTTAAGGCCTTTCCAGAGATGAATTGCGTTCATCATGATCGGCAACTCTGCGTAATCACGTCCCTGCTGGCGAACCCAGCCCCAGTTGCGGCTCGATTGCTCGCCCGCGATCCTCCCTTTTTCACAAACAAGGACTTTTAATCCTCGCTTTTGAAGTTCCCAGGCTGTCATGATGCCGATTATGCCACCACCAATGATAGTGACATCAACAGCCTCGGGGAGAGGGCCGTCGAATTGCGCTGGATTATTCATACTGATTGGGAAATCGGACATTTAAGTATCAAAATCTCTTGGGACTATAAGGAGCCAGATCGATAGCTGGCGTTTGTTCGCTGATGAGCTCTTTGACGAGTTTGGCTGTTATTGCAGAAAGGGTGACCCCCAAATGCCCGTGGCCAAAGGCGTAAATGACATTCCGGCATTTGCTCGATCTGCCAATGACGGGCAGTGTGTCAGGGGTCGATGGACGGTGTCCCATCCATTCAGTGGCGGGTTTCCATGACTTGAGAGCCGGCACGACTTCAATTGCTTTTGGCAGCAGACTACGAATGCGTTTGTAATTCGGCTGCGCTCTAAGGCCTGCGAGTTCATCGCCGCTTACCAGCCGCAAACCGTCATGCATTGGTGATAGAACAAACCCCTTGCCGGGTAAGACCACCGGTCCGCGCAGCAATGTCTCCGACCCTGGACCAAAACTGATATGGTATCCACGTTCGCTTTCGAGTGAGACACGATCACCGAGCTGTTTGGTCAGTGCGGTGGACCATGCACCCGATGCGATGACGATACGATCAAAGCGCTTGTTCAGGGTTTCTGAATTCAGCAGCACGCCGTGTTCCGACGGTCGAACCGAGGTAATAGTGTCACGAATGAACGCCGCGCCAAACTTCTGAGCCGTTTCCAGATAGATCTGAGCAAGCTTTTGCGGAAAACGGACATTACCAGCATTTGGCTGATAGAGGCCTTTGTAACAGGATGCCGGATCAAGTGCAGGTTCAAGGTCCAGAAGTGCTGAGCGATCGAGAACTGTATGAACGACATCATGACGGCTCATAAGCCGACGCTCCAGAGTCGAACCTTCGAAATCCTTGCTGTCACTATAGATTTTCAGCCAGCCTTCTTGCGTGAGCATGTCGCTTGCTGAGGCAATTGCAGCAAGTTCCCGATGTGCTATCAGCGATTCTGAAACAAGCGGATGCATTGCTGCAGCAATTCGATCGACAGCTTTCGTTTTACCAGCTGTAATAAAACGTCTTATCCACGGCAATGCTGCGATTGCATGATGAAGCCGCAGGACTGCTGGTGAATTGCGGTTGAACATATAGCTGGGCAAAGATCTGATAACCGCGGGTGTCGCTGTCGGTGTTATTGACCCTGTGACAATGGCTCCCGCATTACCGTAGGATGTTCCGGTGCCGGGCTCTTCATTGCCGAATATGGTGACACTATAGCCAGCTTTGCTGAGTGCAAGAGCCGTGCTGCAGCCAACAATTCCAGCGCCAATGATGGCAACAGAAAGCCGCTCACCGCTTTTTTGACGATGCTCCATGATAATCAATCTATCTTAATTGCGTGACTAACCGGGTCGCGTCAGTGGTGGAGAACTTTACTCAGGAAGTCGCGTGTACGCTCATTCTGAGGGTTTCTGAAGAAGTTCTCTGGCTCACCGCTTTCAAGGATTGCCCCACGATCCATGAAGACAACACGATCAGCAACGCTTCTGGCGAAGCCCATTTCATGGGTGACCACCATCATCGTCATGCCTTCTTTGGCGAGATTAACCATAACATCGAGCACTTCATTGATCATCTCCGGATCCAGTGCCGAGGTGGGTTCATCAAACAACATAATTCTTGGCTGCATACAAAGAGAACGTGCAATAGCCACACGCTGCTGCTGACCACCAGACAGCTGGCTTGGGTAATTGTTCATACGATCAGCGAGGCCGACTTTAGCTAGCAGTTCTTTGCCCCGCTTTTCCGCCTCAGCTTTTGATAATCCCCGCACATGAATAGGCGCAAGTGTTACATTCTCCAGCGCAGTCTTATGGGGGTAGAGATTGAATTGCTGGAAAACAAATCCGACTTCCATTCGCAATTCACGCAAGGCTGCATTCTTCGCGCTGAGATCAATGCCATCAACGATCAGTTTGCCTGACTGGAAGGCTTCCAATCCATTAACGCATCGGATCAGCGTGCTTTTACCAGAACCGGAAGGACCGCAAACGACGACGACTTCGCCTTTGCTGACTGTCAGATCAATATTGTTAAGCACGTGAAGCGCGCTGCCGAACCATTTGTTCAGACCCTGAAATTCAATCATTAGACCTGTCCAGTTACAAAATAGGAGACTGAGTGCCGCGCTCTATACGGCGCGAGAGATAAATCATCGGATAGCAGACGATGAAGTAGCCGATGCCAACGACGCCAAAGACGAGCAGTCCATTGGGGATGTTCTGAACGATCATCCATCCTGAGCGTGTAAGATCCATAATCCCGATGGCCGAAACCACGGAGGAATCTTTCACCAGCAGAATGAACTGTCCCACCAGAGATGGTCTTACAATGCGTAATGCCTGTGGCATGACAATCAATCGAAGCTGTTGCGAATAGGTGAAGCCTGACGCGATCGCCGCTTCTGTCTGCCCGCGTGGAACAGCTTTAATGCCGGAGGCAATAATTTCGCCGATAAAGCAGGCTGACAGGTTGGAAAGCGCGATCACTCCAGCATTAAAGGCCGACAGCTCGATGCCGATTGATGGCAGAATGAAGAAACAGATGAAGACCTGTACCAGAAACGGCGTGCCGCGAAACAGATCAATATAGAGCCCTGTTATGCCCGAAAGCCATCGATTGCCGCTCGCGCGAAGCACGCCAAAAATTAGGCCGACAATGACCCCAATGATCAGAGAGAGCAAAGATAGCGAAACGGTCATTCCGAGGCCCTTCAAAAGAATGGGCCAGAAATTCCACAAGCGTTCGACTTGAAACCAAAACATATGCGTCCCCTGTTATCTTTCCGGCATGCGGTTGAAGCGCGACCATGTTCCGGCAAGTGCTTTAAGGAGATAATAAATCAGCAGAAATCCGGCGGCGGTTGCAGCAAAACCCTCGACAGGCATGAAGCGATCAAGCGCGATTTGCTGACCGACACGGGTGAGCTCAACAACAGAAATCAGCGAGAGAAGCGAGGAGTCTTTCACCAGCACGATTGCCTGACCGATCATCGGTGAAATCGTTGGCCGGACCGCCTGAGGAAGGACAACGAGTCTCATCCGTTGCAGATAGGTAAAGCCGGAGCTTAGAGCAGCTTCAAACTGTCCACGCGGTATAGAGAGAATGCCCGAGCGAATAATCTCAGCCACATATGCTCCCGAGTTCAGTGAAAGAGCTATAATGCCAATCACCATTTCGGGAAGGAGTATGCCAAGACGCGGCAGGCCAAAATACAGGAAGTAGAGCTGTGCAAGCAGAGGTGTCGCGCGGATAAGATCGATATAGGCAATGCTGATCCTGCGCAGCCAGCGCACAGGCTGAATGCTTAAAGCACAAGCGACGATGCCGATGATCAACGCGCCGGTAAACCCTGCGGCGGACAACATCAATGTATTCAGAAAACCCTGCCAGAGTTCAGGCAGATATTCCGATATGACTCTTATGTTCAGATTGCCAAACATGGTTCACCGGTAACATTCGGATTTTGATCGAAAGTGCAGGATGAATGGGGCCTGCACCTTCATTGATATTAGTGATCAGCCTGCCACTTGTTCGAATTGACCCAGTAATCGAGGTTTTCTTTTAAGCGACCATCGAGCTTGATGTTGTCAAGGAACAGGTTTGTCCAGATCATCAGATCCTGCGAGTCGTATCTGACGGCATAGGCAAGAGGTTCTGAGCTGAGCATTTCAGAAAATACTTCAAACGTACCTTCTGGGTAGTTCTGAACCTGTGCAGCAACAGCTGTGTTATCATTCACGCCGCACTGGGCCTGACCGGATGCAACCGCATCAAGCACCACTGTTCCACCACCCTTGAACGCCTTGACGGTGGCTTCAGGGAAAAACTTAGGCATGTTCTTTTCGGCAGTTGATCCGAGGATGACCGCAATAGTCGTTCCTGGCTTTTTGCAGTCTTCAACGCTCTTGAAGTCACCACCAGCAGCAGTGAAAGCGACTGAACCGACGTGAATCCATGGCTGGGTAAAAGCTACCTTCGTTGCGCGGCTCATGGTGGCTGTCATATCGGCTGCCAGAATGTCAGCTTTGCCTGAAAGCAGCGCCGGAATAAGGCCATCCCAATCGAAATCAAGATATGTAACCTTGACGCCCATTTCCTTGGCCATAAGCTCGGTCAGGGCGATCGCGCTGCCTGCACGGGTGCCATTCTTGTCCATAAAGGAATAAGGAGGGCCCTGCGTTTGAACAGCGACGCGCAACTCGCCGCGGGCAATAATATCGTCAAGCGTTCCCGCATAGGCAGGTGTGGTCTGCGCCGCAGCCCCCACCAGTGCAATAAACATAGCTGACGTCATAAGCGCATTGATTTTTTTCATCATTTCTTGAGTTCTCCCTCATTTGAGCAACAGTAGTCCGTGTCCGCGCAAGGCGGCCAATTAGAATGGTCATTTTGTTGTTAGGTTAAGGAGCGGGTTTGTCGCTCTCTTCATCTTCCCATACGCCGCGTGGCAAACTCAGCCATTTGTTATGGGCTTTCATGACAACAAAAGTTTCGCTGCCCTGAATGACACCGGGTTCAGCCAGGCCGGGGAGCAGTTCGCTCGTCACCCGGTATAGTTCTTCCATGTCGCCTTCAAACAGCACTTCGCACAGAAGGTCGTACCGGCCAGTTACAATGCTGACCGATGTCACAAATGGCAGTTCGGACATTTTTCGGGCAATTTCATTCAGGCGTCCATGCCCATTGGCATGAATGCCTAAAATCGCAACGATAAGCTCAGGTCGCTCCGAGACATTAACAACGCCCGCTATCCGGAATAGTTTATTTTCGATCAGGTTTTTGAGGCGCGCACGGATGGTTGGCGGGCTAAGCTCCAGACGTTCAGCAATCTGATTGGCGCCATCGCGTGCATCATCTGACAGAAGCTTAACAAGCTTCCGATCAATTTTATCTAAAAGTGCACGCATTTTGTTGCCCCTTATTATTATTATGAATCATTGATATTTCAATATTGCGCATCTCGTCAACTTAAATTTTGCATTTGGAAAAAATGAAGGAAAATTATTTCTATTTGATGGCTTTATGGTTCTTTAGATTGACTTTTAGCAAAACGACCATAAGTTTTTAGAATAAGCGAATGCACACGCTGGAGATAGCGCATCCTTGTGCGCAATGGATTTAGTTGAACTGTTTCGAGGCGTTTTTTACGTCAAATGGGCGAATTGTAGAGCGTGGGGTCTTTTTGTTTGAGGTACCAAACTAGCGTCTGGCGGACAAAGGATACTCGATGGTTACGAAGGGCACTGTTACGTTAACCTGAGCAAGTCCGCAATTTTGTCTATGACGCTGAAATTATGCAGCTTTCAGGCATGCGATTTCACGCCACATGTTTGTGGCGGTCTGACGCAGCTCGCGATGGTCTGCTGAGGAGAGAAGGTTGCGGGGAAAGTAGTGGAGATTGTAGACCGGGTCGTGAATGGATGTGAAGCGTTGCACGTGTCGCGCTGATTTAAAGCGCTTCATGACCCGCTCTCGTCGTGGGATGGGCTGGTGCGAATTCTCAGCGCGGTTGTTCAAGCCTTTGTGCTGACGATGCTCGCAAACGCTCATCCCCAGTTCTCGTTTGGCAGCACCATAAGATCTCAGCTTATCGCTGACCATGACGCGGGCTGAACAGCCCTGGCCGCGTAGAAGTTTACGCATGAAACGCTTGGCGGCCTTGGTGTTACGGCGCTTCTGAACAAGAACATCGAGTACAAAGCCATCCTGATCAACGGCGCGCCACAGAAAATGCTTCTCACCCTTGATCGTGATGACCATTTCATCAAGGTGCCATTTATCATCAAGACGTGGGGTACGGCGACGGATCGTATTGGCATATTCACGTCCAAACTTCTCCGCCCATTCATGCGCCGTCTTGTGGGTGACGATGATCCCACGGTAAGCCAGCATATCTTCGACCATGCGAAAGCTAAGAGGAAAGCGATAATACAGCCATACCGCCTCCGCGATAATCTCAGCAGGGAAACGATGGCGGTGATAAAGTGAGGAACGAGTTTCGATCATGGCCTATTTTCGCAGCTTATGCTTGCGCCAGAGTTAAGGTAACTGTGCCAGATCGACTGCCAAGACGCGATACCCCTGCAAAGCCAAATACTGTGCTAGGTAAATGGTAGTTGTGGTCTTGGCGCTGCCGCCTTTGAAGTTTGAAACCGCTATCGTTTGCAATTTCTCGCCCGGTCGTCGCCGAGGAAGATAATTCAAAGCGTCCTTCGGTTTGGCATTCGCCATATACTCACGTAATTCATTTACCTGCGCGAGCGTGTATGATCTGCGTCCAGAAGCGGATTGGTCAGGAGCCGGCCCTCGTCCTTCATTTGATAATGTGCGAAGAAAGCCATCTGATACGCCGACAAGCTGCGCTGCTTCTCCGGATGTGAAAGTCCTGAGTAGCTTTTCTGCTGTCGGCGGGAACAATTTTTCCCGCAGCAATTGTAGCTGCTTAGAAAGCTGTTTGGCATGCCGCTGAATACGCGCATCTGACGAAAGTTGCGCAAAAGCGCTTTTGTCTTGTAGCATCGAATAACTCCTGTCGATGCGCTTTATAAGCAGAAAATGTGAAAAATCCGTATCTAAAATTACACGATTCGTAAACCATGGCAAATCGTATGATTTTCAATCGCTTACGAAGAAAAAGACCCAGAGTTGGCCATGGCCAACTCTGGCTTTCGAGCGAACGTAGAAAAGTTGGCCATGGTCAACATCAATGTAATCGCTGGTATGTCGCCTTGTTCACATGCTGGTAAAATCTGGTCCGAAGTCGCCTTGGCCTGTTGTTTCAACCCTCTGCTCTTGACGTATAGTCAATAATCTCCTGCGTGAGTTTCCATTGTCCGATTCCCATTCGTGTTGATTGTAAACACTCACGCGCTGGACAGTCCGGCAGAAAGAGACAAAACGGCTCCAATTCGCGCCAATAAAAGTAGCGCAACTTGCGAGGCCCAGCGCACCCGACATGGAAAGCTTTTGGATCACCTTGGCTTCCGCAATGGGAAGCCGTTCAGCGCTCATATTGATTTCAACGAAACACGCTTTTCGAGTTTGGCGGCTTCTTCCTTGCGCTCGCTATAACGGTCTGTGAGATGATCCGAGATGCCACGCGTCAGAAGGGTAAACTTCATTAGTTCTTCCATCACATCGACCACGCGATCATAAAATGATGAGGGTTTCATCCGTCCAGTGTCGTCAAATTCCTGCCATGCCTTTGCGACGGATGACTGGTTTGGAATGGTGATCATTCGCATCCAGCGCCCAAGAATGCGCATCTGATTGACGGCGTTGAAGCTCTGCGATCCGCCTGAAACTTGCATCAAAGCCAAAGTTCGGCCTTGCGTCGGACGAATTGCTCCACCCGGCAATGGGATCCAGTCGATCTGCGATTTCATGACAGCGCTCATGGCTCCATGACGTTCTGGACTGGTCCAGACTTGCCCTTCTGACCAAAGCATTGCCTCGCGCAATTCCTGAACCTTCGGATGCTCTGCTGAACCGTCGTCTGGCAAAGGAAGACCATTGGCATGAAAGATACGCGTTTCAGCGCCCATCGCATCCAGAAGGCGCTGCGCTTCCAGCGTCAAAAACCGACTATAGGAACGGTCACGAAGTGAGCCATAGAGCAAAAGGATACGAGGCTTATGCTTTGGAAAGTCGGCGCGTAATGCATCCAGATCAGGCAATGCGAAGGAATTCTGATCGAGGTTCGGCAGGTCCATGTCAGCGCGACTTTCTTTCATAGGTGATGACTTCTCCGTCCTCTTTGGTGAATGACGACGCCGGATTTTCCAGAATGTCGAGAACCAGTTCTGACGGACGGCACAGTTTGGTGCCAAGCGACGTTTCCACGATTGGACGATTAATCAGGATAGGATGCGCCTTCATGAAGTCGACCAGTTCATCATCGGTCCATTTGGGATCGGACAATCCCAATTCGGCATATGGTGTGCCTTTCTCGCGAAGGAGTTGGCGAGGCGTCATCTGCATTGCAGTGAGCAGTTCGACCAGTCGTTCTCGCGGCGGCGGATTTTGTACATATTCAATGACGACAGGCTCTTCGCCGCTGGCACGGATCAAGGCCAATGTGTTGCGAGAGGTGCCACAGTTCGGATTGTGATAGATCGTAACTGACATCAGAGTTTTCCTGTTTCGGTGACTGGCTTTTGATTGGCACCGCGTTCGTACCAATCCTTTGAGCGGTTCACGATCCAGACGACAGAGAGCATGACGGGCACTTCAACAAGAACGCCAACCACTGTTGCGAGCGCCGCACCAGATGAGAAGCCGAAAAGGCTGATTGCGGCTGCTACTGCCAGCTCGAAGAAGTTGGATGCGCCAATCAACGCCGAGGGACCGGCGACGCAATGTTGCTCGCCAGTAATGCGATTCAACAGATAAGCCAGGCCAGAGTTGAAATAGACCTGGATGAGGATCGGGACGGCCAGCATCGCAATGATCATGGGCTGTGCGATGATCTGCTCTCCTTGAAACCCGAATAGCAGAACGAGTGTTGCCAAAAGCGCAATCAGGGACAGCGGCTGTAGCGTTCTGAGCATTGCATCGAAAGCTCGTTCTCCACCGCTGGCGAGAATGCTTCTGCGCAGGATTTGCGCGATAATCACTGGAATGACGATATAGAGGACAACCGACAAAACGAGCGTGGCCCACGGGACAGTAATTGCCGACAGTCCAAGCAGTAGCCCGACGATAGGGGCAAATGCCACAACCATGATCGCATCGTTCAGTGCGACCTGCGACAGCGTGAAATGCGGCTCGCCCTTGGTCAGGTTGGACCAGACAAACACCATTGCCGTGCAAGGGGCGGCCGCCAGAATAATCAGCCCCGCAATGTAGGAATCGATCTGGTCTGCAGGTAGATAAGGGCGAAACAACCAGCCGATAAATAGCCAACCGAGAAGCGCCATCGAGAATGGTTTGACGGCCCAATTGATAAAGAGCGTGACGCCAATGCCGCGCCAGTGCTCAGTGACCTGTCTCAATGCGCTGAAATCGATTTTCAGCAACATAGGGATGATCATGAGCCAAATGAGAATGGCGACTGGAATGTTGACCCTGGCGACTTCAGCAGATCCGATTGCATGGAATACTGTCGGAAAGAAGTGGCCCAGAGCTACGCCTGCGACAATGCAAAGAGCCACCCAGACAGTCAGATATCGTTCGAATGTGGACATCAGTTATTCTCCACATTTGTCTGTGTGCTACCTTCCATGGTGCCGATTTCTTTCAGATGATTTTGAAGCGCCATACGGTCTATCGTGGCGTGGGGAAGGCTCAGGAATGCTGATATTCGGTTCTTCAGAAAACGGGCCGCCTGCGCAAAGGCGCGCTGTTTTTCTGCTTCATTTCCTTCGACGGCGGCAGGGTCCTCGATGCCCCAATGGGCTGTCATAGGATGGCCAATCCAGACGGGGCAGGCTTCTCCCGCAGCGTTGTCGCAAACCGTGAAAATGAAATCCATCTGAGGGGCGTCGCTAACTGAAAACACGTCCCAGCTTTTTGAGCTCAGGTTCTCGGTGGAATAGCCGAGAGCGTCCAGTTCCTTGATTGCGAGAGAATGAACGCCGCCTTTGGGCCGACTACCAGCCGAATAGGCGTGAAAACGACCTTCGCCGTCCTTGTTCAGAATTGCTTCGCCCAAAATTGAGCGTGCGGAATTGCCCGTGCACAGGAAGAGCACGTTGTAGACTCGATCCGTCATTTTATCAGTCCGTTTGTGTAAGGCCGAATTCAGCGGCCCTTTGTTACTGGGCGACCGTCTTCGATTCGCAACAGGGTGTCAGGCTTTTCATAAGAGGGGCGCAGAGCTCGGCACTGCCGCCACAGCAGTCCTTGATCATGAAAAGGGTCAGTTCTCTAAATCGGTCGAGATCAGCGCGATAGATGATCGAGCGGCTCTGACGTTCGCCCTTCACAAGTCCGGCACGAGACAATGTCGCCAGATGCGCGGACATTGTGTTTTGCGGAACATCCAGAATGCGCGCCAGTTCGCCTGCCGGAACACCGTCAGGTTCATGCGTCACCAGCAGACGGAATGTATCGAGCCGTGTCGATTGAGCGAGGGCGGCCAACGCCGTAATTGCAGCTTCGTTTTCCATATATCCAGAATAACGGATATAAAGGGCTTGTCAATGGTCGTGGATAGAGGGAACTGAAAACAGTTGGCCCTATTAAGAAAGAAGGCGTCTCGGTGCAAAATGAGATCGAGCAAGGATCCTGTGAATCAAATTCATATGTGCTCAAAATAAGAAGCAGCCATTTGCATAACCGAGTTTTCAACACGAGACTTGCATATCTAAATTATCTTTTGGTGGACTGTAGTGCACATGTGAAGCTATGTTTTGGATAATACTTAATATCGTTGGATTTGAAATAACTCACTGTCTGATTAGTGACCTGAAAGGAAAAACATGCAGGCGTTAGATGTTTTCTGGGTAGGAATGGGCGGTGGAGCGGGTTCTCTACTTCGATGGTGGATAGGACGGTTAGTGGGAGAGAAGTATTCAGGAAATTTTCCCCTAGCGACGTTTTTAATTAATATCTCAGGTGCTTTCGTAATTGGTTTTTTGTCCATATCTTTTGGTGTTGAGTGGCACGACCGTTTCGGCGATTTCCTCACTGCGGGCATATTAACTGGGGTGCTTGGCGGCTACACCACTTTCAGTTCCATGCAGCTGGATGCGGTTAAACTGGCAAAAAACAGGTATCGAGGCGCTGCAATTATTTATCTGCTTGGATCTGTTGTTATCGGTCTGTTGGCAGCAGGACTGGGCGCAAAACTAGCCCATGCAATTGTTTAGGGGGCCAAAATGATAAACACAATTATTCTTGTTTTTCTGGGTGGAGCAGTTGGCGCAGTTCTGCGCGAGCTGCTGATGCTCGGCGTTCCCAATCTCGGGGATGGTATCCCATTGTCTATTCTACTTGCTAACATTGTTGCCTCTTTCTTATTAGGGCTAGCAAGTGGATTGTTTCAAAAAGGTATCCTCAGTGCGGATGTAAACTTATTAATATCGACCGGCGTAATGGGCGGATTATCGACTTTCTCCAGCTTTGTCTTTGGAGCCTTTGTCTTGATGTCAGGATCAGTGGAGGGAATGTTTTCAGCTGTAATTTATCTGACAATCAGCATTATTTTGGGTTACGTTGCGGTACTCGCGGGTCTCCGACTAACTGGCGCCTCAGTCGCGTCATAGATTGAAATACCTCTGCCTTATTATGCCGATCGTGGCCTCGCATGTCGTGTCATAGCCACTCGACTTTGACTTTGATGTATATTTCATCAATCTTGTTGAACTCGTCAATAGCCTCGGGACACGCGGCATAGAGCTCCGCTCTCTGACGGAAAGCATATCGGGAGACCAAGCCAGGTTATGCATGCGAATTCTAAAGATACTAAGCTTCAGTGCAGGGTTTAGGCTCAAGATCTAGGAGGGTAAGAATATTGGGCTGGGCTGCGACCAAATCGGCTATGCTATATTTTGACAGCACTCGGAAAAATGCACTCAGCGCCTCGCGGAATACCGTGGAGACTCCATATTTGTCGCTGGAAGGGCAGTCGCCATCTCCTTCAAGATGATCCGACAAAACGAAATTTTCTTCTGTGATTCTGACTACCTGAAAAAGAGTTATCTCGTCTGAAGATTTAGCCAGCCTGATGCCTCCACTCCGCCCCCTGATGGTTTCAACTAAGCCAGCCTGCACGAGGGGTTGAAGAATTTTGAAGAGAAACAGATCGGAGATTCCATATACGCGTGCGATCTCTGAGACGCGGGAAATCTGCCCCTCATTGGTTGCGCAATACATAAGAAGACGGACTGCATAATTTGATTGCTTTGTTAAACGCATTGCTTCCTTAGGAATACTTCAGCTTCAAACGGCCCTTAAATGAAGCTTAAGACTAACGTTTGCAAAGCATTGTGTAAATTAGAATTGTTGGAAAGTGGGGCGAATAACCCGTGCTTTGGCGTTGGTGATAGAAAAGGGAGCAGAAGTTCCGATGTCATCGTGTGGTGCCCGTCCGGATACAGATTTACGAATTTTCTTACGTCTAGTTTCTTGCCATATTCCCTGTGCGTGCGCCTAAAGCCATAGCCACGGGTCCGATCAACCCCAAGGTTGCGAGTGCCAGCAATGGCAGATTTCGAGAAACCGCAAATGGCTTCGGAACGGCTGGGAAGGGGGCGGAAGTTGTTGGACTGTTAAGCGCGCCATGCATAACGATCGGGGAGCCGAAAATTTGCTGTTAGTGGTCGTTTTAGCTTTTCATCCTGCTAACTACCATAAAGGGATGGCAAACCCACTGACAGGTTTCAGTCTAGCATAAAATAAAACCGACCTCCAATATTGAAGACGTTATTTGTATGTTGCGTGTTTTGCGGCAGTTTCGAGATTGGTTTCGATCTTCTTAGGGCTTTCCCAAGCTGCTTATCGTGACGCTATCCGTATTTAAGGTCTTGAGAGCGCTTTAGCTCTTATTGCTGGCATCCCGCAGAAAGGTTCTGAGATCGCGTGTGCGGGTGGATATTTGAGGTCTCGAGTCATCAAGGCGAGGGAAGGGGGCTTTTGGGTGATCGAGATGCTTATGGGGAGCTTGAGAAGTCGGGTTTATCAGTAAATTTGCCGTCGTGTATAGCATGCTAACGGCGATCTAAGGTGTAGGTTGATCAACATCACGGGACAAATAATGGGGTAGGCTATGTCTGATATTATCAGAACCGAACTCGAACACATCAAAGCTAAGATTCAAGAAATTAAAACTAAGATTCATGCTCGCTCCGAACAGCCAGATCATGAACGAGAACAAGAAGATGCAGCAATACGTATGCAGCTGAATGATATGGTCGGCCAAATTAATGCAATTCTTCCGCATTGAAATTGTCGATAATGATGGCGGCTAACCTGCGGGGGGGGCGGATAAAAACCTGGACTGGTTTTACGGCACAATGGCAAGACTGTTTCGATATTCGATTGGGCTTCTTGCGCCAAGTGACATTTTGATCCGTTTCTCGTTGTACCATCGAATGTAGCCATCATCTGACGGTTGGTGAGATTCTCAACACTCGCAGTGCATTGACAATGACGGTGACATCAATCGCTTCCTGGAGCAATGCGCCTTGGACAGGTAACAGAAAACCTAACGCCGCTGCGACCATAGCAAGCACCGAAAGTCCGATACCCATCACAACACTTTCGATTGCAATGCGCCTTGATCGCTTGGCAATTTCTATCCCGGCGCGAAGTGTGTCTATTCTATCTACGAGAAGAACGACATCGGCCGCCTCTGCCGAGGCTGCCGCTCCCCTCGCACCCATGGCAACGCCAATATCAGCCGCTGCAAGTGCGGGCGCGTCATTGACACCATCTCCGACCATCATCACAGGGCCGTTCTTACGCTCGCTGAGTACGGTCAGCACCTTTTGATCGGGTGAAAGCTCGGAGTAGATCGCATCAAATCGCAAACCCTTAGTGATGCGTTTGGCCACTGCCGCACGATCACCTGTCGCCAGCACTATTCGTTTTACGCCGTCTTTGCGTAAGCCGTGTAACGTATCGACCACTTCGTCGCGCAAGCGATCGGCCAGAATGATATAACCCGCGATGCCACCATCTATCGCCACTGCAACCAGGGCCGCCCCAGCTTCTGTATCGGGGATTTCACTCAGTTTTGCATTGACCTGCCTCTCAACGAAGATGCGTCCGCCGACAACGACGCTTTTGCCATCGACCCAGCCCGCCACGCCATCTCCTGCCAGTTCGCTTACATCGGTCGGTAATACAAGGTTTATACCACGCCCCTGAGCGGCCAGTACAAGAGCCTGCGCCATCGGATGTTTGGACACTTGGTCAAGGGAGGCTGCGAAACACAGTAGATCATTTTCACTCAATCCTGGCTGCGCGTTGATTGAACTAATTTGTGGGCGGCCATCTGTCAGTGTTCCAGTCTTGTCCAGCACCAACGTGTTGATACGAGCCATGTTCTCTAATGGACGTGCACCCTTTACCAGCACGCCGAAATGAGCGGCGCGCGATAGTCCCGCAACAAGAGCGACGGGCACCGCCAAGATGAGAGGACATGGTGTCGCCACGACGAGAACGGCGACCGACCTAATCGGGTCTCCCGTGAAAAACCACGCGCCGAAGGCGATTAAGACGGTTACTATCAGAAAGCCGATAGACCATTGGTCTGCTAGCCTAGATATCGGGGCTTTCGAATGCTGGGCCTCTTCCACGAGCCGAACAATGCCAGCGTAGGTGCTATCTTTTGCTTCGTGCTTGGCAACGATATCGAAAGCATCGCCAGCATTCATTGAACCGCTTAGCACATCTGCTCGCGACGCAAGCGAAACCGGAAGTGCCTCTCCCGTCAATGCAGACATGTTCACAAAAGCTTTTACGGAAGTTATACTTCCGTCAACGGGGATGACGTCTCCCTGACGGATCAGAAGGCGGTCACCCGGGCGAATAGTTTCAACCGCAATCTCTTCGAGATGGTCACCGACATATCGCATTGTTGTTCGCGGTGCGCGGGACAGCAAAGCGTGCATCTCACGGCGTGCTCGTCCCTCGGCAAAGCTCTCAAGAAAGGCCCCGCCAGTATACATGAGGGCGACAATCGCAGCCGCCAGCATTTCCCCAAATGCCAGTGCGGCCGACATAGACATCGCGGCGACGATATCTAGCCCAAACTCCTTTCGGCATAAACTCCGGAGAATCTCGACGAGCAAAGACACCAGCACAGGCAAAGTGGCAATTGCCCAGATTATCCGTGCTCCCGAGGAGTAGCCGGAAAAGTGCACGCTGAGCCCCATCACAAGTCCGCACAAGGCAAAAATCAGCAGGATTGTTTTTGATCGATCTTCAACCGAGAACCGCATCTTCATAGTCTCCCCGACCTATAGAATGAGCAAATTTTAAAGCCCTGTCTCTCACCGGCTACAATAATTCTTCTTTACATATGTATTCTGTTGATTGCCGCTGAGAATTGACCCGGTGGGGGTGCGGATAAAAACTTGGACTGTTTTTACGTCACAATGCCAAGACAGTTTCGATATTCGATTGGGCTTCGTGCGCCAAGCGATATCTTGATCCGTTTCTCGTTGTACCACCGAATGTAGCCATCAACTTCATTGATAAAATGCTCGAGTGTGGTGTTCCTCCAATCGCTGGGATAAAAGAACTCCGTTTTTAGCCTGCCAAAGAAACCTTCGCATGCAGCGTTATCTGGGGAGCAAGCCTTGCGGGACATTGAACGCACCAGCTTCGCATCCCTGATCCGCGATAGCCAACCCGGCCAGCGATAATGTGCACCCCGATCAGAATGTACTATTGGTCGTTCATCTCTACCTGTGACAGTTTCTATGGCGGCATCAAGCATCATATTGACCAATTCCGCATCTGGTCTCGTTCCGATAGACCAGCTGATAACCAAACCATCGAAACAGTCGATGATGGGTGAGAGATACACTTTGCCAGCCGGGATATGGAACTCCGTGATATCGGTCAGCCATTTCTCGTTTGGGGCTGAGGCCTGGAAGTCGCGATTAATAAGGTTCTCAGGCGCCGGACTGATTTCTCCGAGATAAGAGCGATATCGCCGCCGCTTTGGCGTGGCAACGATCAGGTTCTCCTGCTTCATCAAGCGCTGCACAACCTTCTCTGAGATTGTAACGCATTGTTTGGCCAATGACGCCTGTAGCCTGCGGTAGCCATAGCATCGACGGTTGGCTTCGAAGATTTCGGTGATGTTCTGACGTATAGTGAGGTACTTGTCGGTCACCCTCATACGGGCTCGATGATAAAAATATGAACTGCGCGCCAGTCGCAACTGAGCAAGCAGATCGGAGAGTTGATAAAGATCTTTTAGGGCGTCAACCAACAGCGTTTTCTCCCGATTACTCAGGAGTTGCAGATCGACGCCCAGGTCTTTTTTTATGAGTTCGGTCGCTTTCTTCAAAAGGTCGTGCTCAAGCTGCAGTTTCTGAATATCGTGCTGCAGTGTTTCGAGCTGGCGCTCTAATTCTTTTCGCTCTGGCACTGGCGGTGAGTTGTTCTTGCGTTTCATGATTGCGGGAGCCTCCGGACCAAGTAACTGGTTTTTCCAGTTATACAGTGTCGGTCTGCATACGCCGAGCTTTTCGGCCAGGGCCTGCGCGCTTTCTTGCCGATTATAAAGTCCGACGACGCCAGCCTTCTTCAATGCGTCAGGGTATCGTGGACGTCCAGTTCTTCCAGTGACAGCTTCGCTAGTTTCGGGAAACGCCTCACGAACCCATGCTGTCAACGTTGCACGGCCGGGATAGCCCAAGGCGCGCATGGTTGCAGAAACACAACGACCATGCGTGCGGTAGTGCTCAACAGCCACTTCCTTCTGCGCCTGTGTGAACTTAGGGGCTCGGGGCGCAAATCCTAAACGCAGATCAAGATGGTGCTCATATTCCAGGTACCAGCCTTTCAAAGCATTCTTGCTTGGATAGCCCAACTGGCGAATAGTCGCTTTCGGGCGTTTGCCCAGCTTGATATAAAGCGTAACGGCTCGCATCCGGTCTTCGTAGGAATACATGAACTACCTCCCTGATAGTCCAAGTTTTCGTCCGCACCCCCGCCGAAAATCCTCTCTTCTTAATTAAACCAGTTTTGTCTCAAAGGCGCTGATGTCGGACATACGCGCATCATACATGTCATGTAAATGACGTGCTTCTTCTGACAACGAATGCAATGGGGCAGAGAACTCCCCCCTCAAACCAGTCGGCAAAAATTCTATTTTAACATCGCCGCCGTTCAATCCCATTTGTATTAGTTTTGATCCAAACCCAATGCGCTCAGGTTTTGAGACCAGAGGACCATTTGTTTCAACCCAATTAAAAATCAGTTTTTCGACGCCATCTCGATTAGCAATATCAATCTCGATAGCCACTCGACCTGTATCATTCGAAAGCGAGCCATACTTGATGGCATTCGTCGCCAGTTCATGAACTAACAAGGATAGAGATGCCCCCCCTTTAGGGCCTATTAGTATATCGGGACCTTCAACATCCACCCGCTCTTCAACAGCGAGTGCCGATAAGACGCCCTCAATTATCTGATTAATTGAGCCATTTGAGTACTTGCCCAGACGCAACACGTCATGCGCACTGCTAAGCGCACGCAGGCGCTCCGAAAACACCCGTAAGGTTTGCGCGTCAATATTTGAGAATGTCTGGCTCGCTATAGCATTGATAATGCTAAAGTTGTTTTTAATTCGATGGGCTAGCTCTGCGTTGAACACGGCTGAATTCTTTTCAGCTTCGACTTTGCCGGTTGTTTCAATAACCGTGTCTATAAATCCACCGACAGTCCCGTCTTGATTTCTGATCGGACTGTAACAGAAGGTAAAATAGCACTCCTCCGGATAACCATAGCGATCTATGACCAACGGAAAGTCTTCTATAAAAGTCGCTTCCCCATTAAATGCCTTGTCAGCTATAGAGCCGATATCGTTCCAAGCCTCAGCCCAAATATGACTGAATGGCTTTCCCATGCAATCCTTTTTTTCGCCAAGGATGGGACGAAACGCATCATTGAAAACCGTTATGAGATCAGGTCCCCAACAGATTGCCTTTGGGAACTGAGAAGCGAGCATCATTTGTATCGCAGTCTTGAGCGTCACGGGCCACTGATCAGGCTCACCCAGCGGATTATTGCTCCAATCAACCGCTTTTAATTCATGAACGGACTTACCGTCTGCATGCAGAAAGAAGAATTTCTCGTCCATTTTACCACCAAAAATTACTAGTCAGCACGAGAAAATAAAACAATTTGCTGCTAATTTAATTAGCAATATAGAACTCTGCGTACGAATTGATAGGGGGGCAGCAAACATACATTTTTTTTAATTCGACGCCTTGAAACAGCAAAAAAACCGCTCAGATTGCTCCGAGCGGTTCAGTTCGACTGGAGATAATCTGCCTTTAGAACTTGTATGCAACGCCCAGACGAATTTCGTTTGTCTTGAACTTGTTACTTGCTCCAAGCTCAAGTCCGTCAAGACCTGCGCTGAAATCCCTACGACTTTAATCAGTGTAACGATATTCAAGACGCACGATGACGTTGTCAGTTGCTGCATAATCAACACCTGCGCCAGCCGTCCAGGCTGTGAGCGCCTTGCTCTTTGAGCCGCTCAGCGAACACACAGATCACGACGCTGCTCGTACTCGCGGTACTAGCTTTTTAGAGCATTCTTGGTGGGATAACCTAACTGGCGAATGGTCGCCTTAACCCGCTTGCCAAGCCTGATGTAAAGTTCAACGGCTCGAAATCTGTCTGCGTAGGAATACATGAACTACCTCCTAGTGGTCCAAGTTTTCGTCCGCATCCCCCTTTTTACTTATCCAATTTTGACCCGTCCGCTCCTGATTAGCACCTGGCCCGCCCGGCGCTGGCCTGGGTTGCAAAGGGTAGGCCAGACGATCCAGGAGTGCGGCGATCTCAAATTTTGACGAATCCCGCCCACGGAACTTATTTGTCCTATGACAGTTGGCCTAATATTGACTTTATTCGCACAGGAGGAGTTTCTCGTGAAAAAGTTAACCCCCACCGAAGCGCGACAGGGCAAGGAAGGCAAGCCGGTCCTCGTAGTTTTACTGATTAGTCTGGCTGTGGTCGCTGTCGTATGGATAGGCATGGAAATATTCGGCAACTTCATTGAACCAGACGTTCCAGCGAATAGCGAGCAATCCGTACCGCCAGCTTCGTCCGAACAGGTGCCGCCAGCGTCGGCAAACTAGTTCCGCTTGATGCCTTGTTTGAGGCATAATTCGGTGAATTCCATAAAGCAGGAAGGCCGTAAGTATGGGGAGGTTGGTCGCTCACCAAATAGAACCCTGATGAAGCGGGGTTCGAATTTCTATTAGAGCGTTTGCCCTTGCAAGTTGAATCGCAACCGCACGAGTTGAAGTAATTTTGAGCCTCTTGCGGTTCGACCAGACCAATCAACTTGCCGATGCGATCCCAAAACCCAGTGAGTGTTCGCTCAGCAGGCTTTCGTAAGAGCGCCTTCGGCTTAGAGAAGGCCTTTTCGATTGGGTTGAAGTCTGGGCTGTAGGACGGACGAAACATCAATGGCGCGCCGACCGCCTCTATCGACTCCCTTGCTGCAGACCGTTCATGCTGGACAGATTGTCGAGGATAATAACGTCGCCTGGTTTCAATATAGCAACCAAATCCTGAGCGACATACGCCTCGAACCAACACAGCCGATTTTCCAAAACGTCTGGACGCCTTTGCTCTACCGCATGGCCAGTTTTTTTGCGTGTGTTCGTGCCGGACTTGAAAGCGATGCAATGCCGACTTGCTGTTTACGATGCCTAGGGCGGCCGAACCATTGCGAAGTTCGAACAGGATGCCGCCTTTGTGTTCCCCGAGCCAGGTCGTGATCTGGCCGGCATAAACTTCTGTCTTGTAGGAATTGCGGTCGCTGCCCAGCGGACTGGGTCGAACATTTCCCTTCTGGAGTTTAAGATCACGCCAACGGCTGACGCTGGCTGCACTTACACCGAAAGGCTCAGCAGCCTCTCGATGCGATGCGCCGCCATCAACGGCAGCAACGACACAACCGCGAAGATCAACGGAAATGCCTCGTGACATATCTGCCGATCTCCATCGGCAGATAATTTGAATTGGAAAGTCGCTGATTTGCAGAGCCATCCAATTCAATCAATAAGGGAAACGCTCGAAAACTATAGATAACGACGACGTTCACGTTCAACTTCGTCTTCGGTGTAGGGCAAAGCTTTAGGATCAAAGCTCTGCCAACCATCTTCATTATAAGCACGGCGGCGTTCAACGAGATTGACCGGTGTGGCGCCTGAAAGAATTGCGTCTGCTTCCGCATATCGTTCGTCAGGAACCTTCGCTGTGACTACAGTGCCGCCTCGCCTCACCCCTTCTGCGTAAAGATTAGCATCTTCTTCCGGCACTCCGGCTTCAGTGAGGGCACCTATCAGTCCACCGGTAGCGCCACCAACAACAGCACCGCCGACCGCACCCGTAAGAGTAGCGGCCAACCAGCCTGCAGCAACAACAGGCCCGACGCCTGGTATAGCCATGATACCAAGACCAGCAAGCAAACCACCAGCACCCCCAACAGCTGCACCAATGCCTGCTCCTACGCCTGCGCCCTCCGTTGCATTGGATTCCTTTTCACTGTGACGAGACACAATGCTAATGTCGGAGGACGGAATGCCGGCTTTTTCCAAATTGGCAACAGCTACCTTGGCCGACGAATAAACATCAAAAAGACCTGTAACGGTTCGCATTTTACTCTCCCTTAGTTAAACTGGTTTCTAAAGAATGCTTATTTTGGTTTCGTCGATACGTTGCCTTGATAATCGAGCTGAACCGATATCTTTTCGGCCCCCTTCATCGCAGCAGCTTCCCAAATACCAGCATCTGTCAGCTTCAATTCGGTAACGTGCGAATATCCTGCTTCTTCAAAGCGTTCTTTCGCTTGCTCTTCTGTGAAGCTATTCTTGCCAGCAACTGGGGCCGTTGGGTTATTATTATCTGGGGTCGCTATGGCCGGCGTTTTTGGATTTTTGGTATCTTGAGCAAAGGCTAATGTGGGTGCAAAGGCCATTGCGCTAGCAACGGCTAACGTTATGATTTTCATAATATTTCTCCCAATTCTTAGACTGATTTCATCAGTTTTAATGAAACGCTTTAAGCGCCTTTGAGTTCCATTCTGGTTTCAGCCTTTGGTTTTAGTTCAGTCGCCGAGGGGGACCAAAGGAGTTTGAATATCTGGATTTCTTTTAACAGTCAGCTGTTAAGTTCTTTGCCTACGAACCCACGCTGAATCTCGTCTGCTACCAGTTGGATAGCAGTCAAAGTTTCGGCTGCTGACCATCCCGCGTTGACTGCCTGAGCTACCAAATCCCGAACACCCGGTACACTTGTTCCCAAAACGACTGCATCGGCATCTTCCTCAGAGCGTCCAGAAAGCGTTGCCTGTTTAATAAGGCTCGCTATTCCATGAGTTACTGCCTTTTTACAATCGCTTTGACGACCCGGATAATCTCCAGCTGATTTGGGGCTTTCCATTTTACACTTCCTTATTGAATCTACGAACTGGAACTTAATCTTTTGATCGATCTTTGTAGGGTTCGATTGGGATTTGGTTTCTTGATTTACCAGGAGAATTCGTTTGCTCGTGCGTTGGTTTCATTTGTCGATCCTTCGGCTCAAAAACTGACGGATCAGCAGACTGATCAGGTCGATGTAAATCCCGATCTGACCATGGTGACTTTTTTGAATTCATTTTTCTCTCCCAAAATTAAAAAGCCCCGCTGACGCGGGGCCTTTAAGAATCAAGCCGCTTTTGAATTGATTTTGGTTTCAGCAAGTTTAGTCAGATCCTTATCTGTCTGTCCTTCTTCCTGAAGCGTAGCATCCAACAGCTTCGCGATATCCTTATGTCCAAGCTCAGAGGCCCAACGCTTCAGCGTACCGTACCGCGTTATTTCGTAATGCTCTACCGCTTGAGCTGAGGAAATGAGACCAGCATCTAGGGCTTGAGTTCCTTTGAACTCGTCAATAATTTCTTCTCCCTCAGCGATTATGCCTTCAATCGCATCACAAGTTTTGCCTTGAGCACGCTTGCCTAAGATTTCAAAAACCTGTTGAAGGCGTTCAATATGTTCCTGAGTTTGATCTTTGTGTTTTTCAAAGGCTAACTTAAGCTCAGGAGCGGATGCAGCGCGTGCCATTTTCGGCAATGACTTAACAATCTTTCTCTCGGCGTAATAAATATCTTTGAGAGTGTCATAAAACAGGTCGTCAAGTGTCTTTTCTTTTGAAGTTGGCATGGGTTTCTCCCTAGTGTTTGGTAGAAAGCCCCCGTAGATAAACAATGCACTAAAATTCCATAAGTTCCGCCATGTTTCGCTCCTTACTGACCAAGTGAACAGTTTCCCAACCAATTGGTCACAACAAATTTGCTTTCGTAAGTTGTATTGTTAATGACTTTTGCTTTGCGTCGGCAGCTCGATGTCGGTACTAAATTTTTGACGATGAACCGCTCTGACGCTCACTTGATGAACGGCCGCAAAAATAGCATTTTCCGTGTCGTTAATGTCTAACTGAGCGAAGTTTTCAATTAGCCTCGAAATTGTCATTTCAACAATTTGCATTCGCAGGCGCTCACTCACAGTATAGCAGCTCGCCCTTCGGTAAAGCATCTGTCGCAAATTGAACTGCTCAATGTCACATGTATTGCAGGGGAGAACCATAGTGCTCCTCCTTCCTAGCAGGCAAGAGCACATATGAACCCTCAGCCGTCACCGCCTACATAAACGGATTGGTGACGATGCAATCAGCATACGCCGATACAACGTAGAGTCAAACGCTGGCACATATAATGGAGATAATATTCTGCTCGGAATTCGCCATAACTACCATCAGTTCTACAAACAAGAGTTATAAGTTATAGACTTCTGTTGGTGACGTTTTCGTTTTATCATCAGTTAATTACGGTTGATTGCGTGTGTACCTTATTAATTTTTACACGGCGTAGCATTCAGATTCATTTTGGAAAGATAATTGTATTCATGTTTTTTGACATGTCTCCTCACGGTTCTGATTATCAGAAATAGAGTATTCAGGGATGGCAGATTGCAGTGACCTAATTTCTCATGGAACCTAAGCTGTTTAGGAGGGTTGATAATTAGGGGAAGCAAAATTGGACGAAATGCTATGAAAATCTCTGCCCTAATTATTGCAAGTGCACTGGTAATTGCACCAGCATTAGCCGGTGCGCAGGCTACTAAGACGCCTAATACCGACGTGCCTGGTGCGACGAACACGCCTACCCACGATGACAAGACGCCAGATGCCGGTCAGAACAGCATTACCGAAGCTCAGGCCACTGAACTTTTTGGTAAAGCAGGTTACACTGAGCTAACTGGACTGAAGCTTAACGATCAAGGACTGTGGGAAGCTTCGGCGATGAAAGATGGTAAAACTGTAATGCTCTCACTCGATGCAGAGGGCAAAATATCAGAACATTCAATGTAAAATCAGAAGTTAAGTTATTGGAAGCCGCTACCGCGGCTTTCCTTCTCCGAGTTGTCGTAAATCTGGATAAAAAGGATTAATTAGATGAAAACTGATCCAATGACACACGATAAAGACATTAAGTTCCTAACCGAAAATTCTGATCTTTCACCTCTTCAAGCAAAGGAATTGATTAAATTACTTGGTCGCGACCATCCCGAATTGCTCAAAGAAGCTAAGAAATTCAAAGCTGAGAGCTGAAAGTCGATACTGACTGATTCATGCCATTGTATAGAAACCGTATTCACGGGTCCGATGTTCGAACACTGTAAATCAAGTCACGATTTGTTGGAATAGTCTTCATCAATCTGAGACGGGATCGACTGCATCATTTTTAGAGTCATGTCGCTGCCGGGGAGTATTATATTCGTTCTGGCGCTACGCCACAACCGACCATCCTCTATCTCATAACCCTTGACCTGCTCGTCGTGTTCCACATCATGGTCAGGATAGCCCCAACGAATCTCCATTACAGTGTTTCTGCTCAGTCAGTTTAGGGTACGAAAACTTCTGCGCTTTGAAGAGATGCTGTAGTGATAAGTACCACAGATCAAGGCCCTTCTCCGAAGTTTGCAAACCCTTTACAATTCGCTCGCGGAGCTACCGTGGTCGCATTCTTTCTGCTCATTTCGGCGAGTAAGAGCGGAAATTGACTTTCAATGACCCTCTACGATACCGTACGGGGACATTTTTTCGCAGATAAAAGCAACTTTTGGGGCCGACTGATCAATCATTTGGATCTCATCTAAGATGGATCGGTATGTGATTAAATAGGATTTCCTCAAGTACATCTGTCGAGAGACTGTCGTTTCGCAAGGCTCATTCCAACGCCTCGCGTGTTTTACGCCCAGTGCAAAGTAGGGATAAGACTAACGCGCGCATTAGATGAAATCCCCTGCTAAAATATCGGACTTAAGGCCTTTATTCTGTAGTTATCCTATTCCACGGCCGCCTGTTGCACCATAAACCTCTCCATTGATAAAGCTCGCCTCTTGTGAAGCGAGCAAAACATAAATGGGCGCTATCTCAACAGGCTGGCCAGGCCGTCCAAAATCACTGTTTTTACCAAAATGTCGTACCTTTTCATCGGGTTGTCCGCCACTTGGTTGAAGAACAGTCCAGAAGGGTCCGGGTGCCACTGCATTGACGCGTACACCTTTCTGGATGAGTTGCTTGGACAGAGCTTTCGTATAAGCAACGATACCTGCTTTGGTGGTAGCGTAATCGAGCAGGATAGGTGACGGGTCATATGATTGGACAGATGCAGTGGTGATGACCGAAGATCCAGCATTGAGATGAGGCGTTGCGGCCTGTGTTATCCAATGAAGTGCATAAAGATTGGTTTTCATTGTCTTGTCAAAATCCGCACTCGACAATTCGTTGATATTATCTCGATACTGTTGCCTTGCGGCATTGATCACCAAGATATCCAAGCCACCAAGGTCGCTGACGGCCATTTCCACCATATTTCGGCACCATTCTTCGTCTGATATGTCACCTGGAAGAGCTACACCAATCCGACCTTCTGCCTTTATAAGATCGATTACAGTATCAGCGTCGGATTCCTCTTCTTCAAGGTATGAAATCGCTACGTCGGCACCTTCTCTCGCAAAGGCAATTGCCACTGCGCGCCCAATCCCTGAATCGCCACCGGTGATCAGAGCCTTTCTTCCTGCCAACTTTCCGGAGCCTTCATAACTTCTCTCGCCATGGTCCGGTACAGGGACCATATTTTCCACTAGCCCGGGCATGGGTTGTGGCTGGGCATCGAAGGGGGGAGCAGGATATTGAGTTCGTGGATCTTGCATTGTAAGACGGTCCTTCATCATAATTCTCCTTCAAAATATCAATTAAAGGCTCGCTGGAAGTCCAATTCCGAAGCGAGCATTCAAATGCTTATAAAAGTAACGTCCGCCTTCTTTTGTCGTTCCACCATTTGATGGGATTTGACACATAAGTTGTCATTTTAGCGCGAATAACTCCGCGTCTGGATCTCGAGCTCCATTAATTGCGGTGGAGACCATCTCAGCAGCAATCTGACTGAAAGTGATGCCGTTACCGCCGAACCCCATTACACAGTAGACATTTTGCATGTCAGGTACAGGACCAATCAACGGCAGCCCCGTAGCTGTTGAGCCAAATGCGGCAGCCCATCGGTACTCTACTGTTCCGATATCAACACCAAGCAGTTTACTCACTTTTCGCTGGATGGTCTTTTCTTTTGTATTGAGCTTTTCTTCTGACTGATAAGCGCTAGCACTATTCTCGTCTTCACCACCAACAATCAAACGTCCCTGATTATCTGTTCTGAGATAAAGATACGGATCAGACGCTTCCCACAAAATATGTTTCTTCAACCACTCAGGGAGAGTAATGCCCGCTCTACTCGCTATAGCCCATGTAGAAATGATCTCATGCTTTTTGTTCGCAAGGCTTTTTAGAAATTCGTAACCGGTACAAAAGACGACGTGTTGAGCAGAAATAAGTTTGCCTGCTGCAGTTGCCAATACGATATTCTCTCTGAAGTTTTTTATGTCAGTGATTTCTACTCCACTGACGATTTCAGCACCCAGTCTGGCGGCGTGGCGCAGCAGTCCTGCTGTTAACTGACCTGGGTTAGCAGATGCGGATATATCGCTCAAAATGGCACCATTACGCTCAATATCGTAGAGCCTTTTCATATCAGCCTTATTGATGAACTGCGCTTCTATACCAGCTTTGGTGCGTGCTCCCATTTCAATCTTGAGACCTCTTGCTCCAAGCTCATCCCCTGCAACGTAGAGAGCCTGTTTGCGTTGCATAGAGCAGGAAATTTCAAGCGAGCGCACAATCTCTTCTAGTTTTAACACAGCTTTTGCAGACCGCAACCAAGCTCTGTTTGCCTTTTCTTCTCCGATCATTGCTTGAAGCTTATGTAACGGTACGTCAATTTCGTGCTGGATCATTGCGGTACTCGCAATACTGCTGCCATGTACGGGTGTACGCTTATCAACGATCAGAACGGATTTACCCGGTTTGACCAGTGCTTGTGCAACGAGAGCCCCGCTGATACCTGAACCGACAATCACAATATCATAATGATCCATAGAAATATGGCTTGTGCTTCGCACAGCGATACGAGGACTATCGATCCATAGCGGGCGAGATTCTCGCAAGTCACGAGCTTTGGTGAGTTTTTTGTCCGTCATGAGGTTCTTTCAGGTGCAACTATTATGGCTCTGTATAGCCGTCCACATGTAGAGTGAGCGTACCGGACGACGGGTTGGTTTTAAAAAATAGGGTTCCAGTTTCATAGGATTCAGATGCTACGTAATCGAAAGTTATGTCGGAGCTTTCCGTATCTTTAAATGAGGAAATGTCTCCACTGACATGCACTTGAGCGGCTGTTGAAAGAGAGGTGTTATTAATACGGAATGATACCCGGTAACCATCAGCTGCTGGACTTATCGACAGGATCGAAATATCGAATTGCGCCTCTTGGACTTCATATCGATAAATGTCCCGGCCAATCCATACGAAAAGGGCTGTAACCAGCAATGTGCATATTCCGCCTATCACCCATTCTAACCAATGAGGTTGAGCGGTCTCGGTATGTTTATTGCCTGTGCTTTTTGTCATCAGTCACTCACAATATGAGACGTGCTGCGGCAGCGCCGATTGATGCGGGTAAGCCAAGAATGACTGCAGCTGTTAATATCTGCGAGAGAGATGTGTGATCGAGACGTTCGAATGTCCACAGGGCGTAGATGCTGACAATAATGGCCAAGACATATCCCGGCATTGAAAACCGAATGAAGGAATGCCACCATTGCATACCTTCCAAAAGGCTGTGCGATCCCTTGAAATGTAAGGCGTAAACAAATCCGTGTATAAGAATGATGGAGACAAGGGCGATGCAAAATGTATGAAACGGACTTACTTTATAAGCAATTAGAACCATCTCATCAGTTGGCGCGACATTTAAACTGAGAAACAGTGCTCCAACAATCATCATAAACAGTTCGTGGAGATATCCAGTTTCGCCTTCATATTCTCCATCTTGATTGGCCTGTGCTTCCGAGTGCAATCCAAGCTGGCTGCGCCCAAGTAAAGCGCCAATGCTGGCTGGTACTGACTGCAGAGAAACTTTTGCGACAATGGTGCTGATATTTGATTGATCTTCAATAACGCCCAAGATCAATAAAATGGCTGCACTTACCGCAATACCCAAACCGTAGGCGATTACAGCATCACGTAACGCCTCAATCCAAGTAGTTGTTTTTTCGAAGCCGATGCGTTTGGCCAGCATCCAAAGCAAAGGCAGATTGAGAACGCAAAGCAATAGAAGGCGAGCATGACTTATATACAGGCCGAGGGACCACATCTCCATAGTCATCAACATCGGCAGAGCGAAGAGTAGTGCGCCTGCGAGACCTCGCGCAATACCGATGATAAAGTGACTGGCTTTTGGCGCCTCGGGTGTACCTTCTGCAATTGCCACCATGATCAGCCTCCAGGCTTATGTGAGCAATAACGCGTGTTTCAGGTACTGGTTCCCGGTTCAGGTCGAAGTATCGATGAGCGCAATTCCAAACTCAGTGCGAAAACTCCGTCGCAATTCCGCAGGCGTTTCTCTGATGATCACTTCGAGTGTTGGTCTCACAGTACCCTCAATGAAATGCCCCCACGCGTATGCCCGTCCGCCAGCCCCAAGACAGCATGCAAATGTGGGCTTGGATTTTCTTCATCATCTAGAGTTATGTGGCCCACCAGGCTTAAAACCTCAGTTTGCGAACCAACTGGTATATGTGAGTAGGATTTTGAGGCAAGATTGAAAAAGGCAAGGGTAGCTGTTTCAAACGCACCGATGGCCGAGACTGATGCAGCAGCAATATTGTGACTGACCGCGAAATTTCTAATCGTTTTGAAGGCTTCCTCACCAACATCAACGACCAGCATAAAAACACGCTCTCCATTATTATTTGACAAAAGCTTGCTCTGCATAATTGTTTCTCCTTCCTGCGCTGTTAGAAGGTTATGACGAATGCAAGTCGAAATATTATGAGACAGCACGTCTTGAATGACGCCCTTCCTCAATCTGTTTGTCAATCGGCCCTTTAATTGCGGATTGTTGTCAAGCATCCTCTTAAATTCAACGACGGCAATGCGGTAGCGCTCGCCCAGTCGAAACTGGTCGGGATAGTGAAGGCGGGGTGAGCGCGGCTGGCATACGATTGCCAGCTCGGTTGATAACATGGTTGCCAGAGCTCAACGCGATCGTATTGATGCCATCGCTGGGGTCATGGTCCTTTCCGAGGTCGCTAGGCGCCTCATGATGATGTCCGGATCGGGTGCCTCAACGTGTGCAACGGAGTGCGGAAGATCCGCCACCAGCCGATTGACCGAGGTCACCACGACCACCGTCCCAGCGGGACATCGCCAGCCCGGTGGACCGGGCCAAGAACTTTAGATTAGATTGACTTGGCGTGACCCCAGTCGAACGATGTACCGTCTACCCAAATGGAATGGAGAATGACGGCAATCTTGCGCGCGATCGCGACCTTCGCTTTCTTCATGCCAATCCGCTTTGCAAGTTTCATCCCCCAGGCCTTGAGAGAGGACCACTTCTTGGTCCGATAAAGCAGAACGGTCGCCGCCTCGAACAAATAAGTGCGGAGAAGCCCGTCGCCCCATCGAGATATCTTACCGCTGGTGTCAGTTTCCCCCGATTGTTTGCGCCGAGGCGTAAGGCCAAGATATGCGCCGACTAGCGAGGCTGATCGGAAGCGGGACGGGTCATCGATCTTATGGCGGAATGTCAGGGCCGTAATTACTCCGACACCGGGCACCGTCATCAGGCGACGCGTGGTCTCGTCCTGTCTAGCCAAACGGCGGACCTCGTCGTCGAACGCGCACTGCTGTCGGCAGATATGCTCGTGTATCGATAAAAGTGGCGCGACTACGATGAGGAGCTGATGATCCTCGCCTAAAAGATCGTTGACCGTGTTGCGGAACTGTTGGCCGATAGCGCGAGGAAATAGCAACCTATATTCTTTGACCAAGCTACGAACCTGGTTTTCGATGTCCCGACGCATGGACACAAGCCGAGCTCGCACAACGAGAATCGCTCGGATCTTCTGGCTCTCCTCGCTTTTGTCTTTGACCTCTCGATATCAGCCCACCCGTACCAGTTCAGCGAGGCCTCGCGCATCGTTATGGTCGCTTTTGTTCATGCGCACCGACAGTGCCGCGTGTGCATGTCGCGCGTCTATGCAAACAACGGGAAGTTCGACCCTACGAAGCTCATGCCAAAGCCAGCTCGACATCGCACCCGTCTCAAAGCCAATACGCTCAGCCAGCGGCGCATGTTTGCGCAGCAGCCTGGTCAGATCGCCAGGATCTGACTTGGCCTTTCCCTCAAAGATTAATTGCCCAGTTTCACTGACCACACACACTGCGGTCTCTCTTTGCGAGACATCCAGCCCAACATATTGCTTCATGACAGCTCCTCCGAAACGTTTGATTGCGGGATCGCAGTCTGTGCGCCACGCGCGCCGACCGCAATTACATCATCGTGTTTAAACGGGGGTCTGACTCATATGTGGAACGGCCCGGTTAGCAAGGTTTTTTCGCGTGAATCGCCATCGGACGGTCGCAGTCATATGTCCGGCCTATCAGCGCGGTCATCGACCGCTGGCCACGATGAGATCCGCGATGTCGATCGCCTAATCATTTTCTCGCGCTCAAAGGCGCACTGAGTCAGACGGGCTGATCGACATCAAGGTATCGCCCCTCGGGTTCATCACGCTTCGTACCTTGCCGCTTTATCCCGACGCACAGACGCCGGGAATTCTGTTCCTACGCCTTTGTCATCGCCGGCGTCTGGTATGTGCCGCCTTTGACGAGAAGCGCCCATATTGTCCGGGCCATCTTATTGGCCAGCGCCACGGCTGCCACCTTGTAGGGGCGACGTGCCATTATTGACACGATCCAATCAGGCAACTTTGAACCTCTCCGAGCTTGTTTCAGGATCGACGTCGCACCGACAATCAAGAGCGTTCGTAACTGCTTGTTGCCGCGCTTTGAGATTTTGCCAAGCCGCTCCTTGCCTCCGCTGGAGTTCGCTCTTGGTGTGATGCCGATCCAGGCGGCCAAGTCCCGCCCAGTTCGAAAGGCTGTATGATCCTGAACTGCGGTGCGAACAGTGGCTGCAATAATAGGGCCGACGCCGGGGATGGTTGTTAAACGACGTGCGGCTTCATCGGCTTTCACTGCTGCGGCAATCTTACTGTCGAGCACCTCAACCCTTTCCGTCAGCCTTTCGATCTGATCGGCCATCTCAAGAAGTGCCGCCTTGGCTGAATGCGGAAGACGTCCTTCCTGATCGTTGCGCAAAATCGCAGTGAGCTTGGCAATGCTTGTCATTCCAGTCGCGGCGATGATTCCGAGCTCAGCCATGTGGCCTCGCATGGCATTGGCCGTCTGACTTCGCTGCCGCACGAGTAACTCTCGGGTCTTCAAAACCATCCCAGCAGCCTGCTCTTCCGGTGACTTTACGGGTACGAAGCGCATTGTTGGACGCGTGACTGCCTCGCAGATTGCCTCCGCATCGGCCGCGTCGGTCTTGTTGCGTTTGACGTAAGGCTTCACATAGGCCGGTGGCATCAACCGCACCGTATGGCCGAATTCTCTGATTGCGTTGGCCCAGTAGTGAGCACTCCCGCACGCTTCCATTCCGACAAGGCATGGTTCGATGTTACGAAAAAACTCTAGGACCTGTGATCGCCGCAAAGCACGGCGGACCGCTATGTGCCCGTCTTCAGTGATGGCGTGGATCTGAAAGACCGACTTGGCCAAATCTAGTCCGATTATGGTAATCTTTTCCATGGAACGGTTCCTTCTGTCTTGTGGCAAATGGCGTCACCACAATAGGCATCCTCGATGCCGGTGCGAAGGGCCGTTCCACACCATCATTCTCGATGATGTTTTGGGTTCTATTAGCTTGGTTTCTGAAGGAGAATCAGTGCCATGCGAGCCCAGTTTCGACTTTCCGATCTGATCCCTGCCGAGTTGACCGTGGAGGCTGTACATCAAAGATCCGATGCAATCGTCGTTTCGGCATATGGTCAGTCGCGCGATTGCCGATGCCCCGAATGCGGTACGACCTCCCGTCGTGTTCATAGTCGCTATCTTCGGATAATTTGCGATCTGCCGTGTGCAGGCCGGAGGATCGAACTGCATCTGACCGTCCGACGCTTCGTCTGTAGTGCCAACCAATGCCGCCGAAAGATTTTCGCGGAACGTTTCGGTGACAACATAGTCCGACCTCTGGCGCGCCGGACAGCACGCCTGGACAACTTGGTGCACCATCTGGCTTTGGCATTGGGTGGTCGCCCAGCGGCACGGTTCGCAAATCGTCTCGGGTTTCCGGTTAGCAACGACACGCTGCTTCGAACCGTTCGCCGGTATGATCGGCCGCCTCCACCACCGCCGAGTGTTATCGGCATCGATGACTGGGCGTGGCGTCGCAATCACCAATATGGCACAATCATTTGCGACCTTGAGCGGCGAAAAACAATCGCCTTGCTCCCCGACCGGGAAGCGGCGACTGCCAAGGCCTGGCTAATCCAGCAGCCGCAGATCGAGATCGTCGCACGCGATCGCGGTGGCGGCTATGCGCAGGCTACTTCACAAGCCCTGCCACATGCGGATCAAGTCGCCGACCGCTGGCATCTGATGGAAAATGCCAGCCACGCCTTTCTCGACGCCGTGCGCAAGTCGATGCGACAGGTCCGCATGGCAGTCGGCACAGCAACCGTAAATCCCAAGCTTCTGACTGCTGCCGAGCGGCTACAATACGAGGGATATCTGCGACGCGAAGAGGCAAACTCTGTCATTCGTGGGCTCGTCGACGAAGGCGTGCCTATCAAGGAAATTGTACGCAGAACCGGACACAGCCGAAAGCTGGTTCGCAGCGTTGTTCGTGGTCAACGAACCGACATCTTCCGGGTCCGGCACACTTCGCTCGAACCACACCTGCCGTGGCTTGAAGCGCAAAGGGATGCCGGATCACGAAACGGCGCTGAACTCTGGCGGCAGCTTCGCTTGGCCGGGTTTGGTGGCGGTCTTCGTGTCGTTACAGAATGGGCGACACGACGAAGGCGAGCCGAAAAAGCCGAAAACGGGCTCGGCCACGCGCCGGCAGCACGCACCATCGTCCGCCTGATGACACTTGAACGCAACAAATTGACCAAGGCTCAAGCGATGACGGTTGCTGCAATCGAGGAGCGATTACCGGACCTTGTCGAGGCTAGAGATATCATCGAGAGCTTTCACAACATGCTGCGCAGCAAGTCCAGGGGTGATCTGGAAGCATGGCTCGACCGCGCGGCAAGAAGTCTAGTCGCATCATTCGCCAATGGCATTATCCGCGACAGAGCAGCGGTTCAAAACGCAATAATTTCAATATGGTCGAACGGCCAGACAGAGGGCCAGATCACGAAACTGAAACTCATCAAGCGTCAGATGTACGGCCGCGGGAAACTCGATTTGCTTGAGGCACGTATTGTAGGAGCGCCATGATGTCATCGAGATTGCGTCAGAGCCCCGTTTGGATGCCGATAACCCCTCAAATGGGGTCCTTCTGTGGTTGCCACCCGTTGTGCAAGTTGTTTCTGAGCCTTTGGACGTGTGATCGAATGCGGTCTTCTGTCAGGCCTTCATTTGCGGCGCTTTCAGAAGCCGCTGGCCGGGATGGTGATCAGCGGATCAGGTCCAAATCTTATTCCCGAGCTATGACGCTCGAAGGACTCCCACTGGTTTTCTTGATCCGGATCGTTCGATCTTGCGCCCATTCAGGTCATCGACTTCTCACACCTCCTTGCCAACGTTGGTGATAGCAGCCTTCATGCCGCCGTCGTCAACGTCGGATTTCGATAATCTTCCTGCCGCATCAACATCGCCCAAATCATGCGTGCCATCTTGTTCGCCAGCGCGATCGCCACCAGCATTCGGGGCTTTCGCCCAAGCATACGCATCATCCAGGGATCCGCTGATGCTTCCTTGCGGCTCGCCCAATTCACACGCGCCATCGCGCCGATGATCAGCAGCCTGCGAATGTCCGCTTGCCCGGCCTTTGAGACCTTGCCCAACCGCTCCTTGCCTCCGGATGAGAACTGCCTCGGGACAAGGCCGAGCCAGGCTGCAATTTCACGGCCCGACTTGAAACTTTCCATTGCCGGCGCAAAAGCCTCGACAGCCACGGCTGTCATAGGCCCGATGCCAGGCATTGTCTGAAGACGCCGCGCCACATCGGTCTGCTTGGCAAGTGAGGCCAATTTCTGCGTCTTGCTATCGATCTTGGCGGTCATTTCACCGATCTGGGCCAGCAGATCAAGGCCTTCCTCGCGCACCAGATCGGGCAAATTATTGGCCACGTCGTTCAGCGCCGCTTCCAGCCGCTTGATATGTCCGATGCCCACAGGAACGACATGGCCATATTCATAGAGCATTGCGCGCAGGGCATTCACCAACTCCGTGCGTTGGTGGACAATGCGCTCTCTTGCCCGGAACAGAATAGCGCGCGCTTGCTGATCGGGAGTTTTGGGTTCGACAAACCGCATTTCCGGCTGACGCGCCGCGATGACAATGGCCTCTGCGTCGGCGGCGTCATTCTTCTGGCGCTTCACGAATGGTCGCACATATTGCGGCGCGATCAGCTTGACTTCGTGGCCCAGCGCCGCCATCTCCCGCGCCCAATGGTGGGCGCTGCCACATGCCTCCATGACGACAATGCAAGCGGGCTGGCTTCCCATAAAACGCAGAAACTGACCGCGCGACAATTTCCTGCGGAACCGCACTTCGCCCGTCAGCGACGCGCCGTGAAGCTGGAAAACATTTTTTGCCAGATCAACCCCGATCATTGTATACTTCATTGCCATCCTCTCCGCTACATGATCTCCAACGATCACACTCTGGCACATTGCGATGCCGTCTGGGGAGGGCGGCAACCACCCCATCTTATTCCATGCTTAATGACAACCTGAAATTTTGGCTCAACGCCATTGAGACGCAGATACTTGCGGATGGCCAAGCGCTGTATTGGTCGATAGTTTTAGCTACTCTGACGGATCCATTTTCCCGCAAGCTTATCAGGATCAGAAAATCGGTCAGCTTGTGGGTGATGTCGTTCTTAATACCGGCACATCTGTCACTAAAGTTGACAGGGATGTTCTTCCGGGTTTGCAATATAGTTTCCCGGTCCTGCCTTATCGTCATGTTGATGGTCGCAAATACGAGAACGAGATTATTACGCCTGATATTATTGTTCCATTTGATCCGAACAGGTTCAGTATGGATGCCGATCCGCAATTGGAAGCAGCTGTTGCTTCGTTGATGCAACAAATCGGTGTTGATAGCGATTGTCGCGGCGAACCGAAGGAAGGTCGTCCTGATGATATCAAAGTAAAATCGAGCAGGAAAAAATGATGTGAAAGCTGCAAGACGATTTCGGATCAACTGCATTGCTTTCACTCAAACAACAATTCACAGCGCTTGCAGCATCGTTGCGGTTCAGTATGAACTCGGAGCGCTATCTCAAGATCCGGTCGTCTTGGCGTAATGGTTTGCGTTTGTTCCGACAGATCCCTGTAGCAGACCGATTAAACCACCCAAAGCCGTTGCAGATGACACAAGGCCACGCCCACCCGAGAAGAGGATGGCGCATAGTGCTCCCAAAAATTTGAGCCCACGACTGGTCAATTTCAATGGAAGCCCTCTCAGGGTCTTCTGTGGGTTCTCTCTGTAACGCGCCGCGAATTCAGTAATGTTATGATCACGGTTGCGGCGGAAATGATAAGATAGTGTCAGCCGGGTTGTCGGCACTGCTTCGTAGACGATCGCATCGCAGGCCCAGCCAGTTTTAGCGCCAAGGCTCTTGGCCTTTGCCCACAAGTGCCAATCTTCTCCGCCCGACAGATTATACCTTTGATCGAAACTAAGGCCAGTCTCTCTGAAGAAACTCAAACGCCCCATCCAGCTTCCAGTTGCAATCTTGATCTTATGCCCTTGTCCCGAACTTGACTTCGATTTGCATTTCCGCTCCGACTTCAGGCTGCTGTGTTTTAGCCCCGACCACACCACTTTTTGCATAAGCGTGAGGTCGGGTTCAAATGGGAAAGGCCACACAGGAGAACCAATGATATCCAGATCCAAGCGGTCACGCTCCGCAGTAATTTGACCAGCCAGTCTTTTTCGACCCATTCATCATCATCGACAAAGACCAGAAAGTCATAGCCTTTTTCGGCAGCATAGTTCAGCGCGGCATTCCTCACTGCGGAAATGCCGGGTGTTCCTTCGTTGAAATATGCAACTTCGGTGCCTGAAACGTCGTTGCGGAATGTATCAATAACCTCGTTTAATGAAGGCTGACCGTTGTTCTCAACGATCAGGAAAGAAACATCATCAGAAGACGGGTGGGTTATTTCACTCAACGACGTAAGCAAATTAGCGAGCATCTTCGGTCTGTCGCGCGTAACCACGGAAATACAGATATGGCGTTTCAATTTTGCCCCCGCCCTTCAAATGAGGAAATTATCCGAAGACAGAATGGACCAAAGGCATCAAAATTAGCTATCACTGAAACTTGGTATTTTGGCTATTTTCGAGCAAAAATAATACCTTAAACGGGAAGCTTGCTATCTGCAGGGTGATGTTACATTGATAAATAGTTTGGTGTGAACGCTCATTCTTTAAAGAGTACGCTTTGATCAAAAAGATAACGATGAGAAAGTGGTAAGCTTGCAGCGCCCACCGCTTTGCCATGAATGCCGACTGTTCCTTCAACAATCTCCGGAGCAGCAATCCCTCTCAGGTCGATGCGTTTAAGCTCAAGCTTCGTCGCTTCAACGATCTTATGTCGGATGTTTTCTGGTAGCCACCCATCAATAATGGCTGCAGGAAAATCAATTACCGCAGCGGCTGCGACGGCAGCATGAGCCAGACCTTGTGCGGTTGTGTCGCAAATTTTCCATCAGGTTAAAAGCAGCCTGATCTTCAGACGCAATTATGCTGCGAGCTCCGCAAAGACCTCGAATGGCGAGCGGTTGTCATTGGCAAATTGGTTCTTGCGGATCATATGTGCCACTTCGATGCCCGCGATTGTCGCTGAGGCCGAATGAAATGCCTTGAAGCCCAACATGTGTTTGGTAATTCGCTTGATAAACCGGTGATCCTGCTCAAGGATGTTGTTGAGATATTTAACCTGCAGGATTTCAATCATCTTGCTGTGACCAGTGATTTTCAGGATTGTGTTTACAGCTTGTGCTCCGGCCAGATTGGCTCCACTTTTATCAATGACAATTTTGTCTGGAACACCGTTGGCTGCGATGGCTTTCTTGAAGAAACGCCGTGCAGCACCGAGATTTCGGCGTTCGGCGAGCATGAAATCAAGTGTTTGGCCATCTCGGTCAACGGCTCGGTACAAATAGGTCCATTGACCACGAACCTTGATATAGGTCTCGTCAACACGCCATGAACGGGCCGTGGGCCGCTTACGCGATTGCGCCTGGGCAGCGATCAGCGGTGAGTACCGGACAACCCATCGGTTCAAGGTCGCATGATCCACAGCAATGCCGCGTTCTGCGAGAATTTCCTGAAGGTCACGATAGGAAACCGGGTAACGCACGTAAAAGAAGACTGCATGCAGGATGACACTTTTAGGAAAATGAGCCCCTTTGAAATCGATTGCCATACCCTGTCACCTCACTCAATTATGCGCTCCGAAGGGACAGTAGCGCAGCAGAAGTGAAAATTTCGCGACAGAACCGTTTCTATTACCCCTAAAAAAAGAGATCTTTTATGTTCAAAAAAATCGCAGTTACACTCATCGCAACGCTAGCAACTACAGACGTAGCTCAAGCAGAAACAAAGATTAAATTTCTCCCACTTACCAAAATTGATACGGATTCGCAAACATACTTAAAAGGACTTACAGATAGCTACCCATACATAAAAGTCGATCCTAAAAAAAATGAGCCAATGCAGTTCTTCTTTAGTATTTTTTAGAAGCAGAACAGGGTGAAAAAATGGACGCTTGCAGTCCACAACGGAAATGGACTTTGCGATAATCTGTCCGATACGCACATAATATGTCAAGCTAACTTAACCTATCAAAATGCGAACAATGGAGGCTTTATTTATCACACAATTCCTAATGTTTGCATATCTACAGGTGATAACGCACACATTGCGGACGGAACTATATTAAAAGCCATTGACACCGGCGGCGAGCTAGACGTTGAAATCATGCAAAACGAAGAAATAAAGAATTCAAGAGATTGCATCAAAGGCTTTACCTATAATTTTGATACCGGATCACTTAAATATCAATAAATCAGAAAGCTAAGTTATTACATTACAGTCTAATCTACCCCTTTATTAATTGTATAATTATAATACTATTGCCACATTTTAATTGTCAGATTATATAATTTATATAACAAAATGAATCACATAACGAGGACATCCATATGTATAAAACGAGTGTAAGAAAAGTTGGCGGATCAGTTATGGTCGCGATCCCTCCTTTTGTGCTGGATCAGAGCGGGATCGTGCCTGGCCAAAAATGCGGCATCGAATTTAAGGAAGGCCGTATTCAAATAATGGCAGATCCACTTCCTGAGTATCGACTCGAAGAATTGATGGCAAATTCAGAGTTTCCTGAAATTGATGATCTTGGAGACGAAGAATTAAAATACATCAATGCAACTGTTGTTGGGGGTTGATCGTGGCAAAAGTAAAACGCGGTGATGTATATCTAATTCATTATTTAAATAATGACAACAAACACACTATATCTGAGGTTGTTGTTGTTTCTCCATATGCTTATAATAGCGTGGCTGGATTGGCCATTGTTGTTCCTGTCATTCAACAAAAGTTTGAAAAGAATGCTTTCGCGGTTGAGCTTGAGAATACAATAACGGGTGGCTTTGTGAGATCAGACATGCCGCGCGTTATGAATGTTAAAGAATTTAGAGGCGAGTTTATCGAGAAGCTTCCGGATGACACTGTCAATGAAATCTTAGCGAGAACAGTAACCCTCTTTAAATAAGATAAGCCCCGGTTTTGCCGGGGTTTTTTTGTCGTTTATTTGTAAAAACATGTGTAAATCAGATGCAGGCAAAAAAGGGGTTTGGAATGAAAATCAGAATTATAGCATCAGTTATTATCAGTGCTTCACTTCTCTCAAGCGGAGCAATCGCGCAACGTACACCATCTGTGACATTTGGTTTTGGTGAAGTTATTGAGCCAAAAAAGCATGATGTCGATTATGATATTATTGGCATCAAAATTGGTATGACACCAGCTGAAGTCAAAGAAAAATTGAAGGAACTTTACGCCGAGAGCAGCATAGAAGAAATAAAGGTTCATTTTGGCAATCAAGAAATTCAATCAGAGCCTTTCATTGATGAGATTTCCGCTGACACTTATCAGGAAGGGCGCACGAAAGTTTACTTCACAACACCTAAGCTTGGAAACAGGGTAAAATATGTTGAAAGGCATATAGTTTTTAACCCGGAGAAACCGCGACCAGACGTTAGTCACTTGAATAAAATTACAGCTGAAAAATATGGTATCGTTGAAGACAGTGTCGAAGGTCAGTACAACTTAGGTCAATTTTGGAGCAGCAACAATTGTAAAGCGGAAAAGAGCAGCTCAGAAATTAGACTACCCGAAGATAATTGTGATGCAGCTGTCGCTTCCAATATTTATTTTCATTCAGGCAACAAAAACGATAAGGCAACATTCCTTAATTTGAAAATGAGAGATGTTGCTAACAGTAAATTAGATAATGATGAGAAACAGAAATTGTTCGAAAACGAGCTGAATAAGCACAGGCAAAACCAAGGCGACACCAAGTTTTAAATGATTAAAACCCCGGTTTTCCGGGGTTTTTTATATCTGCGTGCAGAAAAGTTACCAAAAACAGGAGCGGCCATAATGGATGAGCAATGCGAAATAACAGAGCGTCTGCGCAAGATTAGGACAGCGCGCGGGATCGGCAAAAAAGAACAAGACGAAATACTCGCGATTACCCAGCGAAAAGCGAAGGAAGGCATTCAATTTGACGTAGGTCACTTTGCTAAACGTGATGCTTGAAATAATGTAGTTTTAAAACTACAGGTGTGATATGGTCATAGAGATTAAACAAACACTAGTTTTCCAAAAATGGGAAACAGGGCTGCGTGACAAACGAGCAAGAACCATCATTGCCACGCGTTTAATGCGCTTGGCAGAAGGTTTGCCGGGAGACGTGGAGCCGGTAGGTGAGGGCATAAGCGAACTGCGCATTCACCATGGCCCTGGCTATCGCATTTATTTTCAGAAGCGCGGCAACGTATTGATCGTGCTTTTATGTGGTGGAGATAAAAGCTCACAAAAGCGCGATATTGCTAAAGCAAAATTGCTAGCATCGGAGTGGACTGAAGACAATGGCTGAAAAAATAACAACATACGATCCAGCCGCAGCGCTGACTGACGACGAAGAAATTGCTTTCTTCATGGCGGATGCATTTGAGACCGGCGATGCAGCTTATATCGCAAAGGCGCTTGGCGTCGTGGCGCGAGCGAAGGGCATGTCTGAAATTGCAGAGAAAACGGGCCTCTCGCGTGAGCAGCTTTACAGATCTTTCAGCGAACGTGGCAATCCGACGCTCAAGACAACTCTCGCTGTTATGCGTGCACTTGGCGTGGATCTAACTGCAAAGCCACATGCTGTGTAAGTCTTAATTGGGTTGGAAAATGAAAATATACGGCGAAGATTCTAAACTAAAGAAGCTCATATTAACAATCACTGAGTTCTTGTTTATGGCTTACTGCTATGTAGCCATGATCGCGGTTATGATTGGCTTTGTTGCACTAGTCGTTCAGATATTTAATTATCTCCAACATGGCATGTGGTCTTTTTATTCTCCAATTGATTTTCTTTCGATTAAGAAACTCAATTTTTCATGGGCTCAGCAGCCCGAAACTATGCTGGGGACGCATAAAATATTGCTCAACACTGATATGTGGATGTTACTCCCTGCCGGTATAGTCTCATTGATTACAATCGTAATAGCGCTCAGACTTCTAAGAAGAATTTTATTGGCTAATCTATATCGCTAATTAATTACTGACACTTGCCGCACCAAATTAGGGGTTTTCTTCTTTGAATAATCAAAGAGGAATTTCCAAGAAGTAGTGCATTTTAACACCGATAATCCGCAAAAGGTTTGGTTCCTCAGGCACAATATGTACTGTGATGAAGTATCGCCATTCGTTTGATTTTCACTAAGATGACAACACCAATATTTATTATTAATGATGGTGCATTTATAGAATATTGTTTTTAATATCACGACCTTAATATTTTATTCCTACTTCCAAGAAGCTGGCTAATCTGAGCATGAGCAAATCAATACTGGCAAACTTCATCGTTAGATTGCTTAAATGAGCATATGATTGGTTTGCATAGTAGTCCGTTCAATTAGTCAGGGAAACGCTCTAAAATAATTAATTGAATTGTCACTGAGAAATTTTAGTGAAGCGATTGTGTTTTGCGCGTGTTAATATTTTGTTAACATTTGTCAGTTATCTAAAAAATACAATTGAGGCCTGCGCCGTGCGCTCAAAGGTTGACATGATGTCGCTCTCAGTTATCGGTGAAATTCCGAGATGTCCCAATTAAATTCAAAGGGACCATAATATGTCAAGTCTTCTTACAAACACCTCTGCATTGACTGCTCTTCAAACATTGAAGAGCACTAATAGTGATCTTGCCACCACGCAGGATCGCATCGCTACAGGCAAGAAGGTCAATACTGCTGCGGATAATGCTGCTTACTGGTCGATCTCGGTTTCCATGACATCACAGAGCAAGACGCTCGGAGCAGCTCAGGAAGCCCTCGGCATTGGTAAGGGCGTTGTTGACACTGCAAAAACTGCACTTGAAGAATCGATTGGTATTGCCGAAAAAATTCAGGCAAAGCTCGCTACTCTTGATGCAAGTGGTGTTGATGCTGAGACTGTTAACGCAGACGTCGCAGAACTCAGCAAGCAGATTGTTGCTATTGCGAAAGCAGCATCCTTCCAGGGTGTCAATCTCTTGGCGAGCGACGGTGAAGCCGCTAAGATTGTTACTGGTTACACACAGGGTAGTGTATCTGATGGAACCGGTGGCGAAGTTACGACCATTGACGTTGCAGCTTATGACTTAGAAGCTGGATTTTCAACTCCGCCAACTACAGCGTCCGGCGTAGAAGGAACACTCAACGCTATGCGTAAAGCAGCAGCTACGCTTGGCGGTGTTTCGACGCGAATCGAATCACAGTCATCGTTCAATAGCAAGTTGATTGATGCTATTGATCGTGGTGTTGGTTCATTGGTTGATGCGGATATGAATGCAGAATCCGCACGTTTGTCTGCACTTCAGGTTCAGCAGCAGCTCGGCGTTCAGGCGCTTTCAATTGCCAACCAAAGCAGCCAGAGCATACTATCGCTGTTCCGCTAATTGGCTGCTAGCTAAACTTAAATGTCTTAAACCCCGCCACCGCATGGCGGGGTTTTTTAACGTCCGAAATTTCTCAAAGAGTTCAAAGGGCACCGTTACCTTAAATTTGACGTAAGCATGAGCTGTGAACATACGGCATGATCGAACCTCGCGCTTCTCTTTATCACCGCCATCGTTTCCCTGCTGAGATCATCGCCGAAGCGGTATGGCTGTATTATCGCTTTCCACTCAGCTTTCGCATGGTCGAAGACATGCTGGCTTACCGTGGGATCATTGTTACCTACAAGACGGTGCACGAATGGGCGGAGAAGTTTGGACGTGAATACGCCAATACGATCCGTCGTCGCACACCACGCCTTGGTGATAAATGGCACTTGGATGAAATGGTCATCACAATCAAGGGTGAGAAGCATTTTCTGTGGCGCGCAGTTGATCAGGATGGATTTGTACTCGATGTTCTGGTCCAGAAGCGCCGTAATACCAAGGCTGCCAAGCGTTTTATGCGCAAACTTCTACGCGGCCAGGGCTGTTCGGCTCGTGTAATGGTCAGCGATAAGCTGAGATCTTATGGTGCTGCCAAACGACACCTGGGGATGAGCGTTTGCGAGCATCGTCAGCACAAAGGCTTGAACAACCGCGCTGAGAATTCGCACCAGCCCATCCGACGACGAGAGCGGGTCATGAAGCGCTTTTAAATCAGCGCGACATGTGCAACGCTTCGCATCCATTCACGACCCGGTCTACAATCTCTACTACTTTCCCCGCAACCTTCTCTCCTCAGCAAACCATCGCGAGCTGCGTCAGACCGCTACAAATATGTGGCGTGAAATCGCTTGCCTGAAAGCTGCATAATTTCAGCACCATAGACAAAATTACGAACTTGCTCAGGTTAAAGTGATGTGATGGATGGCGCCCTGCTTGTGCATCAGATGTGCCATTATCGGTTCATTGGACAAACCATAGAAAGGAGCCATCCATCATGACACAGATTACGACAATCGGACTTGATCTTGCAAAGAATGTCTTCCAGGTTCATGGGGTTGATGCAGACGGACAGGTTTTGTTGCGCAAACGCCTTCGCCGCTCGCAGATGCTGACGTTTTTCAAGACACTGTCTCCCTGCCTGATTGGCATAGAAGCCTGCGCGACTGCACACTATTGGGCCCAAACGCTGCAATCTCTGGGACATGACGTTCGGCTTATCTCACCCGCTTACGTAAAACCTTACGTGAAGCGTCAAAAGAATGATGCTGCGGATGCAGCTGCAATCTGTGAAGCTGTTTCTCGTCCTACTATGCGCTTTGCGCCGGTAAAGAGCGTTGAGCAGCAATCAACCCTGATGCTCCATTCAGCACGGGAACTCCTGATCACACAGCGTACAGCCCTGATCAACGCAATTCGCGCACATTTTTCTGAGTTGGGGATCGTTGTCGCTGAAGGTGCACGCAATGTCCGCAGCCTGCTTGCGCTTTTGCAACACCGGGAGGAGAAGATGAACAGCTCTGCGCAGGTTCCAGAAATTGCTGTCACTGCCTTGCAACCGCTGGCAGAGATGCTGATTGAGACTGACAGGCAGATTGCCAAACTCGACCGCGCAATTGTGGAAATGCACCGTGACAGTGAAACCAGTAACCGGCTAGCGACTATCCCCGGTATTGGTGTGCTGACTGCAACCTATATGACAGCCAGTCTTGCAGCTTTTGCCAAACAGTTCTCCTGCGGACGCGAATTCGCCGCCTATCTCGGACTTGTGCCCAGACAATATTCCAGTGGCGGAAAGCCACGTCTGGGACGCATCTCCAAAATGGGCAACCGCCACTTGCGAAAACTTCTGGTTGTTGGGGCAACTGCAGCGCTCTACAGTATCCGGAAGGGAACCAGCCAGTCCGCTCTTGCCCTATGGGCGAGGCAATTACTGGCAAAGAAGCCATTCAGGCTCGTTGCGGTTGCTTTGGCAAATAAAATGGCCCGCATCGCCTGGGCCGTTATCATCCATAAGCGGGACTATGAAGTCGACATCAAAACGAACTCATCAACCAATATAATAACCGCATAACCTCAAGCAGATGATGAATCTCCGGTAACGGAGCTAACTTTGGCGGCGTGACTATGACGTGATGACAAAACATAGCGGAATGGACCGCATAATCAGAAGAACCCGTGGCACCGTATTGCGCATCAGAGCGCGCTAAAGTGATAGGGATCTGATCAGGCGGATAACATCAGGGCCAGCGGCATGAAAACGCTGCATCAAAAGGCCGGAGACATGACTGCACCCGACCCGCTCTGCTCAATCATCAAGGAATAGACACTTGCCAGACGGGCGCCATCCAGACATAACGGTGCCGATTGATGTGTTCTCGAACAAATCGAAAAATGAAGGCGTGAATTATCAAGAGGTAAAACGTGAAGTGCTTAGCATCGACGATATCGCTAACCTTCCAAGTGACGATATTATAATTATTCCTCGTGCAAAAGATCACATTCTGCGCAGAACTGCGATAGTTAATATCGTCAAATATTTTGCACAGCCTGACTTCAAGTCTCGCATGGATCGCAATCCATTGCACATAGACGATTAAGCTTAGTCAGCCTCGTTAACTAAGAATACCCCCTTGCGTCAGGGCTTTGTCATTTAAACAGAGAATATACCTATTTATAAAGATTGCTTTTTATTAGCAGTACAGTCTAAAGATCTGCACTGGGTATAGCGCAAAGGGGGTTTGCGTGCAGCGTGGGTATACAGTGTTTATGCTCGTTTTAACGGGCGTTTATCTGACAATTGAAATTCCGTATTCGGTATTCTTGATCGATTTCTTAGCTTCTGATGCTCAGGGAGATATTGAACAAGTCGAAAAAGTGGGCCGTTTGCTGACAGGAGTTGCTGTAGCAATCCTGCTTGTCGGTTCAGTTGTGTTTCCTATATGCGCAACGCGCTTGCCTGTTCTAACTACATTTCTGATTGCAACCGTTGTCGCCGTTCCATCAGTTAAATTCACGTACGATATGCTGAATTTCGTTGGTGAGGAAACGGGAATGCGGAGGAGCGGAGAGGAGCTGAAGAGCGCATTCCTAACAAATCTGTCTAAGCGGCAACTTGGCGAGAAAGGGATAAAAGACCTTGTTGCTACTGATACAGGTGATTGGAAAATGTTCGTTTCTTATCTTCCGGCCCTCGTAGACGATGACAACGGCAATTTGTATCGGTTGACGGGTGTTTCTCTTGAGCAACTGGCTAAAGATGAAGCAAAGCGCCTTTATGGCGAGCCATCTGATTTTCGTGCCGCACAATTTGACGATGCCCTTAGAAACCTAAGCGATAGTTATCAATCATATCAAGTAGCTAGTGCCGATTTCAAAGCTGCTCTGGATAAAGTGCCTTCACATGCTGCACAGAAATGGGACGAGTTTCGCAGGTCGGTCGAATACAGGATTGGTCGAAAAAGAAATTATTCCGCACGTGAGCGTTCTGCCATTGTGTCGAGGCTCAAAAGTGAAGGTCTTAGTTTCCCTAATGGCTATAACCCTAATGACGAAAAGACGTTCAAGAGCATAGTTTCAAAGAAAATAAGTTCTGAGATAAATAATTCTTATGAGAAGGGTGTTCTTGACACTGTTGGCGCATATGTCCCTCCGGGTCTTTCCTATAGCGAATTCGTAAAACACAAGGCAATTCAAAAGCGTTTGCAAGAGGTTTTATATCTGCCGAAGGCTTCTAAAGCCATTAGTGCAGATCTATCCGATGAAGACTTTCAAAACATTGTATTTAACCCTTCTCTGAAAGGGGCAGCTGATAATTTGCTGATGATGTTAAAGTTATCAGCAAAAGATTTTGAAACCAAAAGTGAGTATTCATTTAGAGGCGTCCAATCGCTGAAAGCGGTTGAGTTGCCGGTGATGGCAATCTTGTTGTCGCTGGCCGGAGCTATCTTACACTTGTTTAAGTTTACGAATTACGGGCTGAAGCTGGTAGGAACATCAGGTATTCGTCCGCTGCGTTTTCTGAATAAATCACTCGTGAGTGCAAGTCTCGCAGCACTTCTGCTAGGTATAGTCGCCGCGCATGTAATGGGCCAAGGAAATCGTGTCTATTCATCAGCCATAAGCTTGACTACGTCCAATCCTACCAAAATTAAACACCACGTTCTACACCAGACACTCGCGTTGCAACCAGAATTCTCGCAGTTGGGAAGCGCACTTGCCGCGATCGGTGTATGGCCAATTTTCAAGCAATACACTTCCCTTCAAGGCAGTCGTTTAGATACTGAGCAGGTTCCAAATGAGTAAGAGCGAAATTGATCAATCATCTTCGAAGGATAGTGTCGGGCCAGTTATTGGCAAAACCCTTTTAAAGAAAGAAATTGATGACCTATTCAGAATTGTTGGTGGCAAATCTGAGATAACTGATGAGCAGTTTTCATTTGAACTAATGGAATCTGAGTGGCTATTTAAAACCACAATAGCGACCGAGTGGTATACGACCCGCTATCAAGGACGTATTCAGAGTAATGCGCCCCGGTTTAATTCTCATGGCGAATGCTTATCAGTTATTGATCAGCAGGCCATTGCGGTACGCCAAGAATTTAACAATCATTCCGCTATTCAAGCATTGATCAGACAAGGAAAGATCAACGAAACCATTGATGATTATGTAGCGACTATTCGTGAATTTCGGTGCGATCCATGTGGTGGGACTGGCAGTCTCTATTGCAATAATTGTTCTGGAGAAGGAACGTGCCCGTGCAACCACTGCGATGCTACGGGATATAAGTTCTGCTACTCCTGTTCAGGAACAGGTATAATTCATCATGTAGGAGATAATTCGCAACACCGATGCGGCAGTTGTAATGCACAAGGGAAAGTGCGCTGCAATTGGTGTGACTGGAGCAACTTTCAATACCGTACGCGCTGTTTAAGCTGTAACGGTCGTGGTAATTTTGGGTGTAGCACCTGTGCTAAAACTGGTTGGCACAGTGATTGTTACTCTGTCAAAGTAATAGTAAACAGCGATGTTACCCTTAAGTCATCGTCAAATGGTTTGTCCGTATCCGACAATTACCATCAGGACGATCACGCAGTATTGGATTGGATCTCCTCGGCTGGGCTGTGTGATAAAAATAAAGATTATCAGTTTGATTATAGCTTTCAGAATATTACCTACAAGGATTTGAATATTGATTCAGCCCTTCTGCCGATCCCAACGGGTTTAAATCTAAAAGTTTACCGCGCAAACTATACTGGGAAAAACAAAGGGGAAGAGATAAAAGGCTCCTGCATTCTGATGTCAAAGCCCGTTTATCGCTTTAATAAGTTCCTTGAACGTGAGAAAGGTGAACTGCACGAACTTTCGAGCTCACTTTCACGCCAATCCCCTAAAGATTTTGCATCTAAATTAAAGGAAGTGTCGCCGGAAATTTTCTCATTAGTAAACGGTGATATTGACGATTCAGTTCTTAAAGCAGCAGATAATCAGACGCATGGCGTCTTTGGTACTAATTTTCTGAAAAAAATACACGACGACTTTGTGAATTGCCGAAACGATTTCACAAAGGATATAAGTGGAAAAATGGTTGTTTTCCCTCTCATCGCAGTAACATTCGTATGGTTACTTTGGGTAACATATTTTCCCTTGCCACCAAGTATTAATAGTAGCAGTATGGCGCTATATTTAATAATTCCGTTTCTAGTTAGTTTCCGAGTCATCCGATGGAATACGCAAAGGATAGTTACTAAACAGACTGGAGCGAAGAAAAAAGTAAAGGTGGGTGGTAAGGCTTATATTGTCCCCATCTTCACGTCTCTAGGTTATCTTGTACTGTGGTATTTATTTAGAGATTCAAACATCCACGTAATTGGTTGGTAATTTACATTCTGAAAAAAGGGGCAAGTAGTGATTAATAGGTGCATAGTATCGGTAGCCGGTTGTCTTTTAACGTCATTCGTTTTTGCGCAAGAATTTCCGACAGACTTTGTACTACATCCGCAGATTCCGGTTGCAACGATCATTAGCTCTGATGGAATTGGAACAGCTAACGCTACGCTCACAGCTCGGGTCGACCAATCTGGTGCAGAAGATTGGTGCGGTAACTGGAGACCAGACGATCAAAACTGCGTATCAGGACTGATTTCCGAACATCCTGATGCTTATAAAGCGACGGCGAACTGTCAGACTGGTGAGATGACAGATCCGCATGGTCAGCAAGTGAAATTCGATGGCACGCATTCCGATGATGATTTTCAGGGCTGGTTTGCTTTTAAGGATGTAAAAACTGACAAGCGCATAGGCACAGATAACGCGTCTGGCGGATTGGTGCTGGCTAACCAGTGGATGTCGCTTTGTCCCTATGGTCGGCCGTACAATGAGCTGCCGATCGAGAACGTGATGACTGAAAGCACTTATTATAGCGATTCAGGTGAGACGGTCGGGCATAATGGACAGTCTATGCGTCTTGTGCATGGAAAGGACGCCATTTCGTATGGACCGCACCCTAAGTCGGCTTCGATCCCGCCATTCAGTACGGTATTTCGCGGCATGGTGACCTATTTCGACAATCCTGTAAAAGGTATCGCATACACATTTAAAAAAGGGTGTGAGCCTGCTCCCTATTGGGTTGAGGGTCACGTAGATCGTGAAGGTAAGATTGAATTGCACGGTAAAGCACCTGTGCGTGAAAAGAACGGTTGTAAAGTGGTTGGTTATACAGAGAAGTCCAAAAACGCGAATTTGGTCTTCAGGTTCGAGAACCATTGACCTCCATGGGGTGGGTTCAGGCTTAGGACGAAATGAGGCACCGTTATGTCTGGATGGCGCCCGTCTGGCAAGTGTCTATTCCTTGATGATTGAGCAGAGCGGGTCGGGTGCAGTCATGTCTCCGGCCTTTTGATGCAGCGTTTTCATGCCGCTGGCCCTGATGTTATCCGCCTGATCAGATCCCTATCACTTTAGCGCGCTCTGATGCGCAATACGGTGCCACGGGTTCTTCTGATTATGCGGTCCATTCCGCTATGTTAGAAGTGGCTCGGGAAATCTGTACAGCTAGGATAGGTGGAATTTCTGCCTGAGTTCGGCTTAGATGCCAGGAACAGGAGATAGCATGACGAGACGACCACGCCGAAACCATAGCCCAGCCTTCAAGGCAAAAGTTGCGCTCGCTGCGATCAGAGGCGAGCAGACGCTAGTGGAATTATCCCAGCAGTTTGACGTGCATGCGAACCAGATAAAGCAATGGAAAGATCAGCTTCTTGAGGGTGCTATAGGTGTTTTTGGCGACGAGACCAAGGCGGAACCAGCAGAGCCAACCGTTGACGTTAAAACGCTGCATGCCAAGATTGGGGAGCTTACGCTAGAAAATGATTTTTTAGCAGGAGCGCTCGGCAAGGCGGGATTGCTGGGCGGAAAGAAATGATCGACCGCGCTCACAAGCTCTCGGTCGCACGACAGGCAAAGCTCCTCGGGTTCAGCCGTAGCAGTGTCTACTATTCACCGCGCCCTGTATCGGATGGCGATCTGGCACTGATGCGTCGGATCGATGAATTGCATTTGGAATATCCATTCGCGGGAAGTCGGATGTTGCAGGGGCTTTTGAAAGGAGAAGGGCTTGAGGTTGGGCGGCTGCATGTCTCAACACTGATGAAGAAGATGAGCATCGAGGCGATTTACCGTCGCCCAAACACCTCGAAGCCAACGCCTGGGCATAAAATCTATCCCTATCTCCTGCGCAAGCTAGCGGTCACCAGACCCAATCAGGTGTGGGCAATGGATCTGACGTATATTCCGATGGCGCGAGGCTTTGTCTATCTCTGCGCCGTCGTCGACTGGTTCAGCCGCAAGGTTCTGTCGTGGCGACTGTCGATCACGATGGAGGCGGACTTCTGCATCGAAGCGGTTGAGGAAGCTCTGGTCCGCTATGGAAAGCCTGACATCTTCAATACGGACCAGGGATCACAGTTCACGTCCATCGACTTCACTAATGTGCTGAAAAAGGCAGAGATTGCCATCTCAATGGATGGAAAGGGCGCATGGCGGGACAATGTCTTCGTCGAAAGGCTCTGGCGGTCAATCAAATACGAAGAGGTTTATCTTCACGCCTACAAGACCGTGTCCGAGGCCCGCAATGCCATCGGCAGATATCTAAATTTCTACAATAGCCGACGCCCACATTCATCGCTTGACCGGCAGACACCGGATCAGGTCTACTTCAACGCGCTGACACCAATGATGGTGGCGGCATAAGCGAGGCGGAAATCCACTTAACAAAACGCCCGAAACTGTTTAGACAAACCGAGCCACTTCTGTTTTGTCATCACGTCATAGTCACGCCGCCAAAGTTAGCTCCGTTACCGGAGATTCATCATCTGCTTGAGGTTATGCGGTTATTATATTGGTTGATGAGTTCGTTTTGATGTCGACTTCATAGTCCCGCTTATGGATGATAACGGCCCAGGCGATGCGGGCCATTTTATTTGCCAAAGCAACCGCAACGAGCCTGAATGGCTTCTTTGCCAGTAATTGCCTCGCCCATAGGGCAAGAGCGGACTGGCTGGTTCCCTTCCGGATACTGTAGAGCGCTGCAGTTGCCCCAACAACCAGAAGTTTTCGCAAGTGGCGGTTGCCCATTTTGGAGATGCGTCCCAGACGTGGCTTTCCGCCACTGGAATATTGTCTGGGCACAAGTCCGAGATAGGCGGCGAATTCGCGTCCGCAGGAGAACTGTTTGGCAAAAGCTGCAAGACTGGCTGTCATATAGGTTGCAGTCAGCACACCAATACCGGGGATAGTCGCTAGCCGGTTACTGGTTTCACTGTCACGGTGCATTTCCACAATTGCGCGGTCGAGTTTGGCAATCTGCCTGTCAGTCTCAATCAGCATCTCTGCCAGCGGTTGCAAGGCAGTGACAGCAATTTCTGGAACCTGCGCAGAGCTGTTCATCTTCTCCTCCCGGTGTTGCAAAAGCGCAAGCAGGCTGCGGACATTGCGTGCACCTTCAGCGACAACGATCCCCAACTCAGAAAAATGTGCGCGAATTGCGTTGATCAGGGCTGTACGCTGTGTGATCAGGAGTTCCCGTGCTGAATGGAGCATCAGGGTTGATTGCTGCTCAACGCTCTTTACCGGCGCAAAGCGCATAGTAGGACGAGAAACAGCTTCACAGATTGCAGCTGCATCCGCAGCATCATTCTTTTGACGCTTCACGTAAGGTTTTACGTAAGCGGGTGAGATAAGCCGAACGTCATGTCCTAGAGATTGCAGCGTTTGGGCCCAATAGTGTGCAGTCGCGCAGGCTTCTATGCCAATCAGGCAGGGAGACAGTGTGACCTGAGACCCTGAACTTCCTCCAAATTTTGGTAGAGTCCGTCACAATGAGGAGACGGACGAATGAAGCGTTCACGGTTCACGGAAGAACAGATCATCGGGATATTGAAGGAGCAGGAGGCGGGCGCGAAGACGGCCGATGTCTGCCGCAAGCACGGCATCTCGGATGCAACCTTCTATAAATACAAGGCGAAGTATGGCGGGATGGACGTGTCCGATGCCCGCAAGCTGAAGGCGCTTGAGGACGAGAACGCCAAGTTGAAGAAGCTTTTGGCTGAGGCCATACTGGACAATGCGATCCTGAAGGATGTCGCTTCAAAAAAATGGTGACGCCCGATGTGAAGCGGGATGCGGTGGTTCACGTCTGTTCGCAGCACGGTGTGAGCCAGCGTCGGGCGTGCGAGGTTCTATCGGTGGATCGGTCGAGCATGCGATACCGCAGTGTGCGGCCTGACGATGCGGCCATTCGGGAGGCTATGAAGAAGGTGGCGTCTGAGCGTCGCCGCTTCGGCTATCGCCGTATCCACGTGATGCTCGATCGTCAGGGGATCGTCATGAACCTGAAGAAGCTTCGACGTCTCTATCGGGAGGAGAAGCTGACAGTGCGCAAGCGTGGTGGCAGAAAGCGGGCCTTGGGAACGAGACGCCCTCTGGCTTTGCCGTCACGACCAAACGAGCGTTGGAGCCTGGACTTCGTCAGCGACGCCTTCACAGATGGCCGGCGGCTCCGGGTGCTGGCGGTCATCGACGACTTCACCCGCGAATGCCTGTGCCTTGTGGCAGATACATCGCTGTCTGGCGCAAGGATGGCTCGGGAACTGAATAGTCTCATCGCCAGGCGGGGAAAGCCGAGGACGATTGTCTCGGATAACGGGACGGAGATGACCAGCATGGCCATCCTCAAATGGTGCCAGGAGACCAAGGTCGAATGGCACTACATCGCCCCCGGCAAGCCGATGCAAAACGACTTCGTCGAAAGCTTCAACGGCAGCTTCCGCGACGAGTGCCTCAACGATACGCTGTTCTCGTCGCTCGCTCAAGCCCGCGCCGCAATCACCGCATGGAAGGAGGATTACAACAGGAACAGACCGCACTCGTCACTGGGCAATATCACCCCCAGCGAATTCGCAATGAAAATGGCTATGGAAAAACAGGCCGCATAAGGCCAGATTAAAAACTCAAGACTCTCCCGAAAACTGGAGGGAAGTCGGGTCTCAGGTCAAGTGTCTTGAAAAACGTCAGCATCTGCGAGCGGCGAAGGCGTTTGCGCAACAAAACCTGTCCGTCTGCATCAACCCCATGAACCTGGAAGACATTCTTTGCAAGATCAAGTCCGATTGTCGTAATCTGTGTCATGATGGATGGCTCCTTTCTATGGTTTGTCCAATGAACCGATAATGGCACATCTGATGCACAAGCAGGGCGCCATCCATCACATCACTTTAACCTGAGCAAGTTCGTAATTTTGTCTATGGTGCTGAAATTATGCAGTTTTCATGCAAGCGATTTCACGCCACATATTTGTAGCGGTCTGACGCAGCTCGCGATGGTTTGCTGAGGTGAGAAGGTTGCGGGGAAAATGGTGCAGATTGTAAATTGGGTCGTGAATGGATGCGAAGCGTTGCACATGTCGCGCTGATTTAAAGCGCTTCATGACCCGCTCTCGTCGTCGGATTGGCTGGTGCGAATTCTCAGCGCGGTTGTTCAAGCCTTTGTGCTGACGATGCTCGCAAACGCTCATCTCCAGTTCTCGTTTGACAGCACCATAAGATCTCAGCTTATCGCGGACCATGACGCGGGCTGAACAGCCCTGGCCGCGTAGAAGTTTACGCATGAAACGCTTGGCAGCCTTGGTGTTACGGCGCTTCTGGACCAGAACATCGAGTACAAAGCCATCCTGATCAACGGCGCGCCACAGAAAATGCTTCTCACCCTTGATTGTGATGACCATTTCATCCAAGTGCCATTTATCACCAAGGCGTGGTGTGCGACGACGGATCGTATTGGCGTATTCACGTCCAAACTTCTCCGCCCATTCGTGCACCGTCTTGTAGGTAACAATGATCCCACGGTAAGCCAGCATGTCTTCGACCATGCGAAAGCTGAGTGGAAAGCGATAATACAGCCATACCGCTTCGGCGATGATCTCAGCAGGGAAACGATGGCGGTGATAAAGAGAAGCGCGAGGTTCGATCATGCCGTATGTTCACAGCTCATGCTTACGTCAAATTTAAGGTAACGGTGCCATAGCCAGCGCACCGATCGGTCCGCAACCACTCACTAGAACGCGCTTGTCCAGCAGGCTGCCAGCGCGCGCAACCGCATGCAAGGTCACGGCAAATGGCTCAGCCATTGCTGCTTCATTGATAGAAATGTCTTCCGCAACCTTGAAGCATTGCGCCTGTTCAGCCACCAACCGCTGTCGGAATGCGCCCTGAATATGCGGCATAGGCATTGCACTGCCATAAAAGCGCATATTGAAACAGTGGTTCTGCATGCCTTTCTGGCAATATTCACAATCACCACATGGCCGGCTTGGCGAGACGGCAACCCGATCACCGATGGCAAGACCGGATACACCACTTCCAAGAGCAACGATCGTTCCGGCGACTTCGTGTCCCAGGATCATCGGTTCGCGCACGCGAACCGCACCGAACCCACCATGGTTATAATAGTGAAGATCGGAGCCGCAAATGCCGCCCGCTTCAATCTTCACTTCCACTTGTCCGGTTCCCATAGTTTCAGGCTCCCGTTCTTCAATACGCAAATCTTTTGCGGCGTGAATGACAATAGCTTTCATGGGTTTTCCTCAAACAACTGGGGTAAGCAGGGCTGAACCGGCAAAATGCGCAGCCAGATTGTCGCGCACGAGTTTGCCCATTGCCTTTCTCGTTTCGACCGTACCGGACGCGTGGTGTGGCTGAACCAAAACATTGTCGAGCGTCAGGAAACGCGGATTGAGCAATGGTTCGCCCTCGAACACGTCTAGTGCCGCCGAGCCGAGCCTCCTGCTTTCCAACGCGTCGAGAAGTGCATCTTCGTCGATATTAGACGCCCTCGAAATGTTGATCAGCATGCCATCCGCGCCGAGTGCCTCGATTACCGGCTTCGATACAATGTGGCGCGTTACAGCCGATGCGGCGAGCGTCACAAACAGAAAGTCGGAATGTCTTGCTAGTTCAGCTGGATCCGCGATGAAGGTCATGTCCTTAGCAAAGTCACGGGGCGAGACATCGCTATAGGCGATGTCCATATCGAAACCCTTCAGGCGCTTAGCGACTTCGAAGCCGATACGGCCTAAACCGAGAACACCGGCCTTGCGGCCCCAAACACGACGTTTTAATGGATAAAGGCCTTTTTCTGCCCAGCTTCCGTCTCTGACCCATGCTTCGGCGCTGATCATTCCGCGCGACTGGACAAGCATCATGCCGATGCCTAGATCGGCAACGTCGTTGGTCAGGACATCCGGGGTATTAGTCACGCGGATACCGCGGGCCCGGGCCGCATCGAGATTGACAGCATCGTAACCGACGCCGTAAATCGATATAACTTCTAGCTTCGGCAGCTGGCTAATCAGTTCCGCGGAGGCACCCAATTCGCCACGCGTGGCAATGCCGCGGATATCGGCACCATATAGCGCCAAAAAAGCCTCGCGGTCGTCCGCTTGGTAAAGCTTGTGTACCTCAAACTGAGCCTCCAACTCCACCATATCCCATTCGGGATAGGGTCCGAGCATTAGGATGTTCGGCTTTCTCATAGTTTCCTCCACTCGTTTTTAACACGGTCTAAGGACCGTTTAATGATACTAAATATTCGAGCGCCGACTCGAGGATCGCTTCCAGCGATTGATCAATGTTTATCGTAACTACCCATTCCTCCGCATAAGGAGACTCGAGCGTCGCGAGTTGGCTGTCGAGAAGCACTAATGGCATGTAGTCGTGACTACGCGCTGCCATCCGTGCGGCCAGAACGCCGCGATCACCTTCCAGATAGACGAAGACAACAGGCCTACCAGCCAGCGCTCTAAGCCGATCTCGATATGTCCGCTTCAACGCTGAGCAGGAGATTACGATATTCGTGTCGCCACCAAGTGCTTGGCCAAGTGCATCAAGCCATGGCCATCGATCTTTGTCGGTCAAAGGGGTGCCTACCCGCATCTTTTCGACATTGATCGCGGGATGAAGGCTATCACCTTCGATAAAATCGGCGCCGATACGGCGGGCAAGGCCGTACCCCACAGTGGATTTGCCGCAGCCAGAGACGCCCATGACCACGACGGGCCCCATGCCTGCCGCGGGGTTAGAGGCTGATTGTGATACCGCCATCGACATAGAGTGTGTGTCCATTTACAAAGGATGAGGCCCGGGAAGACAGGAAGACAGCCGCACCGATCAGTTCCTCGACATCGCCCCAGCGACCTGCAGGGGTGCGCTTTTCCAACCAGTCCGTGAAATCTGGATTGTCAACCAGAGCCTGATTGAGCGGTGTCTTAAAATACCCGGGTGCAAGTGCGTTAATCTGCAACCCGTATTTCGCCCAATCGGTGGCCATGCCGCGAGTCAGATTTTTCACCGCGCCCTTGGTCGTAGTATAAGGCGCTATCCCAGGACGGGCGAGTTCGCTCTGTACAGAGGCGATGTTGACAATCTTGCCGCGGCGGCGATTGATCATATGCCTGGCTACCGCCTGACCGACGTAAAAGGCGCTGGAAACATTAGTCTTCAACAGTTGCTCCCAGCGATCCACCGGGAACTCCTTGAGTGGACTGCGAAACTGCATGCCTGCATTGTTTATGAGGATATCGATCGGACCAACATCGCTTTCGATCGCATTGACGCCGCGCGTTACCGCGTCGGCGTCCGTCACATCGAAATCACTGGCCGAAACCCGAGCGCCGGCGTCAGTCAGTTTACGGACAGCCAGGTCTAACTTGCGACGATCACGGCCGTTGAGCACGACTTCAGCGCCGTGTTCGGCGAGTCCTCGCGCAAGCGATAGCCCGATCCCCTGCGACGAACCCGTGACGAGACCTCGCAGACCGGTAAGATCGAAAAGCGGAAACGTCATCATTTTCACTCCTACGCTGTTAACTCGTGGATAGCGGCGGAGGTGACACGATGGTAAACCTTACCCTCGAACATGGTGAGGAGATGCTGCGTCTGTTCGCGCGACTGAAAACGTGCATCGCATGCCATAGCGCGCTCAAGCGCAGTTTGATCCGGATAGGTGATGGCAAGAAGCAGAGGCGTGGAAGGCGCGCCCTCGTCGCGTTCGAGCTCACGGCAGGGCACCGTTACCTTAAATTTGACGTAAGCATGAGCTGTGAACATACGGCATGATCGAACCTCGCGCTTCTCTTTATCACCGCCATCGTTTCCCTGCTGAGATCATCGCCGAAGCGGTATGGCTGTATTATCGCTTTCCACTCAGCTTTCGCATGGTCGAAGACATGCTGGCTTACCGTGGGATCATTGTTACCTACAAGACGGTGCACGAATGGGCGGAGAAGTTTGGACGTGAATACGCCAATACGATCCGTCGTCGCACACCACGCCTTGGTGATAAATGGCACTTGGATGAAATGGTCATCACAATCAAGGGTGAGAAGCATTTTCTGTGGCGCGCAGTTGATCAGGATGGATTTGTACTCGATGTTCTGGTCCAGAAGCGCCGTAATACCAAGGCTGCCAAGCGTTTTATGCGCAAACTTCTACGCGGCCAGGGCTGTTCGGCTCGTGTAATGGTCAGCGATAAGCTGAGATCTTATGGTGCTGCCAAACGACACCTGGGGATGAGCGTTTGCGAGCATCGTCAGCACAAAGGCTTGAACAACCGCGCTGAGAATTCGCACCAGCCAATCCGACGACGAGAGCGGGTCATGAAGCGCTTTAAATCAGCGCGACATGTGCAACGCTTCGCATCCATTCACGACCCAATTTACAATCTGCACCATTTTCCCCGCAACCTTCTCACCTCAGCAAACCATCGCGAGCTGCGTCAGACCGCTACAAATATGTGGCGTGAAATCGCTTGCATGAAAACTGCATAATTTCAGCACCATAGACAAAATTACGAACTTGCTCAGGTTAAAGTGATGTGATGGATGGCGCCCTGCTTGTGCATCAGATGTGCCATTATCGGTTCATTGGACAAACCATAGAAAGGAGCCATCCATCATGACACAGATTACGACAATCGGACTTGATCTTGCAAAGAATGTCTTCCAGGTTCATGGGGTTGATGCAGACGGACAGGTTTTGTTGCGCAAACGCCTTCGCCGCTCGCAGATGCTGACGTTTTTCAAGACACTGTCTCCCTGCCTGATTGGCATAGAAGCCTGCGCGACTGCACACTATTGGGCCCAAACGCTGCAATCTCTGGGACATGACGTTCGGCTTATCTCACCCGCTTACGTAAAACCTTACGTGAAGCGTCAAAAGAATGATGCTGCGGATGCAGCTGCAATCTGTGAAGCTGTTTCTCGTCCTACTATGCGCTTTGCGCCGGTAAAGAGCGTTGAGCAGCAATCAACCCTGATGCTCCATTCAGCACGGGAACTCCTGATCACACAGCGTACAGCCCTGATCAACGCAATTCGCGCACATTTTTCTGAGTTGGGGATCGTTGTCGCTGAAGGTGCACGCAATGTCCGCAGCCTGCTTGCGCTTTTGCAACACCGGGAGGAGAAGATGAACAGCTCTGCGCAGGTTCCAGAAATTGCTGTCACTGCCTTGCAACCGCTGGCAGAGATGCTGATTGAGACTGACAGGCAGATTGCCAAACTCGACCGCGCAATTGTGGAAATGCACCGTGACAGTGAAACCAGTAACCGGCTAGCGACTATCCCCGGTATTGGTGTGCTGACTGCAACCTATATGACAGCCAGTCTTGCAGCTTTTGCCAAACAGTTCTCCTGCGGACGCGAATTCGCCGCCTATCTCGGACTTGTGCCCAGACAATATTCCAGTGGCGGAAAGCCACGTCTGGGACGCATCTCCAAAATGGGCAACCGCCACTTGCGAAAACTTCTGGTTGTTGGGGCAACTGCAGCGCTCTACAGTATCCGGAAGGGAACCAGCCAGTCCGCTCTTGCCCTATGGGCGAGGCAATTACTGGCAAAGAAGCCATTCAGGCTCGTTGCGGTTGCTTTGGCAAATAAAATGGCCCGCATCGCCTGGGCCGTTATCATCCATAAGCGGGACTATGAAGTCGACATCAAAACGAACTCATCAACCAATATAATAACCGCATAACCTCAAGCAGATGATGAATCTCCGGTAACGGAGCTAACTTTGGCGGCGTGACTATGACGTGATGACAAAACATAGCGGAATGGACCGCATAATCAGAAGAACCCGTGGCACCGTATTGCGCATCAGAGCGCGCTAAAGTGATAGGGATCTGATCAGGCGGATAACATCAGGGCCAGCGGCATGAAAACGCTGCATCAAAAGGCCGGAGACATGACTGCACCCGACCCGCTCTGCTCAATCATCAAGGAATAGACACTTGCCAGACGGGCGCCATCCAGACATAACGGTGCCGCCTCAGGCAATGAACAGGCCATCCGCAGCGGGCTGGATGTGTTGAGGCCGCGCTCGGTTCTGGTGCAGCTTGGACTGAGTGGGGATATTTCACTTCCGCAGAATACCATCGTTGCAAAAGAGATCGAATTGAAAGGCACATTCCGTTTCCATGATGAGTTTGGTCTGGCCGTTGATCTGATCAATACAAAGCGAGTCAATCTCAAGCCGCTTCTGTCGGCTGTTTATCCGATTGAGGATGCAATTAAAGCATTCGAAATAGCCGGAGATCGTAGCCAGTCTATGAAAGTTCAGCTAAGTTTCTGATGCAGGATGGAGTAAGAGGCTTGCGCAAAGTTGCGCTAGCGATCTTCGGGACAAGAACTGAAAATGGAGAATTCCGATGTCGCAAGCTGAAATAGGCCTCATCGGCCTTGGCGTTATGGGGTCTAATCTGGCGCTGAATATTACCGAGAAGGGCAACCGCATCGCTGTGTGTTGATTGCCGCTGAGAAGGGGGGTGCGGACGAAAACTTGGACTATCATGGAGGTAGTTCATGTATTCCTACGAAGATCGGATGCGAGCCGTAGCGCTCTACATCAAGCTGGGCAAGCGTGCGAAGGACGTTGGTGCACGGATCCATTGCGTGTTTAGCGAACTTACAGAAACCAGCTTTATGAGTTGCGCATTTGATCTATGGGATCGCGCTCATGCCATTCAAACACAACGCTGCTCGCCGTCACCGAATACCGTTGCAGAGGTTCAGAGTTAAAAACTGGCGTGAATATGATAGTGGTTTACGACAGTGTGGCAGTATTACGTTTTGGATCAGCGATACGGCAATTGCAGGCTGGTTGGCACCGCGCCGGACAACACCAGGTGGCCAATCTGTCTATTCTGATCTGGCAATCGAAACGTCTTTGATGTGCGGGATCGTCTTCCATCAACCTTTGCGCCAAACCGAAGGCTTGATGTCATCGCTGTTTGATTTGATGGGCATTGATCTACCGGTTCCTGATCATACGACATTAAGCAGGCGCTGTACCAGCTTGTCACTTTCGAAGGCTTTGGTTCGTCACAAGACAGCCACAAGTGATGTAGGAATTCATGTTCTCGTTGATAGCACGGGCCTGAAGCTTTATGGCGCAGGCCAGTGGCTTGAAGACAAGCATGGCAGAAAATCCCCCAGAGAATGGCGCAAACTGCACCTTGCAGTGGATGCTGACACGGGTGAGATTATTGCTGAAATCCTCAGTGATCAAAATAGCAGCGACATCAGCCAGCTCGCAGATCTGCTTGGTCAGATTGACCAGCCGATCGCCAGCTTCACAGCTGATGGGGCTTATGACAGTGATGAGACCTATAGATCACTTCGCCAACATAGTCCCGGTATAAGCGTTATCGTTCCACCACGAGCACGGCAGTTACCAACAGAGTTTTATGGCCCACCGGATCAGCGTGATTGGCATAGCCAGACAATTGCTGAGCATGGCCGGATGAAGTGGCAGGTCATGACCAATTATGGCAGGCGTTCCAACGTGGAAACGACGATGGGCCGCTATAAATCAATCAACGACAATTCTCTTCGTTCACGCAAGTTTGCCAATCAGCAAATCGAAATTAAACTCGGATGTCGCATTCTCAATCGAATGCTGGCATCCGCACGCCCGGATTCCCTCCGCGTCAAAGCAAAGAGCCAATAAAGGCAACATCAAAGACCGGAAACTATCTATAATCGGCTCCGTGCAAAAACGCCCGATAATACAGCCATACCGCCTCCGCGATAATCTCAGCAGGGAAACGATGGCGGTGATAAAGTGAGGAACGAGATTCGATCATGGCCTATTTTCGCAGCTTATGCTTGCGCCAGAGTTAAGGTAACTGTGCCTCTTCCAGTGCGCTTAAGGACGAAGTTCTGCTATTTCGCGCTCGCTCAAGTAGCGGATTTTTTCGCCACGCAAAATGAAAGCTAACCGTGCGGTTTCTTCCAACTCTTCCGCATTATTAACCGCATCCTCGATATCTTTACCCAGTACGACCACACCATGTGAGGCCAGCAGAAAAGCATTAACCTTGTGAACCTGTGCTGTTGCTGCAAGGTCTCTGCCAATCTCGGCAGCGCCGGGCCGATAATAAGGAATTACCGGCATATAGCCAACGCGCATCACATAATACGGGGTAAAAGGACGTAACGCATTATCCTGGGGCAGATCCTCTAAACAAGAAAGCGCCGTTAGATAAGTAGAATGTAGATGAACAATTGCACCCGCATCACTACGGCAATCGAACAGAGCTTTGTGAAATGTGAACTCTTTCGATGGCTTGGGGCCTGCCAACACTTCACCACTGACGCTGATCTCAGCGAGATCCGACGGCTCAAGTCTTCCCAGGCTCCCGCCTGTAGGCGTGACAAGAAAACCACCACTCTCAATGCGCACTGAAACGTTTCCAGCGCCTCCAACCGAATAGCCACGGTCAAATAAGCTGCGACACAAGCTGCAAAGTTTTTCTGCTTTAGTCTCGCGATCCATGAACTAATCTCCATTTCATTGGCACGGAATAGTTACAACGGGAGGCAGAGTTTACGCTGCCTTCCCGAAAAACCGATACTCAGGCCATTGAGCTTATCTTGATATAGCCCAGCTTGTGAAACCTGGCCAATAAGTCACCAAAAGAAGCACGAACACCATGATTCCCCAGAAGGGTAACATCGCTCGTGTTAATCGCATGATAGCAACCCCGGATATCGAACTCGCAAGATAGAGGGCAGTTCCGACGGGAGGCGTCAACAAGCCAATCGTTAAATTGATAACCATGATGAGACCAAACTGCACAGGGTCTACGCCAATCTGATTTGCGACTGGTAACAAGATAGGCGTCATCAACAAAATCGCAGGACCACTATCAACAAACATACCGATGATCAGCAGCATCACATTGATCAATAGAAGCAGCAAAATTGGATTGTCTGTGAGTGTCAAAATCGCTGCAGCGATCGCCTGTGGCAATTGGGCATTTGTCAAAAGCCAGCCAAAGAGAGATGTCGCCGCGATAATTGCTGCCACAACAGCTGTGCCGATAGCTGCTTCCATGCAAATCTGCGGGATTTTTTTTAGGGTAATTTCCTTATAAACGAACATACCGACAACAAACGCATAGACTGCTACGACCGCACCACCTTCCGTCGGTGTGAATATCCCCATGCGAATACCGGCAATGATAATGACTGGCATCAAAAGTGACCAACTGGCATCTTTGAAACGCCGCCACTTTTCAGCATTGCTCACGCCACCTTCGCGTGGATAGCCCTTCATCCGCGCATAAATATATGCATAGACCTGAAAACCTATACCAATAGCTAATCCAGGCGCGAGTGCAGCCAGGAACATATCTCCAATCGAGGCCTGTGCTGAGACACCATAGATAATAATGGCAATGCTCGGTGGCAGAATAAGTGCGAGGCTGCCTGAACATGCGACAAGCGCGCCGGAAAAAGCGGCATCATATTTTCGCTTCTTCATTTCCGGGATCATTACTGAGCCCAATGCGGCAACATCTGCGACACCTGAACCAGACACACCACCCATAACAATCCCGCTCGCCGATACCACCTGAGCGAGACTGCCTCGAATATTACCAAAAATTGACAGGGCAAAGCTGATAATACGTGTAGTGATACCACCATGCCCCATCAGTGCACCGGCCAGCATAAATAGAGGTATGGCCATCAATGGAAAAGAGTCTACAGACGTAAATAGACGTTGACCAAACAACGCCATCGGCAGGCCATTATACCAAATTGCTACAAGAGAAGCGATTGCGATACCAAACGCAACTGGCAAGCCAATCGCCAGGAAAAGCGCGAAGCCACCAAAAAGAATAAGCGAAATCACTATATGGATCCTTCCACAGCAGTTGCCGAAGCATCCACTTCTGCAGGATCACTGCTGAATGTGCGTCGCCATGCTTCTCGTAACGCGAAGTAGAGAAGTGTAATTCCACTAAATGGGATTACAGAATAAATGAAGTACATTGGTATTCCTAAAGCCGCGCTCCTTTGATTAACCCCAAATTTGATCAGCGAAGCACCACCGATGATCAGCGCTGCGCCGACCACAGCAACAAGCAGAGCATTCAATACTGTCAATAGCCTTGAGGGCTTAGCGGGGAGCAGGTTCACGAGGAAATCAAGTGCAACATGCGCTCGTGCCTGAAAGGCAGCAGCCATACCAAGAAACGTTATCCAAACAAAAATATATCGTCCTACTTCCTCCGACCAGCTAAGCGAGTTTGCAAATGCATAACGCGCGACAACCTGGGAGAATGTCACCACCATCATAGCAAAGATCAGCATGCCGATAGCCCAAAGCAGGAATTTCTGGATTAATTGGTCAAGTTTGTTCAAGCTTGCCTCCTCCGCACAAAGAACACCCGCCACAGCCTACTAATCGCGACGGGTAATCAGGCTTGGTTGAACTCAGCGTTTAAGAGCAGTTGTGATACGATTATAAAGATCTATGTTAACAGTTTTAGCGAAAGGCTCATGAGCAGCAACTGCTGCGGCAGCGATTTCATCTGTATTGGGTTCTGTAACCTTTAGACCTTGATCAACCATCTTTTTCAGCATTTCCGAGGTTTGGGTTCGGACAGCTTCATTTTCAGCTACGGTAGCTGCCGCTGCGGCCTCTGTGATGATCTTCTTTTGCTCATCTGTCAGCTGGTTCCATCGCAATTCGCTCATTGCGAGCGTCACATATTCAAATTTGTGATTTGTAAAAGCGAGATAGTCCTGCACTTCTCCGAGACGCCCACCATAAATAAACGGAATAGGGTTTTCCTGTGCATCAATCACATGTTGCTCCAGGCCAGTATAAACTTCACTCCAAGCCATTGGCGTTGGGTTGGCACCCATTGCGCGCCAGGTTGCAACCATAGCTGGAATTTCAGGAACACGGATCTTCAAACCCTTGAGATCTTCGGCTCCATTTATGGGTTTTTTTGACGTAACCTGCCTCGAGCCACGCTCCCACCAGTTCAAAATACGCACATTTGCATTCTGGCGTACATTCTCAGCGATTTCAGCACCAATTTCTCCACCTATCACAGTGTCAAATTCATCCTGTGAGCGAAACAAATATGGCAATTCCAAGAGCTGGATAGAAGGTTCGAAGTTGCCGAGAACACCCGCGATCAAGCCAAAATCGACGGTTCCCATCTGCATACCTTCGACAAGATCACGATCACCACCGATGGTGGAATTCGGATAGATGGTGAGAGTAATTTTACCATCAGAGCGCGCCTCAAGCTCCTCCTTGAACTTTTGCGCTCCATAATGCCAAAGGTCCTGTTCGGATTGGATATGCCCCAGCTTCAAATTTAGCACATCTTGCGCGAAGGCAACCATTGGGATTGAAGCAATTGCAAGGCTTGTTAGCGCTGCCAGTGATGTATTTCTAAGAGTCTTGCCCAGACTAAACATTTTGTATTCTCCTCCGTTATGTAACTTAAATTGGCCGGGGTAACTCCACCCCTCCCACAACTAGCTAAATCAGCTTCCCATCAGGATAAGATCTGCCTCATTGAAGAACTCAGGCCCGCCGAAATTTCCAGACTTGAGAGCGAGCGCAACCACTGCACCGCTTGGCAAAGTGCCACGCAAAGCAGGAACACCCGGTGCAATTTCGGGTCCAATCTCAAGTGCTTTCAACTCAAGGGCCTCGACCACCGCACCCGATGTTTCACCACCGGCCACGATCACGCGCCCGACACCCGCGCCAGCCAACTCAGTTGCAATGTTGGCAAAAAGAGTTTCAATGGCAGCGGCAACTTTCTCACGACCGTATTTCTCTTGTGCTTTGCGCACAACTTCAGGATCAGCCGAAGAAAATACTAAGGGCCGTCCTTCTTGCGTGAGAGCCCATTGAGCAATGTCCTTTGGGTTCAATAGTCCAGCCACAGCATCATCAGCCGTAATTTCAAGAGTCGGCATTGACTGAGCCCGGTGCTGCGCCACCTGACTCCGCGTTGCAGTCGAACAAGACCCTGAAAGGGCGACGCATTTACCGCTGACACCTTGCCATTCAGGTATTTCACCCGAAACAAGCCCCTGTCGGCGGAAATTGTTAGGCAATCCCATGGCAATTCCTGAGCCGCCCGTCAGGAAAGGTAGCCCTTCAAGCGCCTTACCAATTTCCATCAAGTCGTTGTCAGAAGTAGCGTCCACCACGATCAACCGTGCACCGGCTTCATCAGCGACTGAAAGCGCTTTCGTTATGGCATCTGACCCTTGAATTACTTTTTCAAAGGGAACATGACCTACTGGCATATCTGTCTGGCGTGCGAGCCAGCGACGGATGTCAGAGTCGGTCATAGGATTAAGCGGATGATTTTCCATTCCGCTTTCATTCAAAGGTCGATCATTTACGAATAGATTTCCTTGGTAGATAGTACGCCCTGCACCCGGAAAAGCGGGACAAACTACAACCTTCCTCGCGCCAAGCGCCTCTGCCAACGCTGCGGCCACGGGGCCGATATTACCTTCAGGTGTACTATCAAACGTCGAGCAATATTTGAACAATATCTGCTTGCAGCCCTGAGCCAGAAGCCATTTCAACGCCCGCAACGATTGTTCAACGGCCTCAGCGGCTGGAATGCTGCGCGATTTCAGTGCCACAACACCAACTTCGACGCTAGGATGCGCCTCTTTATCTGGCACGCCTGAATATTGCGTCACCCGCATACCTTGTTTCGACAAGGTATTCGCAAGATCACTGGAACCGGTGAAGTCATCACCGATACAACCAAGTAACATAATCTTTGCCTTTGTTAGAAAAAAACAAAAAAGGAACTCTAATCAGTCCCACTCTTCTGCTTGTAAATGTCCCAATAGGTTTGAACCACAGTGTTCAAATGATTTCGCATAGCGGCTTCTGCTCGGTCCGCATCACGATCACGAATTGCTTCGAAAATATTTCGATGAGCTGCCGCAGCCATGGAAAGTGCTTGTGGATGACTGAGCGACATCCGTCGCTGGTCTTCAAGCAATTCCATCACAACTTCGTACAGCGCATCAAGAAGAGGATCCTGACCAATCGCAGCTATAAACTGGTGGAAAGCATCATCCGTTGCGGAGAAAACAGCGATGTCACCACCACTATTTTCATTTCTCTCCAGTAGCTCTTCCAGCTTTACTATATCTGAGGGACTCGCAAGACGCGCAGCTTCGCGCACCATAGCAATTTCAACAAAAATTCGGGTCTTTTGGAACTGGCGAACCCCTTGAGGTCGCGCTACCAGCATTTTCGCAGCCCCCGAGAGGAGCTGGAGCAAATCGCGAGGATCAGGCTCTGTTACGCGCGTGCGATCCCCGTTTGAAACAGCAAGAATGCCTGTTTTGTTGAGCCAAAGCAGTGCCTCTCGAACGGCAGGTCGACCTACACCATAATGAACCATGAGTTCGCGCTCAGACGGAAGCTGATCGCCAATAGTTAGCTCACCAGACAAAACACGCGCCTCAATATCACGTGCAATCTTATCTGATAATCTCTCACGGCTTAGATGTACGGGCGCACCAAATCCACTCATGAACCAAGATCCTTTGTAATGCTGCGCTTCGCCTCAACGATTGAGGCAAGGAACTTATCGCGCCATTTGCGACGCTTAGGAAGATCCTCAGAAGGCACTGCATTACGCATTTTACCTTCAATAGCGGAAACGAGTTCTGGACCCCACTCACGCGGGTCGGCTTGCTCGGTTGCAAGACGGTGATACATTGGTCCCAGATTGGCACAATATTCAGCAACACCATTGGCAGCATTCAGATCGATGGTTGCAAAAGGCCCCATAAAGCACCAGCGCAGACCCAGGCCATCCGCCACTGCTGCATCAACTTCGGCCGGCGTACAAATACCATCTTCGACCAATCTAAATGCTTCACCAAGTAAGGCACTTTGAAGTCGATTGACCACGAAGCCATTTATTTCGCGGGTCAAAGTAATTGGACTCTGACCAAGATCACGCATAAGATCACGCGTAAAGCTCAGCGTCTCCGGCAAAGTCCACGGCGCTGGAATCAACTCTACGAGAGGGATGAGATGTGGCGGATTGATAGGGTGCGCTACAAGATAACGTCCTGCATTCACAAGACCTGCCGTGAATTCTGAAGCAGGGAAGCCTGATGTTGAACTACCGATAATAGTTGTTGGGGTGACGAGACCGTCTATTTCTCGATAAAGCGCCTGCTTAATCGGCAGCCGCTCTGGCGCACTTTCCTGCACATAATCTGCACTCGACAGCGCATCCGCGAGGCTTTTCGCAACACGGCATCTTTCGGCAAAAACTGGATTTGCGGCAGCGACAAACTCAACTGCGGCTTCTGCCGCACTCGTATTCTGATCATAAATTACAAGGTCATGTCCTGCGCGTGCGAAGACCAAAGACCAGGATGAACCAACTACACCACACCCGATTATAGCAATTTTCATTTCACATATTCCTCAAAATTATCCGTGTGGCGCAAGGGTAGACAGTACTTTGAACACTGCCATGCGGAGCAACCTGCGTAGCCATGCCAGCTATGGCTAACCCCCAAGATAGGATCCATGCTGTTAAGCGCATTAACAGTTAAATTTGATTAGTCTCCTCACGTCCTCATTCAATGGTATGACAGGTTGACTATTACTTAGTCAAGCCATTATCATTCATTAATACTGAATTATCCGGAGCATTCATGAGTACGCTCAATTCAATCAGGCGTAACAGGCGATGCATGAAGCCTCGCCGTGAGAGTCCGTAAAGGCACTGTTACGTTAACCTGAGCAAGTTCGTAATTTTGTCTATGGTGCTGAAATTATGCAGTTTTCAGGCAAGCGATTTCACGCCACATATTTGTAGCGGTCTGACGCAGCTCGCGATGGTCTGCTGAGGAGAGAAGGTTGCGGGGAAAGTAGTGGAGATTGTAGACCGGGTCGTGAATGGATGTGAAGCGTTGCACGTGTCGCGCTGATTTGAAGCGCTTCATGACCCGCTCTCGTCGTGGGATGGGCTGGTGCGAATTCTCAGCGCGGTTGTTCAAGCCTTTGTGCTGACGATGCTCGCAAACGCTCATCCCCAGTTCTCGTTTGACAGCACCATAAGATCTCAGCTTATCGCGGACCATGACGCGGGCTGAACAGCCCTGGCCGCGTAGAAGTTTACGCATGAAACGCTTGGCAGCCTTGGTGTTACAGCGCTTCTGAACAAGAACATCGAGTACAAAGCCATCCTGATCAACGGCGCGCCACAGAAAATGCTTCTCACCGTTGATCGTGATGACCATTTCATCAAGGTGCCATTTATCACCAAGACGTGGGGTGCGGCGACGGATCGTATTGGCATATTCACGTCCATACTTCTCCGCCCATTCATGCACCGTCTTGTGGGTGACGATGATCCCACGGTAAGCCAGCATATCTTCGACCATGCGAAAGCTAAGAGGAAAGCGCTAATACAGCCATACCGCCTCCGCGATAATCTCAGCAGGGAAACGATGGCGGTGATAAAGTGAGGAACGAGATTCGATCATGGCCTATTTTCGCAGCTTATGCTTGCGCCAGAGTTAAGGTAACTGTGCCCCTACATCACTTGTGGCTATCTTGCGACGAACCAAAGCCTTCGAAAGTGACAAGCTGGTACAGCGCCTGCTTAATGTCGTATGATCAGGAACCGGTAGATCAATGCCCATCAAATCAAACAGCGAGGACATCAAGCCTTCGGTTTGGCGCAAAGGTTGATGGAAGACGATCCCGCACATCAAAGACGTTTCGATTGCCAGATCAGAATAGACAGATTGGCCACCTGGTGTTGTCCGGCGCGGTGCCAACCAGCCTGCAATTGCCGTATCGCTGATCCAAAACGTAATACTGCCACGCTGTCGTAAACCACTATCATATTCACGCCAGTTTTTAACTCTGAACCTCTGCAACGGTATTCGGTGACGGCGAGTAGCGTTGTGTTTGAATGGCATGAGCGCGATCCCATAGATCAAATGCGCAACTCATAAAGCTGGTTTCTGTAAGTTTGCTAAACACGCAATGGATCCGTGCACCAACGTCTTTTGGTATCTCGCGACAGTCTCATGACACAGGCCAGCAGGTTTTCATCCGCTCCGAGTTCGTGCAACCGCGGTCCCTTCTCTTGGTTCCT